>CAYRFK010000087.1:0-18394 GCA_964423465.1 uncultured Verrucomicrobiota bacterium | reverse complement strand
AGGTAGCGGGTGCCGAGGACGTGGACGCGCGTGAACGGCGAGGCGTTGGCCAGCCGCACGGCGACCGCGTCGGCGCCGGGCTCGACCGCGACGATCTGCAGCGGGGCCAGCCGCGGCAGCTCCAGTGCGCGCCGCGGGGAGTACACGAAACCGTCGCGCGCCTCGCCGGCCGTCACGCGCACCTCGATCTCGCGGGCTTCGGGCTTCAGGAAGAGCGAGTAGTCGCCCGCAGGCAGGGCACGCAATTCGAGGAAGCCGTTGGCGACCGCAAGCGCCTCGCGCCAGTCCTTCACGAAGGCGCCGTTCCGGACCTCCAGCAGCGAGGCCTCCGCCGCAGCGTCCGCGCCGCCGGCCTCGGCCAGCGGGAGGCGAATCACGTCGCCCGCGCGGCCGTGGAGGGCCGGCGGCCGGATGCAGGCGCCGCGCGCGACGGGCCATGTTCGCTCCAGGCCCGCAGGTTCGCGGACGCGGAACCACTCGAGGCCGTCCAGCGCACCGAGCAGCGTCCGGCCCTGTGCGTCGGTCTTCAGCTCCGCGTTGACCTCGTCGCGGAAGAGGCGGTGCTTGAAGGTGCAGAAGAGCGGCTCGCCCGCGCGCGGCTCGCCGTTCTTGCCGCGGAGGTCCACCGCGTAGCCGGAGGCAGTCTTCGTGACGTGGAGGTCCTGGACGGACTCGGTCTCGTCGATGCCGTTGAGGTCGAACGAGGCCGAGTCGGCGAGGTCCTCCAGCTTGTTCAGGCTGACGTTCCGGATCTTCGCCTTCAGCATCAGGGTGAGTGCGACGGTCTGCTCGGGCACGAGGAACTCCACCGTGGTCTCCGCGTCCTCGCGCAGCGCGACACCGGCGATCTCCTTCTCGGTCGAGATGCCCTGCAGGTCGACGGCTTCGATCATCAGGCTGACTTCCTCCAACAGCTTCAAGCTCACCGGCTGGCCGTTGACGTTCAGAACGGGGCGCAGCAGTGCGACGGCCTTCTCGCGGCGCAGGAGCGACTCGCGGTCAACGTAAAGCCCGGCGTGGAGGTTGTAGGACTCGGCGAGGTGCTCGAAGCGGACCGGCGAGGCGAAGCCGCCCTGCTGGACGACGAGCGTCTCGGACTTCGGGGCGGTGCTGAAGGGAACGAGGATGCGGCCGTCCTTCCCCGGCTCGAACTCGCGGCCGGCGAGCCATGCGCGGGCGTCGGGTACGCGCCGGTTGGCCTCGTCGAGGACCGTGAACGCATGGCCGGAGGCCGTGACTTCCTGCAGCACGCCGAGGCGGCCCTTCTGCACGAGCGCACGGCTGCTCTTCCCCTTGCCGATCAGCTCGACGACCCACGCGCCGCGGCGGTTGAGCTCGGGGAACTCGAAGGTGCGGGCGACGCGCCGTTCGGCGGTCTCCTTGTACTCGACGCGCTTCTCGGACGACGCCACCAGGCCGTCGAGGTTGATCGCGAGGTTCAGCGGGCTGCCGGTCTCGCGGAAGTAGTTCAGCGTGTTGATCTCGTAGACCTTCACCAGCAATGCCGGGACGTTCTTGACGAACGCGGTCAGTTTCACGGGCGCGTCCGGGGCGATCACGTCGGCGTTGTCCGGAGCGAAGTCGATGTCGACGCGCTCCTTCAGCCGGCGGAACTCCTCCGGCGCCAGCAGCGGGGCCCACTGCTGCGGATCGCCGACGCCGTGGACGATCTTCGATTCGGCGAAGGTGCGCTTGAGGAAGTCGTCGCGGAGCCAGGGCTTGAACTCGTCGAAGTCCGGCGCGTCGCGGAAGAGGTCGAGCAGGATGGCGCGGACCAGCGGCTCCTCGTTGGCGATCGGCGGCAGCGCGGCGATCTGGAAGTTGCGGTCGAGACGGGCGAGGTGCTCGCCGCGCGGGAGGCTCTGGCGGATCTCGTCGCGCAGGTACCAGACGTTGCGCGGGAGCTTCACGTAGTCGAGGAACCGGGCGCGGTCGAGGACGCCCGTCTTCCGGTCATGCAGCAGACGGTTGTAGAGGATGCAGGCCTTGAGCGAGTTGTGGACGGGGTCCAGCGTCTTCACGAAGGCCCAGGTGCGGTCGTAGAAGGCCTCGCGGACGGCGGGCTCGGTCTCGAGGTCGGCCTCGTCCTCGGGCGCGAGCCGGAGGAGATACGAGGTCACGAAGTTCGACTGGTTGCGCAGGTCGGGCTTCTTCTGGAGGAGTTCGTCCATCTGTGCGAGCGTCAGGCGCTGGTGGATCTGCATCGAGCCGAAGCCGCGGCTCTCGCGGAAGGCGAGGTCCGCGACGATCCGGTCGACGAGGCCGGGAAGGTCGGGGCGCTGGAGGCGGGAGAGGAGGTTGCGGCGCTGCTCGTCATTGATCGGCTGACCGGCGGCGAGTTCGAGGCCGGCGTCCTCGACCTTCTCCACGCTGCCCCGGTCGTCGGCGAGGGCGCGCTTCATCAGTTCGCCGGTCGAAATCCGCGCGTTGTCGAAGGCGGTCGGTGCATCGCTGCTTCGCTCGCCGGTCTTGCGGGAGTGGGGAAAGGTCAGTTTGAGCTGGTCGCGGATATAGTCGGTGGACTTCTGCGGGTTCTTCTCGTAGTCCAGCAGCGCCTGCCGGTTGAGCAGTTCGCGGGCGGTGCCGGTGGTCACGCCCTTGCGCTCGCGGACCCAGTCGTCGATGACCTTCTGGAACCGCTCGCGCTGGCCGAGGTTCTGGGCGTGGAGGGCGTGGTAGTAGAAGTAGTCGTCCGTGCCGGGCACGAGTTCCTTCAGCGCCGCCTCGCGGTCCGCCGCGAGGCTGAAGGTCTCGACATACCCGATCTCCTGCGCCGCCGCGGCGGCCGCAAGTCCGATCCCGAGAAGTAATCCAAGCCGGCTCTTCATGACCCGTTCCTCCGCAAGGCGGACGCCCCGCGCCGGCACTCCTGCCGTCCGGGTGTCCCGCCGCCTCCCATCATACGCCGGTCGCGGGATGAATCTTCATCTTTTTGAACGCCGATCATCGAACACCGAACGCCCAACATCGAAGTTCGGACTCAATACCCAACAGCCAACGGCGGAAGAATGGAGGGCCGAGCTATGCGAGGCCGTGGATGGGCTACGATGGCGCTGCGTTCGGGCTCGCGGTAGCTCGCCCCTCCATAACGGGGCAGCACGAAACAGATCCCAAGCCCCAAGCGGCAAGCACGAAACGGCCGTCCGTCTCCGGGTTTGCCTCATTCCCGCCTTTGGAGCTTCGTTGTTTCCCATCTTCCTCCGCCCCGGTCGTCGTCGGATTCGTGGGGGTGGATTCGCTTGTCCGCGGGCGTGCGGTATGCTACGGCGATGAGCGCATCGGAGGACGCATGAGTTCGGACGTTTTTCTGGCTGTGGTCCTGGTTCTTTCGATCGTATCTCTCATCCAGATTCTCGACATCCGGAGACGACTGAAGGCATTGGATCCCGACCGTCTCGAGCGGCGGTTGTCGGATCTTGGCCGGGAGCTTCGCGAGTCGCTGTCCGCCCGATCCGGCGCTGCCGGGGCGGTTTCGCCGAGCGTGGAGCCGTCCGCCGCCCCGGTGCGGCCCGTTCCGGTCGCCGCGCCTGTGGAGCCGGTCGGTTCCGGTCCTCCTCCGTTGCCGGCGTCGGTGACGTCCCGCCCGGTGGTACGGGAGGCGCCGCGGCCGGTCCCGGCGGCCCCCGCTCCGGCGGCACCGCCCGTTCCGTCGACCTCCGCCCCGTCCGCGCCGCCGTCCCGCTTCGTGCAGTCGGTGCAGGACATCCTGATGCGCATCTGGCGGTGGCTGCTGGTCGGCGAGGAGTACCGTCCCAAGGGTGTGACGATGGAGTACGCCGTCGCCACGACGTGGCTCGTGCGCACCGGCATCGTGGCCGTCGTCTTCGGCATCGGCTTCTTTCTGAAGTGGTCGATCGACCGCAACCTGCTCGGCCCCACGGCGCGCGTGGCCATGAGCCTCGTCTTCGGCCTGGCGATGCTGGGCGCGGGCCTTCGCATGCTGGGCCGGCGTTGGAACCTCCTGGGCCAGGGATTCACGGGGGGCGGGCTCGCGGTGCTCTATTTCGGCATCTACGCGCTCGGCCCGCTGTACGCCCTCGTCGACAGCCGGCTGGTGGTGTTTGCCCTGATGATCCTGGTGACCGTCAGCGCCGGTGTTCTGGCCCTGTACGCCAACTCGATGCTCGTGGCGATCTTTGGAATCATCGGGGGCTTCCTGACGCCCGTCCTCCTGCACACCGACTCGCCCAACCTGCCGGCACTCTACGGCTACCTCGTTCTCCTGAATCTCGGCATCCTCGGCATCGCCTACGCCCGTCCCTGGCGGTTGCTGGGCTATCTCGGCTTCGTGTTCACCTGGGTGCTTTACCTCGTGGTTCGCAGGGGCTCGACGGACGCCGATTTCGCGGTGACACTCGCCTTCCTCTGCTGCTTCTTCGCCGCGCAGTCGACCCTTGTCTGGATCTACAACCTGCGGCGGGGCCTGGCCTCGACCGTGCTGGAACTCATCCACATGATCTTGAACGCCGCCCTCTTCGCCGGGGCGGCCTACGGGCTGATCCATGACGCGGCCGGCCGCCCGTGGCCGGCGGCGATGACGCTGGGGCTGGCGCTCTACTACGTTCTTCACGTGGCGGTGTTCCTCGCACGCGGCCTGAAGGACCGCGGCCTCCTGATCACCCTGATCGCGCTCGCGGGCGTCTTCACGACGCTGACGATGCCGCTGGCCCTGGCGCGGGAATCGCTGACCATCGCCTGGGCGCTGCAGGCCCTCATGTTCGTGTGGCTCGGGCGCCGCCTGTCGAGCCACTTCCTGCGCCAGCTCGGCTTCGTCGTCTTTGCGATCACGATGGTCCGCCTGGCGGCCTTCGAGTTTCCCCGTTTCGACACGGTGGCCGCCCCGCCGGGCGTCATGGCCGCGTACTGGTCGTCGATGGTCGACCGCCTCTGGACGTTCGGCATCGCGATCGGGTCCATCGCCGCCGCGTTTCTCATCGAGCGGAAGGCGGCCCGCGACCCCGCCGGTGCCTGCCTGCCCGACACCCCCGACGTGGCTCCGGCGGGTCTGGCGCGGAATGTGTTCTTCTGGAGCACAGTCGTCCTCCTGTTCGGCTACCTGCACGTCGAGTTTTTCACCATGTTCGGCTACATGCCGCTGTGGCGGCCGGCGGTGCTCACGCTGCTGTGGTGTGCGGCGGGCGCGGCCTTCCTGGCCCTGTACCTGGAGTCCGGGTCGCCCGTCCACTTCGGCGCCCTCTGCGTCTTCCTGGGCGGTGCCCTCGTCAAGACACTGCTAGTCGACCTGGCGGGCTGGGGGATCGGTCCGGGCGGCTACTTCGAGGCCGGGGCGGGGCCGATGCATGCGCTCTCCCGCTGGATCGGGTTCGGCGCCGTGCTGGGGCTCCTGGCGTGGGTGTGGCGGACCGGCCGCGCACGGGGCGAGCCGGTGGCGCCGCGCGTGTTCGGGTACGCCGCCCTCGCCCTGCTCTGGCTCTATGCAACGCTCGAAGCGGGCACGTTCCTGAGGTGGAGCCTCCCGGACTTCCGCGCGGGCGGCGTGTCCGTGCTGTGGACGCTCTTCGCGCTCGCGTTCGTGGCGGGCGGCATCTGGAGGAGCGACCGGCCGGTCCGCCTCGCCGGGCTCCTGCTCTTCGCGGTCGTGATGGCCAAGGTGTTCCTGGCCGACTTGCGGCACATGCCGTCGGCGTACCGCGTGATCGCCTTCCTGGTCGTGGGCGCGCTCCTGCTGCTGGGTTCGTTCGCCTACCTGCGGGCCGGTCGCAAGTTCACCACCCCGGACGGGGAGGACCGGCCATGACGATGCCCGTGCCGCCGGGCCGGGGGGCGCGATGCGCCGCCGTCGTTCTCGCGCTGGGGATCGTCGGAAGCGCGCCCGCCGGCACGGCCGCGTCCGCCCCGTTCACCCTCCACCGCGCCGTGGAGCCGCCCGCCGCCCGGAACGGCGAGGTCGCACGGTTCCTGCTCGACGGCGGCGTCTGGGGTCTGGCCGACGAGCGCTTCGCCAACCTCCGCCTGTTCGACGACACCGGCGCCGAGACGCCGTTCCTGATCCGCCGCAGCGTGCCGGTCCGCCTCGTCACGCGCCCCGTGCTCTTCCCGCAGCCGGCCCCGGTGACGGCATTCCGCGAACTCCCGGGCAATCGCGTGGAGTTCACCATCGAGCGGTCCCCGAAGGCGCCGCAGGCCGTCGAGATCCGCATCGAGTCGGGCGTCCGCAACTTCGAGAAACTCGTCACCGTGCACGGCTCGACCAACGGCGCGTCGTGGGTTCCGTTGATCCGCGACCACCCGATCTACGATTACTCGCGGTACATCGACGTCCGCAACGACCGTGTGCCGGTCCCTGGCGGCCCCTACATCCGGTACCGCATCGAGATGGGCAACATCGAGGAGCGCAGCGACTCGCCGCTCGTCCAGATCGTCCGCCAGACCCGCGGGGGGGACCTCGAGACCGAGACCACCTCGTTCCTCCGCGAGCCGTTCCGCATCGAACGCGTCCTGCTCGTCGGGCAGCGCGAGGAGACGGTCAGCGATGCGGCGGCGACGGAGACCGCCGCATTCGAGGCCGCCGGCCTCGCCGTGGCCGCCGATGAGCGCAGGCGCCGGACGGTGGTTTCGATGGACGCCGGCGGCCGGCCGGTGACGGAGCTGACCGTGCTGACCGAGGACGCGAACTTCAGCCGCGCGGTGCTCCTGGAGGGTTGCGGGGTGGATGCACCCGACACCTGGCGCCCCCTGACCCGCGGCCGCATCTCGCGCATCCGCGCGGGGCGGGTCAAGGCCGACTCACTCGCGCTCAGCCTGCCCGAGACGAGATGCACGCGGCTGCGTCTGACGATCGACAACGAGGACAACCCGCCCATCGCGATCCGCGGCGTGCGGCTGCTGGAGACGCGATACGAGGCCCTGTTCTTCCCCAAGGCCGGCCGGCGCTACACGCTCGCTTGCGGCGGCCGCGGCCTCGACGCGCCGCGCTACGACGTGGCCGCCGTTCTGGCCCCGGTACCGTCGGGGTCGGCCGACCTGTGGACGTTGAGCGCGGCGCCGTCGCCCGGCCCCGCCGTCCCGGCGCGGTCCCGGTTCATTCCATCCTCCCGCACGGTCCTGGCCGCCGTCCTGATCGTCATGGCCACCGTCCTCGCCGTGATCGTCGCCCGCCTCGCCCGCCACGTCGACACCCGGCAGGAGTAACCGCCGCCCCGGCGCCCATGGTAGCCGCAAGGTTACGACCCGCGGCGCTGCGACCTCCGCCAATGCCCCGGAGCGCCACGTCGTAGCCGTGGCGCCACCCGGAAGGAAGGTACGAAACGGCCCGTCCGTCTTCTCCGTGCCTAGTTTCCGTCGATCAGGCGGCCGAGTCCGCCGAGGATGGAGCCTTCGCCCTTGGCGCTGCCGCCGTGGCGCGGGGCGTGGGCGATGATGCGGTCGGCCATGCGGGAGAACGGCAGGCTCTGGAGGTAGACGCGGCCGGTGCCGCGCAGCGTGGCGAGGAAGAGGCCCTCGCCGCCGAAGATCATGGACTTCAGGTTGCCGGCGCGCTCGATCGAGTAGTCGATGCCCTCGGTGAAACCCACCAGGCAGCCCGTGTCGACGCGGAGCGTCTGGCCGGTCAGTTCGCGGGTGATCACGGTGCCTCCGGCCTGGATGAAGGCCATGCCGTCGCCCTCGAGCTTCTGGAGGATGAAGCCCTCGCCGCCGAAGAAGCCGGCGCCGAGGCGCTTGGTGAACGCGATGCTGACCTTGGTGCCGAGGGCAGCGCAGAGGAAGGCGTCCTTCTCGCAGATGAGCCGGCCGCCATGTTCGGCCAGGTTCACGGGGACGATCTTGCCGGGGTAGGGCGCGGCGAATGCGACCTTCCGCTTGCCCGACCCGGTGTTGGTGAAGTGCATCATGAAGATGGACTCACCCGTGAGCATGCGTTTGCCCACGCTGAGAAGCTTGTCCATCACGCCGGCGGCGGGATTCGTGCCGTCGCCCATCTTCGTCTCGAAGGCGATGCCGTCCTCCATGTAGTTCATGGCGCCGGCCTCGGCCACCACGGTCTCGCCGGGGTCGAGTTCCACCTCCACGATCTGCATGTCGTCGCCGAGGATCTCGTAGTCAATCTCATGGCTCTTCATGGGCGTCTCCCAAGTTGTTGCGTGAATCCGCGGGGACTTCATAGCCCAAGTGCCTCCTGCCGTCCACTCTGACGAACCGGGGCGAGGGGCGAGGGAAGAAGGTGTCGAGTGGCCGGTGTCGAGTGCCGACCGGAAGTACGGCAACCGAATGGGGACGACAGAATGCGGACGCAGGATCGGGAGGGCCGCCGATGAGGTCGATTTGTCCGAGGTAGCCGCGGGGCTACGACCCGCGGCGATGCGGCTCCCGCGACCGCCCCGGCGCGCCACGTCGTAGCCGTGGCGCTACCCGGAAGGACGGGAAATCGGGGCCATGGGGACAGAGATGACGGTCTTGTCCAAGGATTGGAACGCCTTGCGTCGCCGGGTTCCAAGTCAAGGAAGCCGACCGGACGGCGCGACGGATTTCCGGACGTAACAAAACGGATCGATCGCGTATCGAGCGAATGCAAACCGATTGAACTTTCGCGTTGACCTCGGATGGTTTGAGGTGGAGTCTGGAAACGGTGTATGGGGAGTCCGAAACACGGAGGACCGAAGGATGAAGATGCGGAAGTGCATGGCGATCGTCGGCGGACTGTGTCTCGTGGCGGGCGTTGCGGGGGCCGAGTGGGAGCGGACGGTGAGTGCGTGGGACACGCGGTTCGCCGGCCGGGGCGGGCTGCAGCTTTCCCTCTGGGGCGGCTACTGGGAATCGGAGCAGGCCGGGGCCGATTCGACGTCGGTCGACACCACCCTGTACGTCACGTACGGGATCCTCGAGAACTGGTCGCTGTCGCTCGCCCCGGGCTGGACCTACATCGACACCGAGGGCATGCCGTCGGAGAACGGTCTCGCCGACAGCCGCGTGATGTCGACGTTCCGTTTCCTCGACGAGAAGGACGCAGGGCTTGATGTCGCGGTCATGGGCGCGGTGAGGCTCCCGACCGGCGACGAGGACAAGGGGCTTGGCAGCGGCAGCGCCGAACCCGAACTCGCCCTTCTGGCGTCGAAGACATGCGGGCCGGTCATCCTGGTCGCCAATGCGGGCGGCTCGGTGATCACCGACGCGGATGAGGGCGAAGAGGATTTCACCCTGTGGGCCGCGATCGAGGGCATCGTTCCGGTCAGCCAGTCCGTGAGCCTCAACGCCGTGCTCACCGCGGAAACCGCCCGTTGGGAGGACGAGGACGAAATGGTCGACGTGGGCCTCGGCGCCCGCGTGAAGCCCACGGAGCAGTTCTTCATCGTGGGCGTGGTCTACGCATGCCTGACCGACGCCTACGACTGGGGCGCCCAACTCGCCTGCGGATTCGAGTTCTGACGGCCGGTCGGGATGGCCCACAATGGCGAAGCCGCGGAGCGATCCGCGGCTTCGTCGTCTCCGTCCCCCGTCAGCCGAGGATGTTCCGGATGACGTCGGCGGCGGTGAAGTCGGGGTTGGTGCCGGTGCAGAAGCGTCCGGCGGCGACGAAGTCGTCGCCGAGGGTGACGAGGGGCAATTCCGGGGTGCCGTCCGCCTTGCGCTGCGGCATGCCGACGTTGGCGACGAGGGCGTTGCAGAGGCACTTGCGGCCGGGCATGTCGTCCGCGCGCCCGCCCTTGGCGAGGAACGCCTGCTCGGGTTCGGCGGCGCAGCGGTAGCCGAGGGAGCTGTCGGGCTTGCGGTAGGCCTCGCGCAGGAAGCCGAGGTCGCAGATCCGGCGGCGCTGATCGTAGACCGCGGCGTCGGAGAGCGTGCCCTCGAGTTCGGCCACCTTGAAGGGGAAGCCGGTCGGGGAGGCCCGCGGATCGGTGAAGACCCGCGCGGTGCCGTCGAGCGCCTTGCGGACCAGTGCGCGGCGAAATTCGGGTGCGAGCCCGGACTCCATGCAGAGGGCGAAGGGGGTGCCGACCTGAACGCCCGCCGCTCCGAGGGCGAGCGCCTCCTTCAGACGTTCCGGCGTTCCGTAGGAGCCGGCCAGCCAGAACGGGCGACCGAGGCGGCGGATCGCCTCCAGGTCGACGATGTCGCGCTCGCCGTAGATGGGCTGTCCGTCGTCGGTGAGGTGCAGGGTGCCGCGGGGCGGGGCGTTGTGGCCGCCCGCCACGGGGCCTTCGATGATGAAGCCGGCGATGCCGTCGCCGATCCGCCGGAGGAGGATCGTCGCGAGCGTATGCGAGGACACGATGGGCAGGAACGCGGGGCGCGCCAGCGGCGGGAGGCTTTGTCCGGGCTCCAGAAATGCCGACGGATCAAGCGTCATCTGGAACGGTCCGCCCGGCTCGGGCCCCGCCACCGCCAGCGAGTACACGGCGGGACGGTGTTCCGCGAGGGCGGAGATGGCGGCGGGGAACTCCATGGGAATACCCGCGCCCACGATCACGACGGCGACACCGGCCAGCATGGCACCGTAGAGCGAGGGCAGGTGGGGCATCTGGATCTTCTCGAGGAAATTGATGCCCACCGGACCGGAGTGGCCTTCGCGGGCGAGGAAGACCTCGACGAAGTTGGCGGCGATGCACAGCTCCTGGGCGGCGATGCTGCTCTCGGCGACGTGCATGCGGACAGGCCTGTAGGTCAAGTCGCCGCGGCCGCCGTCGATGAAAAACGTGTCCAGAATCCGCCGCGCGATGCCGGGGAAGGGGAAGTGATCCAGGGCCCGGCGGATGTGGCCGCCGACGTCGCCGTCCTGCAGGTGCCGCAGCATGAGTTGGTCGAGGGCCGTGCCGGCGATCACACCCATCTGGCCCAGCGACGACACCGCCCGGGCCAGCCGCCAGGTTGAGACCCCGGCGCCCATGCCGCCCTGAATGATGGTCGGTATCGAATCGCTCATGGGGGCAGTCTACACTTTTTTGAAGTGCGTCACGCGGTAATTCGCCGGAAGACGCAACAGCTCGCATCCGCCCGCACGGCCCGGCGGAATTGTCATGCGTACCGCGCTCGACTCCCGCAGTCCGGTCCCGGACCCGGCGGTTGTGCAACCCGGAACCCGGAACGCGGAACCCCGAACCCGCCTCAGAAAAGGCTTCGCGTGAAGTCGCCGTTGCGCTTCGCGTCGGCTACGCCGTCCTTCGACGGGCTGGAGGTCTCAAGCACGATCCAACCGTTGTAGTTGATGTCCTTGAGCGCCTGGGAGCAGGCGGTGAAGAAGGGCTTGTCGTCGTCGAGGTACTGCTTGCCGTTCTTGAAGTGGACCTGCGAGATGCGGCCCTTGAGGCGGCGGATCTCGGCGGGGGCGTCGTAGCCCTTCGACTTGCCGAGGTTGTAGACGTCGTAATAGATGCTCACCGATTCGTGGCCGACGGCGTCGAGGATGCGCTCGTTCTGTTCCGCGTTGATCAGGCTCTCGACGGCGAGGAGGACGCCCGCATCCTTCGCACGCGGCGCGGCGGCCTTGAGGCGCTGCACGACGGCGGCGAACTCGGTCTCCTTGATCTTGTTGCCCTCGCCGAGCAGGTCGCCCTTGGAGAAGAAGGCGACGAGGATGTTCTTCGCGCCGAGATCCTTCGCGCCGTCGATGGTCTGCTCCAGCCACGCGGGGCCGCGCGGATCGGTGGCCAGCGGGCTGCCGTTGAGAAGGCCCATCATGATCGAACAGATCGGCAGGCCGGTCTCCTGCATCTCCTTCTTGTAGGCGGCGCGCTTCGCGGCGTCGGCGATCTCCAGCACGTCGGCGGCGTTGCCGGCGCGGATCTCGACGCCTTCGAGTCCGGCGGCCTTCGCCTGCGTGAGGCCGACGACGCAGGCGCCGACCTTGATCTTCGCCCCGGCGGCGGCCACGAACTGCGGGAACAGCGCGGCGGCGGTCATGGCCCCGGCGGAACGGCCCAGGAATGTGCGGCGGGAGAGGTTCATCGGGCGGACTCCTTCGGCTGGATTGGATGCTCAGTCATCGCGGGCCGCAGCATAGCGGGTCCGGCGGACGCGGGCAACGGTCAGAAGCGGATCGGTTGCGCCGGGGCGCCGGAGGTTGCGGTTCCGGCGGGGTCGAGCGTGAGACCCGGGATCAGCGGGGCGCCGGCCGCCGGCGGTGCCGACCCGGTGGAGGCGGGGGCGCCGCCAGTTGTGGAGGCCGCGAGGGCGGCCGCCGCGTTCGTCGCTGCCTCAAAGATTTCGGCTTCCGCCGCCGCCGCCCGGATCTCCCCGCCGTTCTTGAACGCGAGATGAAACAGCAGCGCCTGGACGGCCATCACGATGACGATTGCCATGACGGCCGCCCCGGACAGTCCGGAGGCCCGGTGGGCCGTGAAGACCGGCGGTTCGATGCCGGCCCGCTCCACGCGCAGCCGGTGGGCGGCGATGCCGATGATGTCGCCGGACTTCAGCGCGACGGGTCCGTCGGCCACCGGCGATCCGTTGACCAGCAGGGCGGCGCCCGCGGCGGCGCGGCGGACGTGCACGACGCCCCCGCGATCCTCGACCTCCGCATGCCGGCCCGCCACCGCCGGATCGGTGAAGCGCAGCGAGCAGTCGGGATCGCTGCCGATGCAGAGGAGTTCCTCCTGCACCGTCAGCTTCCGCCCCTTCAGTGGCCCGTCAATGAATGCAATGCGGTACATGCGGGGGGAGAATAGCGCAATGGCGGACGAATTTCACGGAGATCGGAGGGGAAGGGCGGGTTCCACCCCTGCAATTTCCACCCCCTCCGGCCGTTCTCTTCCCGTCGGTTCATGCTTGCCCCCGTTGCGCGGAACCGGCAGCGTGGCGCGGCGGTTCAATGTGGAGAACAAGAGATGACCAGTCGTACGATGGCGATCCTCGGCGCGGTGGCCCTGGCGGTGACGGGTGGGATCTTGACCGGCCGCGCGGGGCCGGCGGAGGATGAGGCGAAAGCGGCGATCGAAGCCTCCGGCGTCCGGGGCGGACTGGCGGTCCACGTTGGTTCGGGCGATGGCCGGCTGACGGCGGCGCTGCAGGCCGGCGGTCGCTTCCAGGTGCAGGGCCTAGACTCCGATCCGAAACGCGTTGCGGCCGCGCGGGAGGCGCTGCTTGCCTCGAACGGCTACGGCGGCGTCAGCGTCGACCGTCTTGAGGGCGCCGCACTGCCGTACGTCGAGAACCTGATCAACCTGATCGTGCTTGAGGACGGCGCGGGTGTTCCGTTGGACGAGGCACTGCGGGTGCTCGCGCCGAACGGCGCGGTGGTCGTGAAGAAGGACGGGCGGTGGACGCGGACCGTGAAGCCGCGGCCGGACACCCTGGACGACTGGACGCACTACTACTACGACGCGCGCGGCAACGCGGTCTCGAAGGACAAGGTCGTTGCGCCGCCGGAGCGGCTCCAATGGGTCGGAAGCCCCCGCTGGTCGCGGCATCACGACCGCATGTCGAGCCTCAGCGCGCAGGTGTCGTGCAACGGCCGGCTGGTCTACGTCATCGACGAGGGGTCGCGGATCTCGATCCTGCTGCCCTCGAAGTGGGCGCTCATCGCGCGCGACGCCTTCAACGGGACGATCCTCTGGAAGAAGGCCATCGAGAAGTGGAACACGAACCTCTGGCCGCTCAAGTCCGGGCCGACGCAGCTCACGCGGCGGCTCGTAGGGGACGGCGACCGCATCTTCGTCACGCTCGGCCTTGGCGAGCCGGTGAGCTGCCTCGACGCGGCGACGGGAGAGCCGGTGCGCGTCTACGCCGACACGAAGGGTGCCGAGGAGATCCTTCACGTTGCCGGAACGCTCTACGTCCTCGTAAACCCCGGCGACTGGCAGCTCGCCGAATTCGCGCCGAAGCACAACACGGGCGACCAGAAGCGGGTGGAGACGGAGTACAACTGGGACGAGAAGGCGCGCGTGCTGGTCGCGGTCGATGCGGCCACGGGGCGCGTGAAGTGGCGCGTCGAGGACAAGATCGCCCCGCTGACGATGGCGGCGGACGGGACGCGCGTGGTCTATCACGACGGCGCGGCGCTGGTGTGCGTCGATCCGGCCACGGGCAAGAAGGCGTGGACCAGCGAGCCGGTGACAAAGCGGAAGCTCTTTGAGCTCAACTACGGGCCTCGCCTGCTCCTCCACGGCGACACGGTGCTCTACGCCGGCGGCGACGGCTCGATGTCGGGCTTCGACGGGGCGTCCGGCAAGCGCCTCTGGCAGGCGCCGCACGAGAAATCGGGCTACCGGTCGCCCGAGGACCTGCTCGTGGCCGGCGGCCTCGTGTGGAACGCAGGGACGCTGTCCGGCAGCCAGACCGGCGAGTTCAAGGGCCGCAATCCGCGCACGGGCGAGGTCGTGAAGCAGTTCGCACCCGACGTCGAGTGCTACTGGTTCCATCACCGCTGCTACATGGCCAAGGCGACGGAGTCCTACATCCTGCCATCGCGCACCGGCATCGAATTCGTCGACCACGCGGCGAGCCACTGGGACATCAACCACTGGGTCCGCGGTGCGTGCCTCTACGGCGTGCTGCCGGCCAACGGCCTTGTCTACGCCGGCCCGCACAACTGCGCGTGCTATCCCGAGGCGAAGCTCGACGGCATGAACGCCCTTGCGCCGGCCGGGGCGACGACGAAGGTCGTGCCGCCGCCCGACGCGCAACGCCTGGAGCGCGGTCCGGCGTGGGGCGGGCCGCTGGATGAGGCCGGGGCGGATGCGAAGGACTGGCCGACCTACCGCCACGACGCCGCGCGCAGCGGCTTCAGCGACCAACCGCTGGCCCCGGATCTCGGGAAGGCGTGGGACGCTGACCTGGGCGGCCCGCTCAGCGCGCCGGTCGTCGCCGGCGGTCTCGCCTACGTCGCGCAGGTCGACGCGCACACGCTGCATGCCCTCGATGCGGCGACCGGGGCGCGCCGGTGGCACTTCACCGCCGGCGCCCGCATCGATTCGCCGCCGACGGTCTGGAAGGGCCGCGTGCTCTTCGGCGGCAAGGACGGCTGGGTCTACTGCCTCCGCGCCACGGACGGCGCGATGATCTGGCGCTTCCGCGCGGCGCCCGGGCCGCAGCGTCACGCGGCGTGGGAGCAACTCGAGAGCGTGTGGCCGGTCCACGGCAGCGTGCTGGTCGAGGACGGCATCGTCAGTTGCGTCGCGGGACGCTCGATGTTCCTCGACGGCGGTCTGCGGTTCGTCCGCCTCGACGCCGCGACGGGGCGGAAGCTCGCCGAGGTCGTCTACGACAGCCGCGATCCCGAGACCGGCGCCGACCTCCAGATGCGCCACAAGACGCTCCAGATGCCCGTGGGCCTGAACGACATTCTCTCCAGCGACGGAAAGCACATCTACCTCCGCTCGCAGAAGATTCTCGCCGACGGCACGCGCATCGAGATCGGGCCCGTTTCCGGGAACGCCGCCGAGCAGGGCGCGGCGCAGAAGGGCGAGGGGGCCCACATCTTTGCGCCGATGGGGTTCCTCGACGACTCGTGGTTTCACCGCAGCTACTGGGTCTACGGAAAGAACTTCGCCGGCGGGCACAGCGGCTATTTCCAGGCGGGCAAGTACACGCCCGCCGGGCGGATCCTCGTCCACAACGGCACGACCGTCTACGGTTTCGGACGCGAGCCGCAGTACCTCAAGTGGACCACGACGATGGAGCACCGCCTCTTCGCCGCCAGCCGGGTCGCGCCGGACGTGGAGCCTCCGCCCGAGGCGGGGCCGAAGCGCAAAGGCAAGGCCCCGCCGGCCCCCGTCGCCGGCCCCGGCGTCAGGTTCCCCGATGCCGATCCGCTCGATCCGTCCGGGAAGCCGCTGACCGTTGAGGCGTGGGTGCAATCGCCCGGCGGCGACGGCGTCGTCATCTCGCACGGCGGTCCGCAGGCCGGCTACTCGCTCTACCTGACCGGCGGTGCGCCCACGTTTGCCGTGCGCGCGGAGAAGACGCTCGCCGTCGCGGAAGGGAAGGAGCCGCTGGGCGACGGGTGGCACCATCTCGCGGCGGTGCTGGGGAGCGACAAGTCGATGCGGCTCTACGTCGACGGCCGCCTCGCCGGCGAGGCACGGGCCGCCGGGATGCTGGCGCGTCCCAAGCAACCGATGGAGATCGGGGCTGACTCGGGCGGGTCGGTCGGCGACTACGCGCGCGAGTTCCCGTTCGCCGGTCTCATCGACGAGGTCGTCGTGCACCACCGCGAACTGGACGCCGAGGCGATCCGCGCCCGGGCCGCGGCCGGCGATGCGCGCGGCACGCGGGATGCCGTCCTGGCCTGCACGTTCGAGGGCGGGAAGGCGGTCGACGCGGGCGGGAGCCGTGTCGAGGGCGTTGTCACGGGCGCGACAGTCGCCAAGGGCCGCAACGGCGACGCGATCGAGTTTGGCAAGGCCCGCGCCGCCGCCGCGAAGGGGGCGCCCGCGAAGGCCTCCGGCTCGTTCGTGCAGTGCGACTGGAGCGGCAAGGTGCCGATCATCACCCGCGCGATGGCCATGGCCGGCCGCAGCATCTGCATCGCAGGGCCGCCCGACGTCGTCGACGAGGAGTATGCGTTCGAGCGCCTGACGCAGCGCGACGCAACGGTGCAGGAGAGCCTCGATGAGCAGGATGCCGCGCTCGAAGGCAAACGGGGCGGCGTCATGCAACTCATCGATGCGGAGACCGGCGAGCCCTCCGGCGAATTCAAGCTCGACCAGCCGCCGGTCTGGGACGGCATGGCCGTCGCCCGCGGCCGCCTCTACGTCTGCACGCTGGATGGCAAGGTCCAGTGCTACGGGAAGGCG
Source organism: uncultured Verrucomicrobiota bacterium (assembly GCA_964423465.1). GTDB lineage: Bacteria > Verrucomicrobiota > Kiritimatiellia > PWTM01 > PWTM01 > VGWF01. The sequence continues at coordinate 1,706 of CAYRFK010000087.1, read as the reverse complement.
AAGTAGACGGCGAAGCGGCGGGGGCGCCGCTTCCACGATCGTGAGGGAGAGCCGTGGCGGCGACGACCTCGTCGCCGGGAAGACGTCAGCGGGAAGAGGCGGCGGGGTCGCCGTTTCCACGGCCGGCCGGCCCGCACACGGGGCAGTCCGGCCTTCGGGCGATCGGGATGCGCTGGAAGTCCATGGAACGGCTGTCGAAATAGAGCAGCGTTCCGGCCAGCGCCGCGCCGAGCCCCGCGATCACTTGGATGCCCTCCGTCGCCGCGATCGCGGCGGCCATGGAGGACACCGCACCAAGAACCGGGAACCGGAGGTTCCACTGCGGAGGGTCGACGGGGTACAGGCAGGCAAGGCACGGCGTTTCACCGGGCAGGATGGTCGTGACCTGTCCCTCCATCTCGAACATGGCGGCTTCGACCATCGGCTTCCCCTGCCGCACGCACTCGCGGTTCATCAGGAAGCGCTCGCGGAACAGCGGGGCGCAGTCGAAGACGATGTCCGCGCGGCCGACCAGGGCACAGGCGTTCGCCTCGGTCACGTTCTCCGGGACCGCCTCGATCTCCATCCGCGGGTTCAGTTCGAGCAGCCGGCGCCGTGCGCATTCGGCGCGCGGCCGGCCGATCCAGTCGTGGGTCATCAGGATCTGGCGGTTGAGGTCGTCCGGACACACGTTTCCGCCATGGGCGATGACCAGGCTTCCGATCCCGGCCGAGGCGAGGTGATAACACAACGGGCCGCCGAGTCCGCCGCAGCGGCTGACCAGAGCGGTTGCGCCCTTCAGCCGTTCCTGGGCCGCCTCGCCGAAGCCGTCGATCCACATCTGCCATTCGTAGATGGCGCGGTCCGCGTCCGTCAGCGTCCTGCGTGTCATTCTCATCCCCCGGCGACCGGCGAGAACAGGGCGATCGTGTCGCCGTCGCGCAGGACGCGATCCGGCGCCGCGGGGGTGCCGTTCACGACGGCCAGGATGACCGTCTGGAGGCGGTCCGCGTCGTCAAGGACCATGGTCCGGGCCGCGGCGGCGCCGGGTGCGGCGCGGACGGCGTCCAGCACCGTTGCGCCGTCCGGCAGCTCGATCGCGTCCGTCTCCACGCCGGCCATCCGGCGGATCTGCGCGTAGTACATCATCGTGACCTTCATGGCGTTCCTCCGGGCGCCTCGCCGTCGACCAGCAGCCGCAGCACGACGTTCGCCTGCATGTGTGCCGCGATGCCGACTCGCGGCGCCATCAGGCCGCAGCCCGGTCGGGCTGCGGTTTCAAGGTCGCCCACGACATACAGGTGCGTCCCGACGCGGCGCACGGCAAGGGTCGCCTCGTCGCCGTGCCCCGCCAGCCCCGAGGCGGCGACGATGGGGACGCCGGGCCGTGCGGCCGCGAATGCCTGCAGGAGCATCACCTTCTGGTCGGCGCGGTCGAAGGCTTCGACCAGGATGTCGACATCGTGGAAGACCACGCCGACGTTTTCCGGTGTCAGCCGGACCGCATGCGTTTCGCGACGGACCCCCGGGTGGATTCGCGCCAGGTTCGCCGCCAGCGCCGCGGTCTTGGACATTCCGATCTGGTCGACGAAATACTGCTGCCGGTTCAGGTTGCCCGGCTCCACCACATCAAAGTCGGCCAGCACGAGCCGTCCGACGCCGATTCTCGCCAGCGCCACGGCCACGGCGGAGCCCAGTCCGCCGAGGCCCGCGATGCCGACCGCGGC
>CAYRFK010000086.1:16690-18464 GCA_964423465.1 uncultured Verrucomicrobiota bacterium | reverse complement strand
ATACGGTCGAGGAGAAAATTCTGCAATTACAGGAACGCAAAAAAGCCCTGGTGCAGAGTTTGATTGCCACCGAATCTAGTTTCTTTAAATCATTGACCAAAGAGGATGTCAAAGGCTTATTCAGTTAGAATGCTGCATATAAAATGATGAGAGCCGGGGTATCTACCAGCCAAATTTACTTGAAAAAGCAAGATCCCTTTAAAATATGAGGAGTGCCGTTTTTCGCAGCACTCCTCATATTTATTGTTGGTTGGCCAGATTAAATAATGGAGAGAATGATTACTCGCCGCCGCCCGACGACATACTCCCGACGACATTCAAAATAATGCCCAGTACGATGGCGCCACTCCAAAGGTACATCCAAGTCTTCAGCTTAAGTTCTTCTTTGCTAATGTGCTGCCAGCCCCAAATAAAGGTATAAAGCATGCAGATCAAGCCCAGGATGCCTTTCATGACACCTTCGGTTTGGAAAAGCTTGACCAGGACCATGATACCAGCAACCCAGATGATAATTGAACCAACTGCAGAAAGCATATTATTCTCCTTAAGGGGTGATAGAACAGAATTTGAGTTAAATCAGACCAGCCAACCGAATTGCCCAGTAGACCAACAAAGCAGTCAACACCAAGGAGGTTATCCCGGTGCGACGTTCAAACCCCGCAATCCACATCACCGTAGATTTGCGCAGTTTTTCAGGAAATGAGATGACAACGGCCATTACCAAAAAAGAGAAGAGAAACACCGAGGCAAAGGCATGCGTCTGCAAAGAAGCGTAAAATTGACCATGAAAAAGCTGACCGGCGGCCGTGGTCAGCCCGCAGCCTGGACAGGGAATGCCAAATAAATTCTTGAACGGGCAAGCCCAACCTGGAAGTCCGGCTAGATGCAAACCGATTTGCACCGCTCCAGCGCCCACTATCATCAAGCCTTCAGTGCGATTCTGAATGAATGTGGAGAAGGTAGGTGCAAACCAGGTTTTGTTCAATAATTCTGGGTAATTTTTCATCCAACAGGCATTCCAGCCCATCAATAATGGTAGAGAATTTCGTAAATATTGGGTAAGTGATACAACACTTACCCAATATTTAGTTACGGTTTTTCCGATATGGTTGAGTATTTCGAACGAAATTAGGCGCTATTGGGCGTCAGCCATATTGGTAATTTCGCTGTCTTCGATAGCGCCGTTGCCGTTCTCATCGTAGCCAACTTCAAGGTTACTGCCCTGGCCTGCCCATTTGCCAAAATAGAAATACATCAGTTTCTCGGGGTCGATAGCGATGGGCGTGTCACCCGTATCGAAAGTTTCTTCTTCGCTGTTCGTGTCAATCCTGGTGATGGAGATGGAAAACTGCGCCGGGGCATCGGAAGTGGTCTGGAAGGCAAAGATATCTTCCTTCTGGTCGAAAACCACCGAGATATCGGTACCCTTGGAAATTTCCACAGCCTTGAGGACGAGTTCAAAATCGGCGCCCGGCTTCTCGATCCCGACGATGATGTCGGGGCTTTCCTGGGCGTCGGTCTTGTAGTTGATCACATCGCCTGCGCCGTCGACGTAGAGCTGATCTTCCTGGCCCGGGGCTATGTTCAAGCCATTTATGCCAACATAGAAACCTTTGCCGATCATGACAAGCGAGGCGGGGACTTCGGCAGATTTGTCGTCACCCCAAATATAGGCAGTGAAATTCATGCCCTTGGGCATATTTATGATTGGGGGCACTTCGCTCAATACCCCGTTTCGGGAGAAGATTATCTGCGCTTCGGTGATCTCATTGAC
>CAYRFK010000086.1:0-16680 GCA_964423465.1 uncultured Verrucomicrobiota bacterium | reverse complement strand
TTAGTACATGAATTGTTTTGAAAAACCCTTTAATGACCCCGTTTATGACCCATTAAATGGGGTTTAAGGACTTGTAATGGGTGTGGGGTATATTTGGGAATATCAACCGAATTCCCATGATGAAAACCTATAAGATTTTGTTATCCTTTTTTCTGATTTTAATTTCCCGTTTTCATCATAACCGATTTTGCGTCCTTGATCATCCTGCAATTCAACATTGACATAGCCTTCAGTTGAGATTTCGTTGAATTCTGGCGCGGCAGCCGCCAGGTAGTTGCCACCTTTGCGCGCATTAGTGCTTCCACTGCAGAAATCGCAGGGGTAAGCTGAATCAGAGACGCGCAATAGGTCCGGGAGAAATTCAATCGGGTTGTCTGCGCCACCTCTATACGTGGAAGGCTCAACCGAAGGGTTAATCGCGGCTTCATATTCCCAAGTATGCATATTCGTATCAACGGTTACATGTCGTTCCTCGCCCGGGTAGTTATTGTCGTAAACCATGATCCAGAAAATGCCATTGCCCTGATCCTGGACACCATAACCCGTAATGGCATGTCCGCCAGTTCGATCTTCTTTATAAATGCCGATCGCCAACATGTTTTTGGGGTTTTCAGCATAAGCGGTTTGCATGTATGCAACGGCTTCTGCGGGATCCGGAAAGCGGATGAGAGAGCCAAACGTCGGGATTTGGGTTGCCCACCAATAGGCTAATTCACGCTGTAGGGCATCGTTGCCTGGGATTTGCAGATCAATGGTGCGCGCTGCGCCGAACTGATTGGGGTCAATTTGGCCACCGTAGATCAACTGGCTGAGAGCGGCAAAACCTTCACAATGGCCGCCACTCAAGCCGGAGTTTCGTTGTTCCATCCACTGGCTGGCCGGCGGGGTGAGCACGCAACTCCCATTGCTGTCCGGCACTGCAGCGCACACGGCATCGCCAAATAAGCGGCGCATTTCAACCGGGGTCAGGTTGATCACCGGGAAGGTCTGACCTGTTTGCGGATCATAGCCCTCTCCGCCAAAATTAGGAATTGAGAACCCATCCACTGCGGGGCGAAAACCAGCATCCGCAAGCAAGGCGCTGCTGTTGGCTTCCGGGACAGGTTGCTGGGCTTCCGCAGCAGGCTGCTGGGCTTCGGTGGTGGGCAGGACCTCTTCACTGGTGGACTGCTGCTCAGCAGTAGGTTGCTCACTGGCCGGTTGTTCTGTGGTATCGCTACCTCCACACGAGGCCAGTAAAAGGCTAAAAATGACTAACAAGCCTGAAATGAGTAAACGGAAATGGATATTATTCTTTGTCTTCATTTTACCTCTTTTATGTGAATTTTGCTATCAGAGTAGGATTATTATTAATAAGCTATCAAAAATTTTATCAAAATTAAAAACTTTGTAAAGTTACTGGATGATGAACAAAATCACCTGATCAGGTTATTCTTTGCAGTTTTTATTGCATCATCCCAGGTTTGACCGCTAGGAATCGCCTCAGAAGTCCGATGCACAGGTTGAAAAACAGATTAGGGAAAAATCGTTTGCGTAAAGCCGGGAGTATTGAGCGCAGACTCCACCACGGCTTTTTCGGCCAAAATTTTGACAACTTCGAAAAGTGCAGTGGAAAATAACGCGGAGTCAAAGTCCATTGACTACCCCCAAGAACATTCAAGATCAGTGACTGTGGTTATTTCCGTCCAGGCAAAAAACGGTCAGATAATGCAGTGGATTTTTCACTGTTTTATCTGACCGGCTCATGCGTGGCGTAAGAGAAACTGACGGGACTTAATTTTTCCAATTCGTGATTGCGATCAAGCCCTGTGCAACACCCTTTGGCTATTTTTTCAGTTCGGTGTCAGAGGATGGGCTCCTGGATATCTTGTCCATAGCGGCAAGCACGTTCCGGTTATACATGGCCAGCATGTTGGTATCGACTGGAGCTGTGGGCGTAATTTCGATTTCCTTGAGCTCAGCGCCGCCAGTTTTTTGCTCACCTTTGACCTGGCGGATAATGTCGTACCAGAAGGAGGAACCCTGCGAGACGGCCAGGCCTGTAAGGATGAGCCCAAGCACTCTCATCAACAACCAGTTATCGTAAGACCTGGCAGGTGTCGCCTGGGAAGCAGTCGCCGGTTGTACCCAAAACGGGATGTTGATGACTTGCAAATCATCCAGCCGGCTGTATAATTTGTCCAATTTTTCCTGCTTGTTGGCTTCATCACTCGAATTCAGGATCAGAGCAGCCTGGTTATCAAATTGCTTGGCATAACTGGCATCATTCCAGACACGCTGGGCAATATCAATGGTGTCTACCCCCAGGACGATGGCCACAACCAGCGAAAACAAGACCACATACTGTTTGGCCTTGGCCTTGAATTGCTGCGCGGACTGATCCATTACATTGCCAAACCAGGTTTCGAGTTTCTCGCGCCATTGGTCGAAGGAGTAGAATTCGTCATCGACCATTTTGAGCAGATTGGCTCTTGTTTCAAATGGCACCGATTTTCCACCCAGGCTGGTAAATGCCTTGGGAAGCATTTCGATCACCCTTTTAATTTTTTCTTTCTGGGTCGAAGCTGTGTTTTCCAGGTCAAAAAGCGCATCCACCAGTGTCTTGGGGGAAATGCGCTCCACAACACCGGATAGTTCAGTCGCGCCAAACAGGATACCAAGGCCCTTGTATTTGTAACGCACTGGACGGAGTGAGTTTACCTGGGGCATATTCTTTATTTTCTCGAGTGTGCCCGTTTTTGCCGCTTCGGCGGCTTCCAGCAGATTATTCTTGAGGAATTCTTCAAAAATCTTCCCCCTGGTTTCCATGGCTTCCAACACCCATTTTGTGATTCCGGATACGACGAGACAAAGGATATAGTACACAACAGCTAATGCAAGCACAACACCGACAATCTGTGAAATTGAGATGGGCATATTGTCCTCCTTATGGGTAGAATCAGTTAAGTTAATTATACCTTTCCCTTGGCTGAAAACAAAATGAAATCGTGATCCGCGTGCTACAATATTTATGCGGGAAAAATTCCAATGCTTGAGGCAGTCTGCGCGTGGTCTTTTTTTCAAGTCTTTCATTTGCTGGGTGGCATTGACCCCTTCTTCGGAGGTACTTTTCACCTTTGGTTCAGGTTTGGAGGATAGACATGCGAAATTCAACTTCAGCCAGGCAAGGCCGTTTCTCCCCCCAACTGCTGGCGGGATTGGCAGCCGCGGGCGCATTGATTTGTATTGCCTGCCTGTGTATCGCCTTGTTAGGCGGGCTGGGCGTCTTCTGGTGGAACCGCCCCGAACCCAGCGAATTTACCCTGGGCCCGATCCAAACCTATGCGGTGGCTGCCGCGAAAAATACCCAGATCAACGATAAAATGACTGGCTACACGCTTATTTTCCCAGAGGGCGGGAAGGGTAATCTCCAAATCGCCAGTATCACCTCAGGACCGTCTGCGCCGCTGAGCGGCAAGGGGATTCATATTGATTACCAGGGGACAACACCCATCCAACTGGCGCTCAAGGCCCCGGGGACTGGGGCAAAAATGGTCGTAATGGGCTATGGTTATCTGCCCGGCGCTTACCTGGCTAGTCAATGGATCGCTCTGCCTGAGGGCAAGGTGGTCAACGGCCTGTTAATTGTTGACCTGACCATGCCCTTTACGCCAAGCACTTCACTGGAAGGCAATCTGCTTGTTTCCCTTGATCCCAGGTTCGGGCTTGGGCTTGGACAGGGTCCCTTTCAACAGCCCGGCAAGGCGAAGGTTGGCTTTTCTGAGTATTATATTTCCAAACTGACGCCAACCTCCAGCGAGGATGAGCAAGTAAATATGATTGCCAAGCAGGTCGTAGACAATGTGCAGCGCATGTTGGATACCTTACAACCCACCGGAATTTATTATAGCGCCACAGCTAGCCGGGACCGCCTGAGCCCCTTTGAAGTGGATCCGTATGTGTTTGGCAAGGGCAAGAATTATATTCTCGATGACCGTACGACCATCGGCGGACCCTATTACACCGGCTTTGGATGGGGGATTCCCGGACTCAGACATCCAAACCCAAGCATTCACATTCATCCCAAGGACCCCACTCTGGCGCAAAGCCTGGCGCATGAGACCGGTCATTATATTACCCATATCCTGGTTGGGGATGATATTTACAACAAGCTTGAGACTCAGACCGGCAAATTCCCCGATCATGGCATTGGCACCCGCCTGGGAACCCGCCAGGCCTTCTATGTTGAGGAACCGGCTTACTTTGCCGAATACTTTTTGACCGATTCCGTCAGCGGCATATTCGTGGATTCCATCCGGCGCAACTCGATAGCAATCGACGTTCCGCAGAGCTATGATTTCCCTTCTGTGGAAGGTTTCGGGCTCTTGATGCTCCAATCCTTGCACCGCCAACAAACCACCATTTATGAACCCAACCGCAAGTATGCGGTGGAGGTTCCCGTGGTTGGCGCCAGCTTTGGAGAGATCTTCGAAATCATCAGCCTGGGCGCCACCGGCAACGATGAACTGCTCGAACACATCCGCCAATTCCTCATCAAGAAAGGCGGCGATAATCCCGAAAAATTACCCGCCCTCGCGGAACGCAACGGGTGGAGATATGAAGTTAAGGGACGATTGCTCGACGCCTGGGGCGTCCCGGCCTGGGGATATACGCTTGAATCGATCAGCCGGGTAGGCTGCACGGATTACAAAGCTGGAATAACGGACAATCCCACCGGCGAGGACGGCAAGTTCACGATCGATGAGGTTTTTCCCGGCGACAGCATCTTCCACGTGACAGGTGCTCCGTTGGCAGACGGGTCGCGGGTCGAATTCGATATTCCGATCAATATCCCCTGGAATACACCCACGCAAACAGACTATTATGATTTGGGGGATCTAAGACTGGGCAAGATTCAGATGTTCTTGAACGATAAGCTGGTAAAAATCGATGAAACTGCGAAAAACTCTCCCGGTAAAGTCACCATTACGGCGACGGCGATTGGCATCCCCCCGACGGTCAAAAGCCTGCAGTGGTCATTTGAATTGAGTGGGGACGGCATTAACGAGGCCAAGGTTTTCTCGAAGAACAGCAAGATACAGGCGACGGAAACGCAAACGTTAGAGATCAGCCTCCCGCGCGACGTCTCAGCCTACCACCATGAGGACGAAACTGATTATGCTATAAGAGTTTTTCTCAATGACATGACTTGCGGCAAGCAGCCCTTTGATATGGGGGGCTTTTCGATCAATATCACCGATGAATTTCCTCCCGCGACGGAAGCGGAGTCGCATTTCGAGGCTCCAACCAAGACCCCGACGGTTATCCCCGCCACCGCGGTCAGCACACCGACAGAAACCCCCATCCCGACAAAAACACCGCTCCCGGCCCCAACCGAAACATCCATCCCGGCCTGTAGCGGTACTTTACGCGGCGTGGTGATCCCTGATAAGGTGGCCTGTTATTACGGCCCGGGATCGATGTATCTTTATTTGGTTGGGCTGCGTCAGGGCGCTCCCCGGGATCTGTTCGGACGCGATGACCTGGGTGGCTGGGTGCTGACTCGCGCGCATGGCGATAACATCTCCTGCTGGATCAAAACCGACAAGCTCAATATCAGTGGCGATCTGAGCTGCCTGGAACGCATCGATCCGGATAATTTCAACCTGCCGAGGACATCTTTTTATGGACCGCTGACCGGGGTCAGCGCCGCGCGCAGCGGGAACCAGGTGATCGTTTCCTGGGATGGGATCACGCTGCGCCCCGATTTGGATTCACTGCAAACCCCCTACGTGATCGAGGCCTGGGTCTGCCGTGGCGGAAAATTTTTCTTTGAACCAACCGGGTCTTATTCGACTTCGGCAACGATCATCGACGAACCCGGCTGCGCTGAGCGCTCGCATGGACGGGTGATGGCTGCCGAGAAACATGGCTATACGCTATGGATTGAAATTCCCTGGCCCTGAGCAAAGTGAGTCGAAAGTCATCCGATCAGCACCTGCGACTTTTGAATTTTTACCTTGGTAAATTCGCCATTCAAAGGAGTCTTTATGCCCCGCCCGCTCAATAAATCCCAATTGTTGGCTGCCATCCAGAAAGAATACGGCGCGCTCGAAAAATTCGTCACCACGCTAACCGCCGAGCAATTGGCCCATGCTCCGACTCCTGGCGCGTGGTCGGTCAAAGATATGCCGATGATGTATTGGCGCTGTTCCGCGAGTCACATCGAAAGACGACCCAATTTATCGAAAACTTGCCTGACGCCGACCTGACAGCACCCGGGCTGTATGCCTGGATGAACCAGAACACGCTGTTGGCTTATCTGAACTCCACCACTGCCGCGCACTACACCTGGGCGATCAAGGACTCAAAGAAGGTTTTGAAAAGCTAAGATGGCAAATGCAAATTCAGGACGATTTTTATCTTCAACTACCACCATCCCAATCATTTGAAAAAACCCTTAAATCTCGGATCAAATAAAATTTTCTGGTCAACTAAATTCCGACTTGCGCTAATTTGGGCTTCAAGTCGGAATTGCATTTAAACCCCCAAAAATGAGACCACACCCCAAGAAATTGTTGAACTGGAATTATCTTCTTGCTATAATAAATTTGGATTAAATCCGTGTGCTTATCATTGTCGCAAAGAAAACTCCACCTGCTCTGGCAAGTAATCTAATCTGGTTTTCCTGTTTTTCTAAAACACAAAGAACTGCAATCAAGTTTGGATAACAAAGGATAACACTATCAGTTTTTTCTCACCAATAAGATAATAAGAGGCGCAGTATGTCAATCAAGAATCTTATATTCACAATATCATTCTTTTGTATTGTCGGATTGGGAAGCTCATCGGCTGCTGCTCAGAACCAGTCGCCATTCGATATAGTTGCGGCCGGACAACAGGTACAGGAGCGCACCTGTTATCAATTAACCCGGGTGACCACATGCGCAGATGATCCAAGCGTATATGGTTGCTCTCTCGAAACAACCTATCAAACACAAGGGGATGGAAGTTTTTTGTTTTTCCCAAATAAGCCCAGATTCCCAAATCTGAAAGCCCAAATACAAGTCTGGTCTGCGCAAGGAAAAGCCAGGATAACCAGCACAACCGGCTCAGGGGATAGCACCTGGAGCATTCCTCCTACAGTCTGGTGTTCTGACCAGGATTTCACATCGACTGTCACAGTAGCGGCCAGCGGGGAGTGTACCATCATGGAAAAGTACTGGAACTCTCCAGCAGAGACCATCACGTTTGAACCCAACCCATCAGGCCATCCCTTTGGTTACATTACTGCCACCGGTCCCAATGAAAATAAAAACGCAACACAAAACGGTATACGTCCAGTCCCCGGGGTAAAGGAACCTTGGACGCTTGGAATCCAGGTCAGCGCTACATGTAATAATGAAAGACAGGGAGATTGGGGCGGGGAAACCTTCATCGCCTATGAGTACATTGGATTGCCTGTCGGGCAAGAACCACCGCCCATCACTCCAGTTAATCCTCCATCTGGTGACGGACAACCGGGATCCGGCCAGCCTGCGGATCCCAGTACCGGTAATTCTGGCGGCGCGACCAACATTCTTTTGCCTCTCCCACCCTTCGGAACCCGAGAACCCTTTCCTGGCGCACCAGGCATGACCCTGCAAGCCGGTCAGCGCAGGGCAAACAGCGGGGAGTTAGTATACGTACCGGTATGGTTGATCAATGCCAACAATAACGTGGCGAACATGAATTTCGAGTTGACCTATGATCCAGCCGTGGCAATACCAGAAGGTGACATATTGGCGGGCAATATGCTGGGTGGGGTACTCTTCAGCTCCAATCCCAAGCAACCTGGCGTCATTTTGTTCGGATTCGCCAGCGTATCCGACTTATCCGGCACCGGGACGGTTGCGTATGTGCCATTCCGGCTGGTAGGTCCAGCGGGCAGTCGAACACCACTCAACCTGCAAGTAACCACCATCAACAATATGGCCGGAAGTATTCCAGCCATCGATCGCATCCCCGGAGAGATTGTAGTACTGCGGGAGGGCGAAGAGGCCGGCGGCGACTGCAATGGGGACGGCTACCTTTCCAGCGTCGATGCGTTATGCGCTCTGCAAATCTCCGTCCAATTGAGGCCAGTGCTTATGACACTGGATATCGACAAAAACGGCTCGATCACTTCTCGAGACGCCACCATTATCTTGCAAGAAGCCTTACGCCGATAGGGAAGGCAAAAAGGATAATCCGCCATGAAACAAATAATACTATTCATACTTGTCGGAATGGTTGGGATGCTTATAATGGTTACATCGGCATCTGCTGCCTCTTTTGCATTGAGCGTTGGTTCTGCATCTGCTCCCCCAGGCGGAGAAGCTAGCGTTCCCATCCAGGTGCGTGGGGCCAATAACGTGGGTGCCGTGCAGTTCGAGATAACCTACGATAGCACTCTTTTGACTCCGCTCAAGGTAGAGGCAGGATCGTTCATACCCAATGCGCTGGTGGAATTCAATACTGAGACACCAGGCCGATTGGCAATCGGTCTGGTTACAGTCACCCCGATCAACGGCGATGGCGAGTTGGTTACCGCGCGATTCAAGATCAATGGAACCCAAGGACAAGTCATTCCTCTAACCCTGGCGAATGCCCAGGCCTGGGATGAAACCACCCTGTTAGATATCCTGGTGAACACAGAGCCAGGGCAAATCACTGTCGCGTCTGACATGACGCCTTACTATTTCTTGATCGCCGCAGCTGCTGCCCTTTGCTGTCTTGGGCTACTCGTCATCACCCTGCTGATTGCATTTTGGGTTAAGAGACGGAAATAGCCCAAAAATAACCGGGCAACTGACTGAATTGGAGAATCCGAATATGGCATTACTGATTATGACAGATAGTGCTGGCAGGAACAAACACGAAACCCTTCCCCTGATCCTTGCCGGTGGCAATAACAAGGCACTGAACATTCTGACGGGCTGCTTCGCCAAACCTGCCACCCCCTTTGCCGGGAAATACCGGTTGATTGATTTTGTCCTGTCGAATTTGGTGAATTCGGACCTGGATCGCATGGCAATTCTGACCCAATTCAATTCGCAATCGATCATCGAGCATGTGAAAACCCTCAAATTTTGGGGGCCGAATCTGATGACTCTGCCCGAAATTCAAATCTGGGAACCATCCTTGGAGCGGACAGGTCATGAAAATTATCTTGGCACGGCAGACGCTGTCTACCAAAATCGCGATTTCATCATCAAGGAGAACTGCGATAACTTGTTGATTTTGTCAGGCGATCAGATCTATCATCAGGATTATAGGGATTTATTGCGTTTTCATCAAGAGAAAGGTGCGGACCTGACGATCGCGGTTATGAATGTACAGCCAGAAGAAGCCCCTCGATTCGGCATGCTGGATGTGGATCAAAACCATAAAATTATCCAGTTCGTCGAAAAGCCGAAGGAATCTGCCAGCACGCTTGCATCCATGGGTACCTATGTTTTCAATACTGCTTTCCTGCTAAAGTGTCTGGAAGAGGATGCGCACGATGAAGCTTCCGGGCATGATTTTGGTTCAAACATAATTCCGCCCTTAATTGGATCAAGTAAAGTGTACGCTTACCATTTTAATGGTTATTGGCAAGATATCGACACACTCGAGACATTCTGGAAAGCCAACCTGGCCCTGCTGGGAAAAGAACCCACGCTGAATTTGCATGATCCCGCCTGGATGCTGCCAATCCATTCGAACAACACTACTCCGGTGGATATTCGCCCAACCAGCATGATCACGAACAGCCTGATCAGCGAAGGTTGTGTCATTGAAGGTGAAGTTATCCACAGCATTTTATCCTCCGGGGTTCATTTAGAAAAAAATGTTGTCGTCCACGACTCGGTCATTCTGGATAACGCAATCATCCACACGGGTGCCTTGATCAAGGACTGTTTGATTGGAATTGGTGTGGAAATAGGCGCAAACGCCAGAGTTGGATACGGCGGTGATTTGACGCCTAAACCATCTGAACAAAATCTCAACACAAGTATCACTACCATCGGGAAGATGGCACATATCCCGGCAGGGATAACGATTGAAAGCAATTGCCTGATCGATGATTTTGTAAAAACGGATGATTTTAAGACTTTACTTGTTACGAGCGGTACAAGCGTGCGAAAATCAATTCGAGAATAGTGAAGATTGCTGAAATTACATCTCGACTTTTGCATTAGCTAGACAACAGGCTCAGCGCCACCCAAAACGCAGTTTGTGTAAGCAGGTTGCCAAAGACGCTGGTCAGCTCCAATTTCCTCAAAGCTAGCAAGCAACATACCTCTAAACAGAGTGATTGGCATCACCCGCAATTAGTACCCAATCTTTAATAATTCTTGACTGCTTGCGCTGCTGAAAACCCGGCTTCGAGTGCCCTGCGATTCATCTCTTCGGTGCCTTTGGGCGCACGCGCTGCAACAGCCTGCTCAATGGCCTGCTTGGAGACAATTTCCGTCAGTCCAACCAACACACCCAGCGCCACCGTGTTGGCCGTAATGACCTTCCCGGTCGTCTCTTGAGCCAAACGCAAAATGGGAATTCTGACCGCCGGAACCTCCTGATCACAATTCACCCTTTCTTCGTCCACAATCAATAACCCACCACTGCGCACTGTTTTAGCAAACTTCTTATAGGCTTCCTGGCTGAGGGCCACAACTATATCCGCAGAGAGCACTTCCGGGTGGTCAATTTCACCTTCGGAGATGACAACTTCTGAGCGGCTGGCTCCGCCACGTGCTTCGGGGCCGTAACTTTGGGTCTGCGTCGCCTGCTTGCCATCATAAATGGTAGCTGCTTCTGCCAGAATAATCCCGGCTAAAATCATACCCTGGCCACCCTCTCCAGCCAGCCGGATTTCTGTACGTTTGTCCACTATATACCTCCTGCATTGCGCTGCTTCAGGCTCTCACCGTGAACTTTGTCCACAAGGCGGTCATAAATCGTGGTGTATTCCTGGCGATTCTGATTGACATGCAAGACGCCGCGCACAATTTTCGTATTGTCCTGGCGTTCTTCGGGGGATAGACGATCAAAAGCAGATTTCGAAATACTGTTATTTTTTAGCGCGCGCATCATATCGACGGCAGCGCCCAACTTATTGATTCGGCCAAAAGTTGTATGACAATAGCTGACAGCTTCCACCAGGCTGAAACCCTCATTGGAAATTGCTTCAGCCAAATATTTATCCAATTCAAGGGGGTGATAAACAGTGCTGCGGGCAACATAGGTTGCGCCAGCAGCAGTAGCCAGGTCACAGACCGGGAATGGCGGCTCGATGTTGCCATACGGAGCCGTAGTGGCACGCATATTCATTGGCGTGGTGGGGCTATACTGGCCGCCAGTCATGCCATAAATGGAGTTATTGACGATCAGGGTCGTAATTCCGATATTGCGCCGCGCAGCATGGATGAAGTGGTTGCCGCCAATCGCCAGCGCATCACCATCCCCCATAATGGCAATCACCTTCATATCCGGTCGAGCTATTTTCAGACCAGTGGCAAAGGCCAGGGCGCGGCCATGGGTTGTGTGCAAGGTGTTAAAATCCATGTAAACCGGCATGCGTGCTGTACAGCCGATGCCTGCTACCAGGGCAATTTTGTCATTGTCCAACCCCAGGCTATCAATTGCGCGGATCAAAGCACCCATCACCACGCCAATTCCACAACCAGAGCACCAGATGGTGGGAAACCGTTTGTTTTTCCGCAGTTTCTGGAGGGTTTCACTCGATTCAAACCAGTCTTCGCGAGGAATCTGGCCTTCATTCATTTCCAAATCGTGGGCAGATAAAATATGTTCTGACATCAGATTAGCCTTCCATTTGCAATTTTTGACTTGTGATTTTCTTCAAAAAGTCATGCCATAGCTTTCACAATCATTTCGGGCGTAATCATTTCACCATTAGCCCGATTGACGCGGACAACTTTCCTACGGCCAACCACCCTCTCCACTTCCAGAGCATACTGCCCCAGGTTCATTTCCGGAACAATGATGCGGTCAACCGAATCAGCCAAACTTTCTACGGCGGCTTCGGGGAAAGGCCAAAGCGTCAACGCGGTAAACAGACTGATTTTTTCACCTTTGGCACGGATCATTTTCATAGCGTGGCGGGCAGTCCGCGCCGAAGCGCCATAACTTAAAATGGCAGTCCTTGCGCCAGGTTGGTAGTCTTTTTCATAAAGCAAAATCTCATCGGCGTGGCGCACAAATTTGTTATTGACACGCTCCAACCAGGGTTCCATTTCATCCAAACGCTGGGTAGGAAAACCAACTTCATCGTGAAATAAACCAGTAATATGATAGCGGTAGCCCATGCCAAAATTAGCCATTGGAGGAACGTCTCCTGGCTGATTTCGATAAGGTTTATAGTTTTCTGGTCGATCGATAACAATCCGCTCGACCTTCTCAATCGTCTCGAAATCGGGCAAATCGACCGGTTCGCGCATGTGGCCGATGATTTCATCGGTCAGTAGAATGACCGGGGTTCTGTATTTCTCAGAAAAGTTGAAGGCTTTCACGGTCATCTCAAAAGACTGTGCCACCGAAATGGGGCTGAGCACAAGCATAGGGTGGTCACCGTGTGAACCCCAACGCGCTTGCATCACATCCCCTTGAGATGCTGCCGTGGGCTGACCCGTGGATGGACCAAGACGCTGAACATTGACCACCACGCATGGAATCTCCGTCATGGTGGCATAGCCAATATTCTCCTGCATCAGTGAAAACCCAGGGCCGCTGGTGGCTGTCATAGATTTGAGACCGCCGACCGAGGCTCCGATGATGGCTGCCATGCTGGCGATTTCGTCTTCCATCTGAATAAATTTTCCACCCACCTTTGGCAATTCGCGGGATAAAACTTCAGCCACTTCGGTAGAGGGGGTAATCGGATAACCTGCATAGAAGCGGCAACCAGCAGCCAGAGCGCCCATGGCGATCGCTTCGTTGCCTTGCATGAGTCTGATCGTCAAAATAATCTCCTTCCCGTGCAAAGACCGGGACTATCCCAGCCAGGTGTAACGCACCTGGCAGCAACAACGAATTGATCAGTTTCTACTCCAGCTTTTTTATCACAATCGCCAGGTCAGGACAATGAGTATCACAGAAATGACAGGCGGTGCATTTCTCCGGGGCAACGACGATGGGATGATTACCACTTGGGTGCATCGCTAACACATGGGTGGGACAAAACTCAACACAAATGTGGCAGCCTTTGCACCAGATGGCAAAAACCTTCACTTCACCGCGCGAGCCCTTTTTCGCTGCCCCAGGCACCCCCTGGGCTTCAGCCGTAACAGCATTAACCTGAGCCATAGCAATCCTTTCTAGTATGATAAATCGAATTAATATGATTATATACAACATTGTTCCACGATAAAATTGATGAATGTACTGATTTTCACATTACGAAACACAGTAAATCGGAATATTGCTCATGCCAGACACTTCAGGTTAGAGCAAATATCCCGGCATATTCGACTCCTCTATACGGTCATCGGGAGATTAAAAGCTCTCGGCTCGAAGAGATCGCCGCTAGTTGCGGACAAGCATAGTTTCGGTAGATCAATTGAGCCTCTGGTCGGAGTAAATATACGGTTTGTTAGCCAGATACGGAATCAAGAACAATATGCACTATGGCAAACTCGAAAATGATATGGATATCGATGTATTTTCTTGACACATGCAATTGCTTGACGGATAATGAATTAGAGGAAAATAAATTATCCTGATCTGCCAGAGCAACTTTCGATCGGCGCGGCAGCCGTAGAAAAATAACTTGACAGACACTTTCAAGCTCGCCGACCAGCCTATGAATTCGAATATAGCCGCAAGCTAATCATGCCTCCGTGCCCTGACACGGCGCGGCAAATTCGTTTGTCTGGAGCAATGGGTAAGGAATAGTTATGAAAACTCTAAAGTCGGTTTTCCAAAAATCGCTTTCAAATTTAAATAAGGGTATAGTGCTTCAGGGGAACAAACAAACCACCTTGGGCTTGATCCATCTGATCGTTTTCATCACCAGTATCATCGGCGGGACCGTGATGTATTTTTTTGACATGAATTCTTTCCTGTCATTATTCGGGCTGGGGTCGGTGAGTTTTTTGGGATGGCTGGTGAACCGCGCAGGGTATCCGAAAAGTTCTGCTGCCATCCTGATCACCGCCCTTTTGATAGTTATTCAATATAATATTTGTTCAGGTTATGGAATCCATGATGTGGCGATCATCGCCTGGCCAGCATTCATATTCTTCACTGGTTTATTGTTTGGTTGGCAAGTGATCCCTTACTTCACTGGCCTCATTATGTTTCTGGCGGTTATAGCCAAGTTTTTTCCCAATGCTCCATTATTTACCGATTATTCCGATACCGGCGACTTGATCGTCATGCTGCTGATTCTGCTGGCTTTCAGTATCATTGCCCAATCAATTCTGCGCAGTAACCAGCATTTGCTCCAACGCTCGCAGCGGTCGGATGAACACTTCCAGGCAATTTATAACTCAATCAATGATGCCATCATCATCTGCGATTCTCAAACAGGGTCCATCCTCAATTTCAATGAAAAGACATCCGAACTGTTCGGATATACTCAGCAAGAGGCTGCCTTGTTCGATGCATCCACGATAAGTTCCAGCATTCCACCTTATACACAAGAAAATGCTTTGGAATTGATCAAGAAAGCCGCCATTCAGGGAGCTCAACATTTCGAATGGCAGGTAAAAGATAAAAGCGAGCGCCTGTTTTGGGTGGATGTCAATATGCAATTGGCAACAATCGGCGGTCAGACCCAGGTTCTGATTTCCGTGCGTGATATCACCGTGCGCAAGACTGCAGAACATCAACGGGAGATTTTGTATCAAGTCCACCGCGCCGTAAGCAGTCAACTCGATGCGGATCTCGTGGCGCAATCGGCAGTGGAAACCATTGTCCGATTGACCGGCTATCCACACGTTTGCATCGCTTTACCGCACGAAGACGGCGCACATTGGGTCGTGCGCGGCGCTGCAGGGAATCTCGCAGCAGAATTAGGCGCGACGTACCCGGTTGATCAAGGCGTGATTGGGCGCGCATTTAGGACCGGGCAGACCCAGTGGGTGCGCGACATTCTGGATGACCCCAACTATTTGTGCGCAGTCAGCACGGCAAACGCACCCGCCTTGCGGAGTGAATTGGTTACCCCCCTGCGCCGCGGCGACCATCTGCTCGGTGCGCTCAACATTGAAAGTGATCGCGTGAACCTGTTCAACGAAGCCGATACGAGAATGATTCAATCGCTGGCAGATATGATCGCCCTGGCTTTGGAAAACGCGCGCTTGTATGGAGAAGCGCAACAGAAAATCACCGAGCGCAATCAGGCAGAAGTAGCGCTGCGCGAAAGTGAGGAGCGTTATCGAACTCTGTTCGAACAAGCCAGTGACGGCATAATCAACTTGTCAACTGATCTCCAAATCTTGGCGGTAAACAAGTCATTCGCCAGAATGCACGGCTTCAGCGTGGAAGAAATCCAGAGCATGCGCCTGAATGAGCTGGATACACCTGAAAGCACGCAACTGTCCGATGAAAGAATGCGCCGCATTATGGCGGGAGAGATTATTGAATTCGAAGTGGAACACTATCATCAGGATGGTCACATTTTTCCACTGGCGGTGTCAACAGGCATGATTTCCGTGGGTGGTCAAAATATCATTCAGGCATTTCACCGCGATATTACTGAGCGCAAGCAAGCTGAAGCCAAAATCCTGGCTGCCCTGGAAGAAAAAGAGACCCTTCTGCGCGAAGTGCACCATCGCGTCAAGAACAACCTGCAGGCCATGATTGCCCTGATGGATATGCAGGCTGGCTTGATAGCAGATGAGGCTACACGGCAGTTCTTGAAGGAACTTGAAGGACAGGCGCGCACCATGGCGCTGGTCTACGAGCAGCTTTACCAATCCGTTAACCTGGCGCGCGTGCAAATGGCTCCATATCTCCAACAGCTAACTTACTACATCTCTGAAACCTTCGGAAGCCGGCGCATGGTTCCGCTCAACCTGGATGTAGGTTCGGTTGCCCTCGATGTAGCCCAGGCCATGCCCTGTGGTCTGATCGTCAACGAACTTTTCACCAACATTCTCAAGCACGCTTTCCCGCCTGGCTTCCAGGGGCAGCCCATGGTTCACATTACTTTGCAGTTTGATGGCGAAACCTACCATCTAACCGTTGCCGATAACGGCGTGGGCTTACCGCCCGGCCATGATTGGCAGGCTAGCCGGTCCTTGGGCCTGCGTCTCATCCACCTATGGGTCACTCACCAGTTAGGCGGCGCGCTGATCATCAGCGGCGATCGGGGCGCGACGTTTACCATCACTTTTCCAAACCCGCAAGGGGTGCTGCGCGAAGCAACAGGAGAATCATCATGAGCACAGCTCGCATTCTGATCGTCGAAGATGATGCCATCCTGGTCAGTCACCTGGAACAGATGCTGATTCAAAACGGCTACCAGATTTCGGGCCTGGCAGCCACCGGCGAGGCCGCTGTCGAATCAGCGCTGGCGCAGAAACCGGATGCGATCCTGATGGACATCCGCTTGCGCAGCCCAATGACGGGCATTCAGGCTGCCGCATTTATCCACCGCCAGGTTGACATCCCGATCATTTATCTGACGGCCTACACTGACGAAGAGATGTTGCAGCAGGCCAAACTTACCGA
>CAYRFK010000085.1:0-18480 GCA_964423465.1 uncultured Verrucomicrobiota bacterium | reverse complement strand
GCCGCCGCGCCGTCCGCCCCGGCCGCGCTCGGTGGCGCCGTCGCCGCGGGCGCCGGCGCCGCGCTGCTGGCCGCGGTGCTCCTCCTCGTGCGCCGCGCCCTCCTGGCGAAACGCACCGTGGCCGCGGCCGGCACGTGGGATTGCGGCTACGCGCTGCCGGACGCGCGCATGCAGTACACCGCCACCTCGTTCTCGCAGCCGCTGCTGGACACGCTGCGCCCCGGCGATCCCGCCGCCGCGCCGCCCGGACGGCCGCACGACCTGTTCGCCGAGCCGGTGACGTTCGACCCGGCCATTCCGACGGCCGTCCGCCGCCGGATCGACGCGGGCCTGCGGGCCGTGGCCGCGCGCCTCGCGCAGCTGCGCTGGCTGCAGCACGGGCGCATCCATCTCTACGTCCTCTACATCGCCCTCACACTGCTCGTGCTGCTGATCGTGGGGCTGGCGCCATGAGCGGGGCGGTCCCGGTCCTCCATGTCCTGCTCGCGCTGGCCCTCGCGCCGCTGCTGCCGGGCGTCGTCGTGCGCACGAAGGCGTTCTTCGGCGGACGCCGCGGCCCGCCGCTGCTGCAGCTCTACTTCGACCTCGCCAAGCTCGTCCGCAAGGGCGCCGTCTACAGCCGCACCACGACCGCCCTGTTCCGCCTCGGCCCCGCCGCCGGACTCGCCTGCGCCGCCGCCGCGCTCGTCCTCATGCCGCTCGGCGCCGTCGCGCCCGCCGCGTCGTTCGCGGGCGATGCCATCGCGGTCGTCGGCCTCCTCGCCGCCGCGCGGTTCTTCACGATGCTCGCGGCGCTGGACACCGGTTCCGCGTTCGAGGGCATGGGCGCCAGCCGCGAGGCCTGGTTCGCCGCGCTCGCCGAGCCGGCCCTGCTGATCGGGCTTGCGGCCCTCGCGCGCGGGGCGGACGGCGCGCTGTCGTTGGGCGGCATGATGGGGGCCGTCTCGGCGGCCGGCTGGACCGCCCATCCGCAGGTCTACGCCCTCCTCGCCGCCGCGTTCCTCGGCGTCGTGCTCGCGGAGAACGCGCGCATCCCGGTGGACGATCCGAACACGCATCTCGAGCTGACCATGATCCACGAGGTCATGGTGCTGGACCACGGCGGACCCGACTTCGCGATGATCCAGTACGGCGCCGCGCTGAAACTCTGGGTCACCGGCGCGCTGGTCGTCGGCCTCGTCGTCCCCGTCCGCACCGGCCACGCTCTGCTGGACCTCGCCGCAGGCATCGGCGGCCAACTGCTGCTCGCCGTCGGCATCGGCTGCGTCGAATCCTCCATGGCCCGCCTGCGCCTCGTCCGCGTCCCGCACCTCCTCGTCGGCGCCGGCGCCCTCTCGGCCCTCGCGTTTCTGCTCTCCGTGTGGGGGTACGCATGAAGACGCGGAAGACGGGAAGTGAAAAACTCCAAACTCCAAGGAAGTTGGAAGTTGGGAAGTGGGGAAGAATCCGGAAGGCGGTCGTCGGCTGTAGCCGGCCGCGTCGAGGCCGGCAAACCAAGTGCTCCGGAGCGTTGGGTCGCCGGGGTCAACGCCCCCGGCTACAGCGGGTCACGCTGAATCCATTCGAGCCACTGACATTTCCGGCCTTCCTCCTTCTTCCTTTTCCACTTCTCACTTCCTTGGAGTTTGGAGTTTCTCACTTCCTCCCCGGACACTCTTCGAGAGGTGCCCCTTGAGTGCCGCCGCCGACATGATCCTCGTGGCTCTCGTCCTGACGGGACTTGCGCTGCTGGGTTCGAGCCGCCTCGCGGGTTGTATCCGCACCGCGGCCGCGCAGGGCTTCGTCCTGGCCCTGCTGCCGCTCTTCATGCACGGGGAGGGCGGGGGCGCCGGCATTGCGGCGTGGGCGCTGGCGCTGGGCAGCGCGGCGATCAAGGGCTTCCTGTTCCCGGCGTGGCTGCTGCGCGCCGTGCGCGAGACCGATGCGCGGCGCGAGATGGAGCCGTTCGTCGGGCCGACGATGTCCGTCCTCGCCGGCCTCGCCGTCCTCGGCCTCGCCTTCTGGATCTCCTCGCGCCTCCCGCTGCCGCCCTCGGCGCGCGCGACACTGGCCGTCCCGGCCGGGCTCTTCACCGTCTGGACCGGCCTCTTCCTGATCTGCGCCCGGCGCAAGGCGGTGACGCAGGTCCTCGGCTTCATCATCCTCGAGAACGGCGTCTTCACGCTCGGCGTCGCGCTGGTGCGCGGTACGCCGTGGCTGATCGAACTGGGTGTGCTTCTGGACGTCTTTGTTGCGGTCTTCGTGATGGGCATCATCGTCTTCCACATCAGCCGGGAGTTCGACCACATGGACGCGGACCGCCTGGCCCAGCTGAAGGACGCGCCGCGATGATCCCGCTGCTGGTCCTCTTCCCCTTTGCCGCCGCGGCCGTCGCGTTCCTCGCGCGCCGCCCGGGCGCAGCGCGCGCCGTGATCGTCGTTGCCGCCGCCGTGCAGCTGGCGCTGACCGCCGCCGTGTGGGCGCTGCGCCCGGGCCCGGCGTGGGGCGGGTGGGTGGCGGCGGACGACATGGCGCTGCCGATCCTGACCGTCACGGCCGTTCTCGTCCTCGCCGCCGCCATCCGCATCGCCGGATCTCCGCGCAAGGAATCGTCCGACGGCCGCGACATGCCCGACCACGTCGTCGCCGGCTGCCTGCTCGCGCTGCTCGGCACGATGTCCCTCGCCGCCGTCAGCCGCCACCTCGGCATCCTCTGGGTCGCCGTCGAAGGCACCACCCTCGCCTCCGCCCCGCTGATCTACCTCCGCCGCAGCCCGCGCGCGCTGGAGGCGACGTGGAAGTACCTGCTGATCTGCTCTGTCGGCATCGCGCTGGCGCTGCTCGGCACCTTCCTGCTCGCCGCCTCGGCGGACCCGACCGGCACGCGCGCGGTGTCGCTCTCGCTCGACGACCTCCTCCGCGACGCCGCCTCGCTGCAGGCCCCGTGGCTCAAAGCCGCCTTCATCTTCTTCCTCGTCGGCTACGGCACCAAGATGGGCCTCGCGCCGATGCACACGTGGCTGCCGGACGCCCACAGCGAGGCGCCGTCGGCCGTCTCCGCGCTCCTCTCCGGCGCCGTGCTCAACTCCGCCTTCCTCGCCTTGCTGCGCGTCCACCAGGTCTGCACCGCGGCCGGCCTCGGCGAATTCAGTGGCGGCCTCCTCTCCGGCCTCGGCCTGCTCTCGGTCGGCGTCGCCGCCTTCTTCCTGCTCGGCCAGCCGGACTACAAGCGCATGCTCGCCTACTCGAGTGTCGAGCACATGGGCCTCCTCGCCCTCGGTGCCGGCGCCGGCGCGGCGGGAGTCTTCGGCGCGCTGCTGCACGCCGTGAACCACAGTCTCGCCAAGGGCGCGCTCTTCCTGACCGCCGGGCGCATCCTGGACGCGTCGGGCACGAAGACGGCGGCGGCGGTCCGCGGCCTGCGCGTCGCGATGCCCGCGACGGCCGCGCTCTGGGTCGCCGGACTCTTCGCCATCGCCGGCGCCCCGCCGTTCGGCACGTTCCTGAGCGAGATCTCGCTGTTCAAGGCGATCTTCGATGCCGGGCAGTGGAAGACCGGGCTGGCCGCGTTGCTGCTGCTGGCGGTCGCCTTCGCCGGGATGTCGCGCACGATGCTGGGCATGCTCGGCGGCACGCCGCCCGCGGATGCCGCTCCGCTGCGCATGCCGGTCTCGCGCCGGGCGGACGCCGCCACGTGGCTGCCGGCCGCCGTGCTGCTCGCGGCCGCCATCGTGCTGGGCCTCTGGGTGCCCGGCTTCCTGCGCGCCACCCTCCAGGCCGCGGCGGCCGCCGCGGGAGGTGCGCCGTGAGACGCGACTTCCTGTCGTTCCGCCCCGAGGAGCGCGTCGACCGCCGCGCGGTGCCGCTGCTGCCGGCCGCCGCGTTCCGCGCCGGCGTCATCGGGGGCGTCGCCGCGGGCGACCGGATCGTCGCCTTCATGGGCCTTCCCGCCGACGCGCCGGACGGTGCGCCGCGGGTGCTGGCCGTGCTGGCGGACGACTCCACCGGTCGCCTCGCCGCCGCCGCGATGGAGCCAGGCGATGTCTACCCGGCCCTGACCCCCGACTGCCCGCAGGCGCACCTGTTCGAGCGCGAACTCGCCGAGTCGTGGGGGATCACGCCGCAGGGCCACCCGCAGCCGGCGCCGGTCCGCTACCCGCAGCGCCCGTTCCGCACCGCGCCCGGCGCGTCCGATGCGCGGATGCCGCCGGGGACCGGCATCCTCTACCGCGTCGAGGGCGACGCGATCCACGAGGTCGCCGTCGGCCCTGTCCACGCCGGCATCATCGAGCCCGGCCATTTCCGTTTCCAGTGCCAGGGCGAGACCGTCCTGCACCTCGAGATCGCCCTCGGCTACCAGCATCGCGGTGTCCAGCGCATGCTCGTCGGCGGACCGACCCCGCGCACGCCGCATCTCGTCGAGACCCTCGCCGGCGACACCTCCATCGGCCACGCCCTGGCCCACGCGCAGGCCGTCGAGGCCCTCGCGGGCGCCCGCGTCCCGGCCCGCGCGCAGGCGTGGCGCGCGGTCGCCCTCGAACTCGAACGACTCGCGAACCACACCGGCGACCTCGGTGCGCTCGCGCAGGACGTCGGCTACCTGCCCACCTCCGCCTACTGCGGCCGCATCCGCGGCGACTTCCTCAACGCAACCGCCGTCCTCTGCGGCAACCGCTTCGGCCGCGGCTGGGTGCGGCCGGGCGGGGTGGTGTGGGACGCCGACGCCGCCCGCATCGCCGACCTGCGCAAGCGCATCGTCGAGGCCGGACGCGACGCCGCCGGCGCGATCAACCTGCTCTGGGACACGCCCTCCGTCCTTGCCCGCTTCGAGGAAACCGGCCGCGTCACGGCCGACCAGGCCGTCGCGCTCGGCCTCGTCGGCCCCGCCGCCCGCGCCTGCGGCCTCGAGCGCGACGCGCGGACCTGTTTCCCCTCCGGCTACTACCGCTTCGCGCAGATCCCGGTCTCGACGTGGGGCACGGGCGACGTGTTCGCCCGCGCGCAGGTCCGCTGGCTTGAGATGCAGCGCTCGCTCGTCTTCCTGCGCGAGCAACTCACCGCGCTCCCCGGCGGCGCTGTCGCCGCCGCGCCCGCCGCGCCGGCGGCCGACTCGCTCGCCGTCTCGCTCGTCGAAGGCTGGCGCGGCGAGATCTGCCATGTCGCCGTCACCGGCCCCGACGCGCGGTTCCTCGCCTACGCGGTCGTCGACCCGTCGTTTCACAACTGGAGCGGACTCGCCCTCGCATTGCGCGGACAGGCCATCTCCGACTTCCCGCTGTGCAACAAGAGCTTCAACTTGTCCTATTGCGGCGTCGACCTTTGATATGCTGAACGAACTGATCCAGCGGATGAAGCAGGGCCACCGGACGATGGCGTTCCCGTCGGACGCGCTCCGCATGCCCGACCGCTTCCGCGGCCGCCCGGAGATCCGGCCGGGGCCGCTGCCGGGGGCGACGCTCGACCACGCCGTCGCCGCGTGCCCCGTCGGCGCGCTGCGCCGCGAGGAGGGCGGGAATCTCGCGCTCGACATGGGCGCGTGCCTCTTCTGCGGCGCCTGCGAGGCCGCGGGCGACGGCGCGGTGCGGTTCACGCAGGACTACCGTCTCGCCGCCCGCCGCCGCGAGGATCTCGTCGTCCGCGCCGGCCCGGCGAAACGGATGGACCCGCTCGAGCCCGCGCGCCTCGGCCTCTACGCCCGCTCGCTCAAGCTCCGCGAGGTCAGCGCCGGCGGCTGCAACGCGTGCGAGGCGGACACGAACGTGCTGGCCACGCTGGCCTGGGATCTCGGCCGCTTCGGCATCCAGTTTGTCGCCTCCCCCCGCCACGCCGACGGCATCTTCGTCACCGGCCCTGTCCCCGAGAACATGCGCTTTGCGCTGATGAAGACCTGGGGCGCCATCCCCGGCCCCCGCGTCGCCATCCTCACCGGCTCCTGCGCCATCGCCGGCGGACCCTTCGCGAACGCGGAGGTGTCGGGTGTCGGGTGTCAGGTGCTCGAACACCACAACGGCGCCACCGCATTCCTCCCCGTCGACCTCCTCATCCCCGGCTGCCCGCCCCATCCCGCGACGATCCTCGACGGGCTGCTGAGGCTGCTGGGAAGAATCGCGTAGGCAAGCACGAAACGCCCGCCCGGCCCGACACCGAACCACTAATGCACACTGATCGGCACTGATCGGGTCCCCCTCCTAATCGTAATCGTGATCGTAATCCTAATCTCCGCCGGGCCGGGCCGGAGGAGGGCAAACGAATGGGGACAAACGAATGGAGACGCAGGATCGGGAGGGCCGCCGGCCCCGGCGGCCGAACGTGGAGGCACGGAGGAGCCGTGGGGCCGTGAAGGGCAGGCAAGAGTGCCTGCCCCACGCCGGACTTCGATGCTCGTCGCTCCTTCGTCCTAGGCCGGGTGGGGACAGAGAAATCCGCACAACGCAGGATCCGAGCCTTGGGGTGCTGGCGGGCAATCGGTTCCGATGATTGGACGCAGGCGAAAGATGCCAAAGGAGCGCATGCTGGTGTTGACGATGGGTATCCGGTAGGATACGGTCTTGCTGTGATTGAGATCAGGGAGACATGCGAATACGCAGCTTGGTTTGAAGGCCTTCGGGACAGGATGGCAAAGACGCGCATCTTGCTTCGGCTGCGGCGGGTGTCGTTGGGAAATTTCGGTGATGCGAAGGCCGTGGGTGAGGGGGTGTCCGAGCTTCGTGTCGATTACGGACCCGGGTATCGCGTCTACTTCCTTCGCCGGGGTGAAGCCCTCGTGGTCTTGCTGGGCGGGGGCGACAAGAGCACGCAATCGCGCGACATCCAGCGGGCCATTGCCCTTTCAAGAGCAGTCTAGGAGAAGCGTGATGAAGACCAGGACGACATTGTGGGACGCGGCAGAGCATCTGAAGACGAAGGAAGACATGGCGGCATATCTGGCTTGCGCGCTTGAGGAAGGCGACGCCGCATTGATCGCGGCGGCACTCGGTGACATCGCGCGTGCCCAAGGCATGACGAAGATCGCGAAACGGACTGGTTTGGGGCGGGAGAGCCTGTACAAGACCCTGTCAAGGTCAGGCAATCCGAAGCTGGCAACCGTGCTCAGAGTTTTCAGTTCCGTGGGCTTGAAACTCAAAGCCATCCCAGCATGATGCGGCAAGCCGCATCGGGTCGCAGGGACCCGCCGGCCGTGGCGGGAACGGTCTGTGCACTCATCGGGCACCGATGAGGCTCACGGATGCGCGCTGCCGGATGCGCGCTTGATCGCCCGCATCCCGTAGGCGTACCATCCCGACCCAGCGGCGCGGTCACAACGTCAACCTCCACCCCGCCGGAGGACCGTGCAGGGGAGATCAACCGCCGCTCCGCCCCTGCCGCGCAGCGGCTTAGTTCAAGAATCGGGTGGAGCGTATTTCTCGCCCGCGACGGACTCGAAATTCGCTCAACCGTAACGCGCGAAGCATAAGGCACGATATGAACTCATACATGTTGCGCACGAACTTGTCTCAGGTCTTTACAGGAAACTTCCCGCGGCTCGCGCGCCTTGCGTCTCGGTGTAGAACGGACAACCCCGAATTCAACTTCTTCTCCTGTCTTGCCGAGGCAGTACATGACAGCGGTCTGCTTCACAAGAAGGCGCTTCGCATTGACCATGACCTTTCCCAGTTGGATGCAAAGGCGGGTTGCGGAAGGGGTCGCGTCTATATTTTGTAGGTATGCATTTCGGCCCGGTTTCTTCCGGCGCTGGTCTTGGAGCCATCGGGGCGACAGGGGATGCCGGATTGCCTCGGCCGCACGCGCTTGACTTCAGCGGCTGCGTCCCACGATGGTCTCGCATCATGTCCGACTTTCACACAGGGGACTTGACCGCTTCAGGGCCGCGCCCATGCTGGCGCGCACAACGCGAGCGACCGCATTCGGTCCTTCGGTCGGATGTGGTCATCGCGGCGTTCGGTGACAGGCGAAAACGGGTTGTTCACAAGCCGAAAGGCCGGTACCATTTGCGCATGACAACAGCATTGCAGGACCTGGAGACGCTGTCCGTCTCGGAGCGCGTGCAGATCGTGGAGGATCTGTGGGATAGCATTGCGCGAAGCAACGCGAATCTTCCCGTTCCGCAGTGGCAGAAGGATGAACTGGCCCGACGCAGGGCGAGTTATCTGCGGAATCCCGATGCCGTGGAAACCTGGGATCAGGTCAAGCAATCGATTCTCCGGACGAGATGACTGACACTCCCATCCTTCTTCCCGAGGCGAACGCGGACGTGGCGGACGCCTACCGATGGTACGAAGGGCAATCGCCGGGACTTGGCATGGAGTTTCTACGCTGCGTCGAAGCCGCCCTTCTCGCGATCCAGCGCACTCCTCTCAGCTATCCGACGGTGCATGAATCCTACCGCAGGTCACTTGTCCGGCGCTTCCCCTTCGCCGTCTTCTTCGAGTGGGCCCCGGACCTGAATCGTTGCGTCGTCTATTCGGTCTTCCATTGCTCCCAAGACCCCGAGAAGTGGAGAAGCCGACTGCCGACATAGGACGGGCCGGGTGGGACAGAGAACCCATCGCACTCGGGTTGCCGGATGCGCGCTTGATCGCCCGCATCCCGGAGGCGTACCATCCCGACCCAGCGGGGCGGTCACAACCCCGCCCCGCCGGAGGATCGCACAGGAGAGATCAACCGCCGCGCCGCCCCTGCCGCGCAGCGGCTTAGTTCAACCATCGGCTCGACCGTACGGTTCACCCGCGGCGGGATCGCCGTCCGGTCAGCCGTAACGTTCGGCGTCAGACTTTCGGATGAAGCGACAACAAGAGTATGGCTATATGAAAACCACGCTGTTCACGGTGTTTCTGGCGATATCGGCAGCCGCCGGCGAGCCTTCAATCATTTTCGATAGTCGCCCTGAGTCAGGGGTGCCGGTGGATGCGATGTCGCAGAAGCCTCTGGATTCGAGAAATCACGGGTCTTTGGGAGAGTTGACGGGCGATTCAATCAAGACGGTGCGCGTCATGTATTACGATAAGGCGACATGGACAAACGAGCCGCAGATCCAGAAGTACATCGCCGGGTTACTGACCAATGTGCATGCCGAGAGCTACTCGTTTCAGATCTGGTCCGAAGGCCTCGGCAGGCCGGAGATCGAGTGCGGAATTGAATTCACAAGTGCCCATCAAGCTCGGGTCCGGGCTGACAAGATCAGGGCCCATGACGGGCGATTGCTTGTCTGGAAGACTGAAGCGTGCTTCCGGGACGGCACGGGCCGCTGGTGGTTCGTTGCGCTATTCGACAACTATCACAGCACGCACCCGGCGGGGGATCGGCGTCTGGCGCGAACGAAGGCAGGGCCATGAGGAATTCGCCGAACCCAATGCCCGGTACGGCGTGAACGCCGCCCGGGATTAGTGACGTTGGCCAGGACGCGGGATCGGTTTGCACCACAGCGGGAGTATCACTATAGTATCACTTCATGAGAACCGAACTTGTCACCACGTTGAAGAGGCACGCAACGCGCATACTGGCGGACCTTCACGAGTCCAAGGATCCCGTTCTGATCACCGAGCACGGCGTGCCCTCGGCCTATCTGGTGGATGTCGCGGCGTTCGACATGATGCAGGACCGGATGGCGATTCTCGAAGGGATTGCCCGGGGGGAGCGGGCGATTCTGGAGGGGCGGACACTGACCCACGCCGAGGCCAAGGGGAGAATGAAGAAGTGGCTCGCCTGATCTGGACCGAGCCGGCCCTCGCCGATCTGGAAGCGATTGCCGACTACATCGCCTTGGATAACCCGACGGCGGCACGCCGCCTTGTGGGCATGGTGTTCGAGAGCGTCGAGAGACTGGAACGATTCCCGAACTCCGGCAAGCGTCCTCCCGAACTGCCACGTTCATCCTATCGAGAGATCGTCGTCACCCCCTGCCGCGTCTTCTACCGGGTTGAGGATGACGCTGTCTTCCTTCTGTACGTGATGCGGGCGGAACGGCTACTCCGACGATTCCTTCTGGAGGAACGCAACAGAATCCGATAGGACGGGCCGGGTGGGGACAGAGAAACCAGCGCACCGCATCGTCCAGACCTTGGATCGTTGGTGGGCAATGGGTTCCAATGATTGGAACCCAGCGGTGCGTGGCGGGGTCGATCGCCTCGCCGGCTTCTCTCTTTGCGCGGGATGAAGATCCGGAGCGCCAGGGGCGCGCGGGTCAGCGCTGGTCCATCGGGACGAACGGGCGGTTCGGCGGGCCGTTGTAGACCTGGCGCGGGCGGCCGATCTTCTGGACGGGATCGCGCCGGTTTTCGAGCCAGTGGGCGATCCAGCCCGGCAGGCGGCCGAGGGCGAAGAGCACCGTGAACATGTTCGAGGGGATGCCCATCGCGCGGTAGGCGATGCCGGTGTAGAAGTCGACGTTCGGATAGAGCGCTCGCTCCTGGAAGTAGGGCTCCGCGAGCGCCTTCTCCTCGAGTTCGACGGCGAGCTGCAGCACCGGGTCGTTCTGCATGCCCAGCCGCGCGAGCAGCTTCATGCAGGTTTCCTTCGCGATGCGGGCGCGCGGGTCGTAGGTCTTGTAGATGCGGTGTCCGAAGCCCATCAGGCGGGCGCGCGGGTCCCGCTTCTTGGCGCGCTCGATGACGCGGTCCACCTTGCCGCCGTCCTCGCGCAGGATCCGCTCGAGCATCTCGATCACGGCCTGGTTGGCGCCGCCGTGCAGCGGGCCCCACAGCGCGCAGATGCCCGCGGCGATGGAGGCGTAGAGGCTGCTGCCGGCGCTGCCGACGAACCGCACCACGGACGTCGAGCAGTTCTGCTCGTGGTCGGCGTGCAGGATCAGGAAGAGGTTCAGCGCGCGGACGACGACCGGATCGGGCCAGTAGTCGTTCACGGGCGACGAGAACATCATGTTGAGGAAGTTCTCGCAGTAGGTCAGCCGGCGGCTCGGGTAGACGAACGGCTCGCCGACGGACTTCTTGTAGGAGAACGCCGCGATCGTGCGCAGCTTGGAGAGGAGGCGCGTGACGGTGATGTCGATCGGCTCCTTCAGGTCCTCCTGCTCGATCTCCGGGTAGAACGAGGACAGGGAGACCACCATCGCCGAGAGCACCGCCATCGGGTGGGCCTGCTCGGGATAGTTCAGGAAGAAGTCCCGCATGTCCTCATGGATCATCGAGTGCCGGTTCATCAGGTCGGAGAAGCTCTGCCACTCCTTCCGGTCCGGCAGCTTGCCCATGATGAGCAGGTAGGCGACCTCAAGGAACACGCAGTGCTCGGCGAGGTCCTCGATCGCGTAGCCGCGGTGACGGAGGATGCCCTTCTCGCCGTCGATGAAGGTGACGTCGCTCAGGCAGGCGCCGGAGTTGACGAAACCGGGATCCATAGTGATCAGCCCGGTGTCGCGGCGCAGCGCGGTGATGTCCACCGCCTTCTCGCCTTCGGTTCCGGTCATGACGGGATACGACCATGACTGACGGCCGTAGGTGATACGAACCGACTCAGGGGCCTTCTTTTTCGGGCTCATGGGCGTTCCTCCCGACCGTGGAACCGGACGCTATGTGGACGGATCAGGCCTTCGTGACCTTGCCGGCCTTCAGACAGGACATGCAGACCTTCCGGCTGATCGGACGGCCCTTTTCCATCAGCTTCAGCTTCTGAAGGTTGGGCAGGAAACGACGGCGCGTGACACCCGTCGTGTGCAGGCCGATTCCGCCCTTTTTCTTCGCAAGGCCGTGCCGGACGATCTTATTACCCGCCATCGGGCCCTTGCCGCAAATTTCGCAGATCTTGGACATGTCGAACTCCTCGCCGGACCGTTTTCCAGCGCGGCGGATAATAGTCGGAAACAGGCACTCTGCAAGCCGATTCTCAAGGCCGGCCAGCCAAAACCGGGAGGGCCCGCGGCCTCGCGGGCCGCTTTCGGGACGTTCCACGGGCGCGCGGGGCGTGGGTCACGGACGCGTACGCCCGGCTTCGCGGAGCTTCTGCAGGCGGTCCTGCATCCCGCGGGCGCGGTCCGCATCCTGCCCGATCCGGTTGTCCTGCTCGGCCGGATCCGCCGCAAGATCGAACAGAAGCCCCTGCGGATCCGCGCCCATCTCCGTGTTGGTGTTTAGGTTGCGCTTCGGTCCCTTACCGGGCTCGATGTACTTTGCCTGTCCCTCGCGAAGGGATAGGACGTTGGAGTGCTCGACGACATGGTCGCGGCCTGCCTTGGATTCGCCAAGGAGGGCGGGGAGGGTGTCGAGGCTGTCCGGTGCATCCTCGGCCGCCAACTTCTGTCCGGTCAGCGTGGCGAAGGAGGCGAGGAAATCGACCTGCGAAACGAGCGCATCGGAGACGCCCGGCTTCACGCGGCCGGGCCAGCGGACGATGAAGGGGACGCGCGTTCCGCCTTCGAAGGCGCTGTACTTGCCGCCGCGAAGCGGGCCGGCCGGGCGGTGGTCGCCGAGTTTCTCGACGGCCTGGTCGCGGTAGCCGTCGTCGACGACCGGTCCGTTGTCGCTGCTGAGGATGACCAGCGTGTTCGTCGTCAGGCCCAGCCGGTCGAGGGCGGCGAGGATTTCGCCGGTGCACCCGTCGAACTGTGCGATGACATCGCCGCGCGGTCCCATGCCGGTGGCCCCGACGAAGCGGGGGTGGGGGACGCGCGGGACGTGGATGTCATGGGTCGAGAAGAAGAGGAAGAAGGGCCGTGCCCGGTTCTTCTCCATGAACGCGACGGCCTTTCGCGTGATGACGTCGGCCATGTCCTCGTCGACCCAGCGCGCCGCCTTGCCGCCCGCCATGGTGCCGATGCGGCTGATGCCGTTGACGATGGTCTGGTCGTGCCCGTGGCTTGGGTGCATCTTGAGCAGCTCCGGGTTGGCCTTTCCGGTGGGCTCGTCGCCGACCTTCTTCCCGTAGCCGACCTGGATGGGGTCGGCGGGATCGAGCCCGACCACACGGTGATCCTCGACGTAGACACAGGGGACGCGGTCGCCGGTGGCGGGGATGAGGAAGCAGTGGTCGAAGCCGATCTCCAGCGGCCCCGGCTTGATGTCGCCGTTCCAGTCGAGGTCGCCGGCGCCGAGGCCGAGGTGCCACTTGCCGACCACGGCGGTCGTGTAGCCGGCCTTCTTCAGCACCGAGGCGAGCGTCGTGCGGCCCGGCTCGATGATCATCTGTGCGTTGCCCGGCAGGACGCCCGTCCCCTTCCGGCGCCATGCGTATTCGCCGGTCAGCATCGCGTAGCGCGACGGCGTGCAGGTGGCCGAGCCGCAGTGGCCGTCGGTGAAGCGCAGGCCCTCGGCGGCGAGGCGGTCGACGTGGGGCGTTTTCACGCGCGACGCGCCGTAGCAGCCGACATCGCCGTAGCCCAGGTCGTCGGCGTAGATCAGGACGATGTTCGGCCCCGGCTCCGCGCGGGCGAATCCCGGCGCGATCGCGGCGGCAAGCAGGACGGCGATTCGCAGCACCCACGCGCTCATGGTCGGTCCTCCGGCATCGCGCCGGCCTTTGCGGCCATGCGCGGAAGCGACCGGCATTGTGCAAGCCGCCCCCGCCGCGATCAAGCCTCCCGTCCCACGGCTCCTCGATCGGGACTCACGTGTAACATTATCCGATGCGATCGCATCCGATAATGTTACACTTTTTCGGAGCGCCGGACGCCGGAGAGGGGGGAGCGAACGGCGGCGGCGCGCGCTGGACGGGGGCCTTTGCCGGGCGTAGGCTCATCGCAGGGCGGAGCGACATCCGCAGGGAGGAGGGCACGGCCATGCCGTTCAAGCAAACCCGGGACGTGATCGAGAAGGCGCGGGCGTTTCACAGCGACCTAGCCTCGTTCTACCACCGCCTTGAGGCCGTTGCGGAAAAGGAGCGGGTGAAGATGGTACTCGACTGGCTCGCCTCGCACGAGGAGCGCATGGAGGCGAAGCTTGCCGAGGTCGAGGCGTCGACCGCAAAGCGCATGCTCGACTCGTGGTACCAGTACCCGCCCGACGCCACCGTGCAGGAGGCCGTCGCCCGGCTCGATGTCCGTCCGGACATGCGTGCGCAGGATGTCATCTGCATGGCGCTGCACCTCGACGAGAACCTGCTGCGCCTCTACAAGCGCGCCGCCGACACCGCGTCGATGGGCGAGGTTCGCGACGTGTTTGAAAGCCTGCTCGAAGAGGGGAAGAAGGAGCGGGAGAAGCTCGTGCTGGACCTGTTCGAGCCGGAACTGTAGGGGCTTCCCGCCCCCACTATGCCAGCCCGACTCGTCGCGCGAGCTTGAGCCGCTGCTCGCGGGCGTCGTGGCGGACGCGGTCGATGTCGAGGGTCGTGAACTCCCCATTCTCGTACAGGATCCGTCCGGCCGCCATGGTCAGCGCGACGGCGCCGGGGTGGGCGGCGTAGACGACGGCGGCGGCGGGGTCGTCGCCGGGCAGGATGGAGAGATCGTCCATGTCGATGAGGACGATGTCCGCCCGGCGCCCGGCCTCGAGAACGCCGGTTTCAGCGCCCCAGCCGATCGCCTCCGCGCCCGCCTGCGTCGCCATGCGCACGATTTCGCGGGCGGGGAGGGCCTCGGGGCCGCGGCGGACCTTCTGGATCAGGCCCGCGAGCCGCATCTCGGCGAAGATGTCGAGCCGGTTGTTGCAGGCGGCGCCGTCGGCTCCGAGCGCCACCGTCACGCCGTCCGCGAGGAGCTCCGGAACGGGGGCGAGGCCGGAACCCAGCTTGAGGTTGGCGCCAGGACAGTGCAGGACGCGCGTGCCGGACGCCGCCAGAAGCGCCCGTTCGCGTTCGTCCACTTGGACGCAGTGGGCGAGGCAGACATCCGGGCCGGACAGGCCGCACTCGTGCAGATAACGGACGTTGCCCATGCCGGTCCGCTCCCGGATCCACTCGATCTCCGACACTTGCTCGGAGGCGTGCGTATGCAGCAGGTGGCCGCGGCTCCGGGCGAAGTCCGCCGCCGCGCGCAGGTTGTCGGCGCTGCAGGAGAGGGCGAAGCGCGGCGCCACGGCGAGCCGGAGCGTCGCGCTGCCGCGCAGGCTGTCGGCCAGCACGTCGCATTCGGCAAGGCCGTCGTCGATGCTGACCGCCAGCGGCGGGTAGCCGCCGGTCTCGTCCATCAGGCAGTGGCCGACCACGCCCGGGAGGCCGCACGCGGCGACGGCCTCCAGCGTGGCGTCCGTGCCGCGCACGGTCTCCATCGAAAGAAAAGATGTCGTGCCGCCGCGGATCATCTCCGCGCAGGCGAGCCGCGCCGAGGCCGTCAGCGATGCGCGGTCGTGCGCGGCCTCCATCGGCCAGACGACCTTCTTCAGCCAGGGCAGCAGGGCCATGTCCTCGCCCGCTCCGCGGAAGAGGGTCTGGCACAGGTGGACGTGGGCATGGATGAACCCCGGCATCGCCAGCGCGCCGCCGGCGTCGATGCGCGTGGCGGCGCGTGCATGGAAGTGGCCGACCTTCTCGATGCGGCCGTCGCGCACGAGCACGGAGCCGCCCTCGATCACCGCCGCGTCCGCCGAGGGCCAGACCTTCGCGTTGTGGACCAGGCTGGAGGTGTCGCCCGCCCTGGCGTTCCCCGTCAGCCGAGCTCGACCACGGTCTCGGCCGCCGGCCCGGCGGCGGCCGGCGGTGCCGGCGGCGTTTCAAAGCAGTACAAGTCCGGAAAGTGCTGTCGCATGTAGGCCTCGACGGTCTGGATCGTCGGGCCGTAGCCGTCCTTGTAGATGTAGTACTCCAGCGCGCGCGCCATCGCGCTCGTCTCTTGGAACCGCCGGTCAGGGTCCGGGTCGAGCGCGGTGCGGAGGAGGTCGACGACCTCCGCGCCGGTCTCCTTCGGCAGCAGCGACCACGGCACGGGGATTTCGGCGAACGGCGTGCGTCGCGGATCGGCGTCGTGCGGACGGATCGTCTCGTGCGCGAGCATCTCGAAGAGCACGGCGCCGAGCGAGTAGATGTCGGACCGGAAATCCACCTTCTCCCGCGCCGCCTGCTCGGGCGACATGTAGCGGATCTTCCCCGTCAGCCAGTCGTCGCCGATGATCTGCATCGGCAGCGCCTTGGCGATGCCGAAGTCGGTCAGCTTCGCCAGGCCCTCGGTCGTGACGAGGACGTTCCCGAGGCAGACGTCGCGATGGACGATGTTCAGGCGGCGTCCGCAGCGGTCGTGGAAGGTGTGCGCGTAGGACAGGCCGCGGGCGATGCGGCTGACGATGTGCACGGCCAGCGGCTCCGGAATCCGCTTGCCGAGCTCGATGTGCCGGTCGAGGAATTTCCGCAGCGGAAGCCCGTCGACGAACTCCATGACGATGTAGTAGCCGCCGGACGCGCGCCGGCCGAGCTGGTAGATCTGGACGATGTTCTCGTGGACGAGATCGCAGACGAGTTTCGCCTCCGCGACAAAAAGCTTCATGAACCGGGCGTCGTTGCTCCACCGGTCGAGCAGGGTCTTGACCGCGACCTTCTTCTCAAACCCCTCCGCCCCCTTGAGACGTCCCTCGTAGATGGCGCCCATCCCGCCCTGCGCGACCTTGCGCGTCAGCGTGATGCTCCAGCGATCGGCGATCTCTCCAAGTTCCTCGGGCATGCGGATGCGTTCTCCGACGCCTATGTACGCCCGCCGCCCGCCACAGGCAAGAATGGAAGCGCCGCGGACCGCGGGGGGGCGCATTAGGCTTGCGGACTCCCGGGCGGCGGCGGCATGATCGCCGCCGCATGAAAACCGTGTGTGCCAAGAGCGTGCTGGCGGGGCGTGAGGCGTTCGCCTCCCTCGGTGAGGTGGTGGTGATGCCCGACCGGGAGATCTCCCGCGACGATCTGCTGGAGGCGGATGCGCTGGTGATCCGGTCGAAGACGACCGTGAACCGCGCCCTGCTCGAGGGCACGAAGGTTGCCTTCGTCGGCACCGCGACGGCCGGGTTCGACCACATCGACGCGGCGGCGTGTGCGGATCTCGGCGTCGCGTGGACCGCCGCACCGGGCTGTAACGCCACCAGCGTCGCCGAGTACATCACCGCCGCGCTGCTCACGATGGCGGCGAAGGGCGGGTTCGCGCTGGCCGGACGCACGATCGCGGTGGTCGGCGTCGGGCAGGTCGGCCGCCGCGTCGTCGCCAAGGCCTCGGCGCTCGGCCTGCGGCCGCTCCAGAACGACCCGCCGCGCGCGCTGACCGAGGGCGACGACGTGCTGCGGCCGCTGGATGAGATCCTGCCGCAGGCGGACATCGTCACGCTGCACGTCCCGCTGACGGACGGCGGCCCCTTCGCGACGCGCGGGATGGTCGACTGCCGTTTCCTGGAGCGGCTGAAGCCCGGCGCGCTCTTCTTCAACGCCTCCCGCGGCGAGGTCGTCGACGAGGCGGCGCTGAAGCTCGCCCTGGCCGGCGGGCAGACCTCCGCGGCGGTGTTGGACGTCTGGGATCACGAGCCCGACATCGACCCCGCCCTCCTGAACGCCGCGGTGATCGGCACGCCGCACATCGCGGGCTATTCCTGGGACGGCAAACTCGCGGGCACCGCGCAGGTCTACGCATCCGCGTGCCGCTTTTTCGAGATCGAGCCCGCGTGGGATTCCTCCCCCCTCAGTCCGGGCA
Organism: uncultured Verrucomicrobiota bacterium; assembly: GCA_964423465.1. Lineage (GTDB taxonomy): Bacteria > Verrucomicrobiota > Kiritimatiellia > PWTM01 > PWTM01 > VGWF01. Next base: position 965 of record CAYRFK010000085.1, on the reverse strand, counting down.
CGCCTCCGCCGGACGTCCGCATCGACGCGGCGGGCCGGTCGGACCAGGAAATCCTGCGCGATCTTGTCCTGCAGGTCTACGACATCGTCCGCGACGACCGCGACCTGCGCGGCGCCGGCGCGCCGGAGGGCGAGACCCTGGCCGCCCGGTTCGAGCGGCTTCGCAAGAAGTACTGGACACGCCGCGAGTTCCCCGCCGCGCGCATCGACATTCCCAATGCATCGCCGGCCCTTCTCCGCACGATCGCGGGGCTGGGATTCCGGGTCGGCGCTTAGGGGGCCGGTGCCGCCGGCCCGCGCTGGGCCGCGTCCACCTGCTTCCAGAACTCGGCGGTGGGCTGTTTGTTGATGCTAGTCAGCGTGGCGATCGAACGCAGAACCTTCGCATTGGCGGGTTGATCGACCACAGGGGGATCGCAGACGATCCTCTCCAGCGGCATTCCGGCCAGCGGGGACACGTCCGACACGGAGGTCCCGCTGATCGTGAGGGACCTCAGCGGCAGCCCGCGCAACGGTGTCAGGTCGCGCACCCCGCGGCTACCATGGAGGACCAGTTCTTCCAATTGCCGGGTGGTGGCCAGCGGCGCAAGGTCGCCCACCTCGGTGGACATGCAGTTCAAGCCTTTCAGGGGCATCCCCTGCAACGGGGCAAGATCTTTCACCCGCGTATTGAAGCAAGTCAACGAATCCAGAGGCATGCCGAGCAGCGGCGACAGGTCGGCGACCTCGGTGTACTGGCAGAAGAAATACTTGAGTCTCAGCCCGCGCAAGGGGGACAGGTCCTGCAAGGGAGAGCGCCTGCCCTCCTTCGGCCCGGAGCAATCCAGACGATACAGCCGCGCCAGCGCCCGGACGGGGGACAGATTCGTGACGCCTGTGGAACAGAATGCGAACGTGGCGACGTCGTGGTTGCTGCTGATCTCGTGCGTGACCGTCCCCGGATCGAATTCCGGATTGAGCCGCTTC
>CAYRFK010000084.1:0-18511 GCA_964423465.1 uncultured Verrucomicrobiota bacterium | reverse complement strand
ACGAGCCAGCCGTCCTTGAGCGCCGGCGCAACCGCGCCCAGCACGGTTTCGGCCGCGAGATAGGCGCGCAGCACGGCGTTGCGGGCCGGGTTGCCGCCGAAGAAGGCGTGCGTGAGATAGGTCAGGTGCTCGCGTCCGGCCGGCTCGAGACCCGCCTTCCGGCACAGAGCCTCGAACTCGGAGGCGGCGTAGAGATGGATGTGCGGGTAGGTCTGGCAGCCGTTGAAGTCCTCGGCGACCGGCAGGTGAAACGGGCTCTTCCCGAGAACCAGGAGAAGACGGTTCATCAGAGAGAGCAGGTTCGGCGATGTGGCGACCACGATGCCGCCGGGGCGGAGCACGCGCGCGATCTCGCGCAGGGTCGGCATGACGCCGTTGGCCGGCAGGTGCTCGACCACCTCGGAGAACGACACCGCATCGAACGTGGCGTCGCCGAACGGGATGGTGTTCTTCGTCAGGTCCGCCTCGACGATCCGGATCGAGCGCCGCGCCATGATCGCATCGAAATCCCGCTGGTAGGTCGCGTGGCGCAGAGGGATGTCGACGCCCTGCCAGCGCACGCCGGGCACGAATTCGTGCAGCGCGAGGACGAGGGCGCCCTCGCCGACCCCGACCTCGAGGCCGTCCAGCGGACGCCCCCTCGGGAGGTTCCGGAGGAAGGCTCGGACGATCGATTCAAACCGTGCGACCATGCCGTCGCGGCCCGGCCCGAGGTTCTGCGCATCGCGCAGCGCGGGATCGGCGCGGATGCACTCCTCGTGGATCCGCTCGATGGCCGCCCGCATCATCCGCCGGTCCGGCGGCGCCGCGGCTTCCGTCCTGTTCGTCGCGTCGTTCATTGCATCGGGTTCTCGATTTTGACCTGTGTGCGGCCGGCCATCAGTCCGCGCAGATAGTACACCGTGAAGACATACATCGCCGCCACGCTGAAGAACGGCAGCGTCGTGAGGCGCGGGCTGCGCACGTGCCGGTAGGCGGCCGCGCTCCATGCGACACTGAAGGCCAGCATGCCGAGCGCCGCCCACGGCCACGTCCACGGAAGCGGGGCCGCGATGCAGCATGCGCAGAGCGCCAGGCGCGTCGCGAAGGTCTTCAGGTAGCCCGGCTCGTGTCCGCGGTGGGCGAGGTAGACCGGCGTGGTCGCGCCCATGCACTCCGCGTTGCGGGCGTACTTGCGCAGCAGCCCCCGCCACGTGTGCCGCTTGCCGAAACCGTGGAGGTGCTCGACCTCGACGTGCGTCTCCACGATCCGGCCGGCGGCGGCGAGACGGACGCGGAAGTCGAAATCCTCGCCGCCATACGGGAAGCGGCGGTCGTCGAACCCGCCGATCCGCTCGAACACGTCGCGGCGCACGCCGTTGAACTTCGTGTCGAAATCGTTCTCGCAGCGGAGACCCTGGTAGCGCGCAAGGAACACCTGCCCCCAGAAGTCGTACGTCCGGAAGTCGTCCCCCGCCCCGAGCCCGACGAAGGTCGTTCCGACAACGTCCGGTTCGTCCAGCGCGCGAACCGTCTTGGCCAGCGCGTCGGGGTCGCGGATGCGCACGTCCGCCTGCATGAACACGAGCAACGGCGCGCGGGCCGCCGCGGCGCCCATGTTGCGGCCGACATTCATGCCGTGGTTCTCCGGCGGCAGCGGCAGCACGCGGACCTCGGCCTTCGCATTCAGCGGATGGGCGCGGATCACCTCCACCGAGCGGTCGGTCGAGCATCCGTCGGCAAAGATGACCTCGTAGGGGAAGTCCACGGCCTGCCGCGCCAGGCTGTCGAGCACGAGCGGGATCGTCGCCTCCTCGTTCTTGAAGGGAACGATCACGGACGCGCGCGGCGCGGGGGCGGCCGGCTCCGTCATGGCTCGCCGGACCGGAAGACGATCCGGCTCCCCTCGCGGCTGAAGCGGAACCGCACTTCGCGCAGAGCGGCCAGGCGGCGGCGTACGGCGGCATGGCGCGACGGATCGGCGAAGACTAGCAGGAAGCCGCGGCCCCCGGCACCGAGCAGCTTCCCGCCCAGCGCGCCAGCCTTGAGCGCGGCGGCATACGCGTCGTCGATGGGTGCGTTCGAGATGCCGCTGGATAGCGTCTTTTTCAGCGTCCAGCTCTCGTGCAGTAACCGGCCGAAATCGTCGAGCTCGCCGGCGTCGAGGATCCGCTCCGCCTGGTCGACCATGCGGTGCATGCGTTTCAGTGCGCCGACGTTGCGGCGCGAGCGCCGCGTCTGCTCGGCGAGGATGGTTTCGGCCGACTCCTCGCGTCCGAGATAGAACAGCAGCAGGCGGTCCTCCAGCGCGGCGAGGCGGGCGGCGCGGATGGCGAGCGGGCGGACGCGGACGGCGTCGCGCGGGCCGAAGTCGATGCGCATCATGCCGCCGTAGGCCGCGGCGTACTGGTCCTGGTGGCCGCCGGAATCGCCGACGCGCTCGCGCTCGACCTCGATCGCCTCGCGGGCGAGATCCTCCGGGCCGACCCGGTCACCGCGCCGCTCGTGCAGTGCGTGAAGCAGCGCAACGGTAAAGGCGGACGACGTACCGAGCCCGGTGCGGCCGGGCAGGTCGGAGACGTGCGTCATCTCCAGGCCCTCGCGGACGCGCAACAGGAGCAGGCTCTCGCGGATCAGCGGGTGCTCGAACTCGCCCGGGGCCTGCACGAGCTCGGTCTTCGCGTAGCTGGCCCGGAAGCGGTATTTGAAGAACGGGCTCAGCGCGTGAAGGCTCAGGTAGGTGTGCTTGTCGATCGTCGTCGCCAGCACCGCGCCGCCGTGGCGCCGGTAGTGGCCGGGGAAATCGGTCCCGCCGCCGAAGAAACTGATGCGGAACGGGGCGCGCGCGATGATCATCGGGGGATTCCTCCGGCGGTCCGGCGTTCGTCAAGAAAGGCGCGCACCATGTCGCGCGTCGGGGGGACGGGCCGCAGCGCGGAGAGCCGCCCGATCGACGCCTCGTACCGCTCCACCGGCAGTCCGTCGGGCAGCGCCGACAGGTCGCAGCCGGGGATCCACGAGGCGACCTCGCGCAGGGCGACCGTCCCCGCGCCGCAGGCATTGAGACGCGTCCCCTCCACCCCCTCCGCCACGAGGTCGAAGACGATCCGCGCCAGCTCTCGCGTGTCGAGGTACTGGTACTCCGAGTCTGGATGCACGCGCAGCGGCACGCCCGCCAGAAGGTCGTGGATGGAGTTCTTCCAGAGGCGCGGGCCGACGAAACCGCCCATGCGCAGGATCAGATGGCGCGGGGCATCGTGCTCGACCAGCCGCTCGGCGAGCCACTTGTGGAAGCCGTAGGGCGAAAGCCGCGCAGGGTCGATCGGCGCGTCCTCGTTGGTCGTCTCGGGCGAGGAGGCGTCGGCGTAGACATCGATCGTCGACAGGTGCACGTAGCGGTCCGCCCGGAAGTCGTGCAGCGAGCGCTCGACCGACCGTACGGAGAGGTCGAATTCCAGCTTCGGATCCTGCGCCGCGAGGTACTTGCGGGAGTTGCCGTTCGCGTTGACAAGCAGGTCGCAGACCGTCCCGATCGCCGCGTCGTATTCGTCCTTGTCTACGGCGATCACGCTCCATCCGCGGCGCGCCGCCTCGGCGGCGATCGAGGAGCCGACAAAGCCCTTGGCGCCGAGCACGAGACAGGTGCGCTGGCCGGCGCCGCTCACAGGCGCACCGTTCCATCGCGGCGGGCCTGGTCAAACCACTGCGCGGTGCGGCGGAGGCCTTCGTCGAGCGAGGTTGGGCACGAGAGCCCCAGCGCGTGCAGACGCGACACGTCGAAGATCTTGTCGATCTGGCCGTCCGGCTTGGTCGTATCCCACGCGATGCGGCCCGCGAAGCCGGTGGTCCGCGCAACGGTCTCCGCCAATTCGCGGATCGTGATGCGCGTGCCGGACGAGATATTGACCGGGTCGCTGGAATCGTAGTTCGCGAGGAACCACGGGATCGTCGCGGCCACGTCGCCGGCGTAGACGAAGTCGCGCGTCGGCCGGCCGGTGCCCCAAGCGACGATCTCCGAGTCGCCACGGTCGCGCGCCTCGATGTACTTGCGGACGAGCGCGGGGATCACATGCGACTGCTCGAGGTTGAAGTTGTCCCATTCGCCGTAGACATTGCCCGGGATCAGCACGACGGAGTTGAAGCCGTGCTGCACGCGGTAGGCCCACGACTGTACGAGCATCATCTTCTTCGCGACCGAGTAGCCCGCGCTCTCGATCTGAGGAAATCCGTTCCACATCTGGTCCTCGCCGATCGGCGAGACGGCCTTCGACGGATAGGCGCAGCCGCCCATCAGCGTGAGGAACTTCGTCACGCCCGCGCGGAACGACGCCTCGAACACCGCGGTGTTCATTGCGAGGTTGTCGTAGAAATAGTCCGCCGGCCGCTTCCGGTTGTCCTGAATCCCGCCCGACTTCGCGGCGAGATGCACGACGGTGTCCGGCTTCACGTCCGCCAGCAGTCGCGCGGGGGCGCCGGGCTCAAGGAGATCCGCGTCGCCCCGTCCCACGGGAACAAGCTCCGCCCCGCCGAACGCCGCCCGCAGCGCCGGCACGATGTGGTGCCCGAGAAAGCCCGTGGCGCCCGTTATAAGAATTCTCTGGAACATAGCTCGAATTGCTCGCGGATCTCGGGAATGCCCGGCACCCGCGCATTGTGCAGGATCGTCCGAATCTGCGCCGGAGTCCAGCCGGCGCGGTTCGCAACGAATCGCGCATCGGCAAGATCCTGCGGATCCAGGCGCATCAGTTTGGAAAGAAAGAGATCCTCATTGCCAAGCCGGAAGAGGGTCAGATGGCTCCAAGCGCCGGGCACGGGCGCCCGCTGGGTGCGCCAGTTGGGAGAGAGCACGATCTGGTCTTCCTGAAAGAAATGGCTGATGTAGAGCTTCGCGTCGGCCAACTCGGCATTCGCCCGCTCGACCGCGCTCCAGAAATCCGTCTGTTCCAGCAGTTCTTCGGCCTGGCCGTTCCAGAGGACGCCATCCACATCGAGGCTCAGCCCGAATTCGGGCGGGGGATCGGAGAAGCCGAGGGCCAGCGCGGCCCGGCCGAACAGGGTGAGTTCGACCCGGGACTGCAGGTGCCGGTCCAGCGTCGCCAGGATCATTTCCGCGCGATTCACGCGACCAGCCTCCATGTGCCCCGGCAGACGCCCCGTTCGTCGGGAACGGGGAAGGCGATTCGCGTCCAATGCAGCAGCGGCGAACGAAGCGGCCGGACATCGCCAAGGGCGCCGGCCAGTGCGCGCCATACGAAATGGGCGGGCTCGACATGAAGCGCCTGCCGCGCCAGTTCGGCCAGCACACGATCCGCGCGCTCCCTGCGGGCGGTCGCCGCCAGCACGAAGGGGTCCACGGCTCCGCGCGAAACGAGTTCCGCAGCGGCGCGCAGGATCTGGGGACGGTCCAGGTTCTGCGGCTGCGTGATGGCCGCGACAAGCTCCTCGGTCGAAAGCTCCGATAGCGACGGAGGTCGAAAACCGGCGGGGGGATGGATGTCCCGAGTGACGGATCGGACACCACGGGTCTGCGCGACATCGAGAAGCCATTCTTCGACGCAGCCCGCGCCGGCGGACGGATGCTCCGTCATCAGCCGGCGCAATCGCATCCGCAGCGGCGACACATGCACCGTGACCCCAAGGCGGCGCGCCAGCGGCTGCGACGGATCGCACGCGTGCGACATGACTTGTCTGGCGGACTCTTCCTTCACATCGCCTTCTCTGCGTCCTCTGCGTCTCTGTGTTGCCCGTCCGGCTTAGACATTGGAAAACTGGTTGCGCCGCACGACTTGGTAGCCTTTGATCAACTCGGCGATACCGGCCTGGAGGCTGACCTGCGGGCGGTAGCCGGTCGCCTCGATCTTCGCGTTGCTGACGATGTAGTTACGCTGGTCCGGGTCCTTGCCGACCGGCGCCTCCATGATCGTGAAGTCCGGCACCTGTTCCTTGATGGCGAGGCAGAGCTCCATCTTGGAGAGGTTCGCCTCGCTCAGGCCGACGTTGTAGGCCTGGCCCTGCATCGCCTCGAAGTTCGTCATCGCGTGCATGAAGGCGCGGGAGACGTCGCGGACGTGGATGTAGTTCCGCTTGAAGTGGGCCTCGAAAAGGATCACGAACCGGTCCGTGACGGCGCGGTAGGTGAAGTCGTTGACGAGCAGGTCGAGCCGCATGCGCGGGCTGATGCCGAAGACGGTCGCCAGCCGCAGCGCCACGCCGCGCCCGGAGCCGAGCACAGCTTTCTCCGCGTCGACCTTGAGCCGCCCGTAGAGCGAGATCGGCCGCAGCGGCGACTCCTCCGTGCACTCGAGGCTTGCCTCGCCGATGCCGTAGCCGCTGTTGGTGTTCGGGTAGAGGATCTTCTGGCCCGGCCGGCTCAGGGCGACGACCGCCTCAACGGCGTCAAGGTTGACCGTCTTCGCCTCGACCGGACGCTTGTCGCACAGCGGCGCGCCGACGAGGCACGCGAGCGGGATCAGCACGTCCGCCTCGGGAACCAGCCGCTTCAGCAGGGCTTCGTCCCGGGCCTCGCCGCGGACGATCCGAAGATTCGGATCGCTGCAGCAGTCGAGAAGCGTCGCCTGGCCGTAAAGAAAACTGTCCAGCACCGTCACCCGGTGGCCCTGGGCCAGCAGCATCGGGACGAGGATCGAGCCGATGTAGCCCGCGCCGCCGGTGACCAGAACATGTTGGGATGTATCGCTCATGCTCCGCAGAGTAGCCGCGGCGAAGGCCGGAATCAACCCGGTGGCCCGGCCCCGCCGGTGTCGACGGATGAGGAATGAAACCTGAAACCTGGAAGAAGACGGCTGTTTCGTGCTTGTCGTTCGCGACTTCGGATGGGTCTCGTGCTTTGGTTCCGGGTGGCGCCACGGCTACGACGTGGTGCGCCGGGGGTGGTCGCGAAAGCCGCAGCGCCGCAGGTTGTGGCCCTGCGGCTACCCGGCCGCCGGGGCCGGCGGCCCTCCCGGACCACTCCGATCGTGCTTCTCTGCGTCCTCAGCGCCTCTGTATGAGTCCGGGGCGGCGGCGGACGAGCCAGACGACCCAGAGGCCGAGCCAGCCGGCGCGGCCGGCGGCGGCCACGACGAGCGAGCTGCGGTCGGGGTGGTACTCGAAGTCCACGGTGTGCCGTCCGGCTGGCACGACGACGCCTTGGAACATCGAATTGACCCTCACGAGCGCGGCGGGGGCGCCGTCGATGCGGACCTTCCAGTCAGAATCGTACTTGGTCGCGCGCGTCAGCAGGGCGGGCGCGGGCGTCTCCACCTCGACCGAGGCGGCGGCGGGATCGTCGCGCACGGTCCGCAGGGTCTTTGCCTCCGCCGGCGCGGCGGCCGGGGCGGCGTCCGCATGCACGACCGCCTCGGTGGCGACGGCGAAGTCCGGCGCGGCGAGCCGGGCGAGTGCGGCCTTCTCTCCTTCGGCCGTGGCGGGCACGGCGGTCACGCGCGTGGCGAAGGCGAACTTGGGGCGGGCGCCGGTGAACTCGGCGATGCGGAGGACCTGCTGATCGGCGGGGGCGCCATCGACCGGCACGAGGCCTCCGTCCATCTGCGTCACGCCCGCGGCGAAGACCTCGCGGATTCGGCCGCGGCCGCCGTCGTTCTGCTCGAGTTGCTGTGCGCCGCCGGGGAGCGTGACGAAATAGCGCACGCCGCCCAGTTCCCAGATCCGCATGGGCAGCTTCTGGAGCGCTTCGAACAGCGCGGCGTAGTCGGTCGGCATGCGGGACACGCTGACCGGGTCGAACAGGTCGCAGCCGGACACCTGCATGTGGCTCATCCGGATGTTGTTCAGCGCGGGGTGCTCGGGCGGCAGCATCTTGAAGCGGCCGTCGGACCGGTTCGCGTCGATGAACTGCCGCAGCGGGTTCGACGCGAGGACATGGCCGTAGGTCCGCCCGGCGACGTAGTGGCCGTTCACGGCGAGGAGATCGAGCACAGCCAGGATCCCGGCTGCGGCGACCGGAAGAACGGCCCGGCCCGCGGCGGGAAGCGTTCCGAGCCGCGGCGCGACCGCCAGCGCCAGGGCGAACCCGCCCGCGATGGCGGCCGTCTTGAGGGACGCCATGACCGCCGCGGACCATGCGGCGCCGGAAAGCTCCCCATAGCCCTCGGCCTGAAGCTGCGCGAGGAATCCGCCCTTGCCCGCGACCGTCGTGAACAGCATGAGGACGGCCAGCGCCCCGACGGCCGCACAGATCCACAGCGCCCCGCGGCGGATGCGCCGCGCGCCCTCGCCGTCGGGATCGCGCAGGGCGTCCACCGCCAGCGCGATGCCGATGGCGGCGAACAGGACGAACGGAACCATCCACTTCTCGGGATTGCGGATCGTGCTGAAGTAGGGCAGCGAGAAGACGAGCCGGTAGAGCGGTGTGAACTTGCCCATCGCCAGCAGCAGCGAGAGCCCGCCGCCGGCGACGGCCAGCCAGGCGAGCCGGCGACGGTCGCGCGCGCCGGCCATTGCAACCACGATCGCGGTCAGAAGCAGGATGGACGGCACGACACCCAGGTGGTGGCCGGTCAGCGAAAAATTGCGGAAGCCCTGCTTCGTTGTTTCCCAGCCCGGGCTGCGTCCCATGCGGCCGCGGTACGGGGCCTCCTGCGAGCGCGCCGTCGTGCCGAAATGGGTGCCCGAGACGAGATTCCACGCCTCCTCCGGCGGCAGGCTCCATTGCGTGGCCCATGCGTACCGCTGTGCGGGATCCTCGTCGGAGCCCTGCTGCACGCCCTGCATCTGCGTCGCGAACATGACGCCGATGGTCTGCCACGCGAGGAGGCCGCTGCACACGACGTACAGGGCGAACCGGCCCGCCAGCTTCACCCACGGCGCCTTCGCCGGCGTCTCCGGCCAGTGTGTCCACAGCCAGATGCCCGCCGTCGCGACCGCCAGGAAGACGCCGATATCCGGCACCTCCGCGATCGCCAACCCGAGGCAGCCGCCTCCCAGCGCGTACGGAATCCAGGCGTCGTCGCGCCGCCCCCGCTCCAGGAACCCCGCCGCCAGCGCCGCAAACCCCAGCGCGCCGGCCCGCACGGCAAGGCCGAGCACCGCAAACGAGTAGCAGGTGCCGCCCAGCATCACGACGCCCGCCGCAAGAGCCGACGCGGTCCGGGAAAGCCGGTACTGGCGGAGCATCCAGTAGACGCCCGCCCCGGCGAGCGCCAGCAGCAGCGGGATGAAGCCTCGACGGTAGCCCTGCGGGCCGGCCAGCCATTCGCCGAGGCTCGCCGAGCAGACGGAGAAGAGCTTCCCGCCCTGTCCGAAGAAGAACTGGTTGTCCCATACGCGGAGGAACGCGCCGGGAAGCGAGTAGGTCGGGGACATCGCCGACTCGATGTTGCCGTCGTTGAAGTCCAACACCCGGTCGGGATGGAGCAGCACCTTCCCCATCCCCGCGGCCGCCAGAAGCAGGAAGGCCAGCAGGATCCCCGCGCCGATCCCCCGGCGGGGGCGCGCGGCGGCGGCGGGCGGTTCAGCGTCGGGTTTGGGCTTCACGTGCGCGTCTCCGAAACCGCACCGCACTTCGCGGCCGGCCCGCACAGCCTAGCCGCTCCCGGCGGCGAACGCGAGACGGGCATCGCGGCCGCCGGGCTTCTGCCGCCGGCTGTCGGATTGCGTTCGAACCCCCGTTGCAGCAAGATGAACGCGCCGGATGCATGCATGATGTCGAAGCTACAGAAGGTCGTGGCGCACGCCTACGTCGAGAGCGGCGATCGTTCCTATGACTGGGCGGGGCGCCGGGTTGCCGAACAGAAGCCGCGGCGGCTGCTGGACGTGGGGTGCGGCAACGGCGGGCGTCTGTTCCAATACGTGGAAACGCCTCCGGAGCTTTTCTGCGGCGTGGAGGGACACCCAGGTCTCGCCGCGGAAGCGGTCGCACGGGGCATCCGGGTGTCGAGTTTTGACCTGAACGGCCGGTGGCCATTCGGCGACGGGGAATTTGAGGTCATCCATGCCACCCAGGTCATCGAGCATGTCCACAATTCCCGGCTCTTCATGGCGGAGGCGCTTCGCGTCCTGGCCCCCGGAGGCTGGGCGTTCATGACATCGGAAAACCTGACCAGCTGGATGAACACGCTGGCCTCGATCCTGGGATACACCCCCTTCTCTCTGCAGCAGACGTGTGGCTGGTATCTGGGGAATCCGCTGGGGCTTCATGCCGGGGAGGACATCGCCATCGACCTCACCAAGATCGCCCTGGACGACCCCGCCTTTAGTGGAATCTCAGGACACGTTCGAGTCCTGGGCTGCCGACAGGCCGAGGATCTGATGCGGCGCGTCGGTTTCGACCGCGTCGAGGTGACCACGATCGGATTGATGCCTCTGCCCGCATGGCTGGGGCGGCCGCTGGAGCGGTTCTTCACGCGCCGTGGCCACTGGCTGATGATGGCCGGACGCAAAGCCCAGGCATCGTGAAGCGGCGCCGCGTCGCTACGAAGTCCAAGATTCGACAAGCCCCGACCGGCGGATTCGCTCGTCCCGCGTGAAGAGCGGGCACGCAAGGACGCGGGCGGTGGCGATCAGGAGGCGGGTTAGGCTCGCCAGGGGCGTTTGCGGTCGATGGGGGCGTCGAGGATCGAGGTGACCAGGTTGACGTCGTCAACGATCTGGAAGTCGTACATGCCGACGCAAATGAAGTCGGCTCCACTCCGGAAGGCGTACGGGAAGGCCTCGCGCGGTTCGATCGCGCCGGCGGCGAGGATCTTGAAGGCGATCCACGGCTGCTCCAGCGTCTCCATGTAGGCGACCACGTCGTCGGCATCGAGGCACCAGACGTTGTCGTGGGAGTAGTAGCCGGCCTCGGGATGGGCGGACCAGTACTTCGTGTGGTGCAGCGTCTTCATCCAGAAGTCGGGGATGATGCCGTGCTCGACGCACCCCTTGACCGTTTCGAGACGGTGCGCTCCGATCCCCGCGGGGACGCCGAGCTTGCGCATCGCATCCAGCGCCTTGGCGATCTCGCCGAATGCGCCGCCGGCAGCCAGCTGGTCCGACCGGCCACCATGGGTGTAGACCGCCGATGCGCCGTTCTCGACCGACACCTCCGCGCCGCGGATCAGGCCGTCCTTGTGCCCGCAGTCGGAGATGAACTGGATCTTACCGCCCTCCTTCTTCCAGTAGTCGTTGATCACCCGCATCAGCGCGGGGTTGGTGAGGATCGTGTTCATGCCGCACGCCTCGGCCATGCGAAAGGTGCGGAAGACGCGGTCGTCGGTGAAGTAGGCCTTCACAAGCTTGTCGGCGTAGAGCAGATCGCGCGCATGCGCCCAGCCGCCGATCAGGTTTCCGCCAAGGAACATCCGGCTGAGCTTCAGGTTCCCGATCTTTCCGAACTTGTCGACCGGCTTCTTCAGGTCCTTGATGTCGGCGAAGTCGAACGCCTTCACTGTGGCGGTCGTGACGGTGTCCACGCGGTCCTTGAGGTTCTCGCGCTCCCAGACCGGGCCGTGCTTGCGAATGAAGGCGAAGCCGAACGCACCGAGCACGGGCAGCGAACCGAGGCGCAGCAGCAGCTCGCGGCGACCCGGAGCGAAAACGGTGCGGCCGGGGTCCGGATCCGCAGGCGCGAGGGGAGCCGAACGGCGCCGGAAACAGGAAGTGAGAAACTCCAAACTCCAAGGAAGTGCCAAGGAGAAAGAGCGCGAAGGAGGGAAGGCCGGACGGGGATTCGGCGAGGCATCCACCGCCTGACCCAGGAACTCCTTCCCTTCACAACTTCCGTCCTTTTCCCTTGCGACTTCCTTGGAGTTTGGAGTTTTCCCACGTGCCGGGTCCTTGGCCCCGCTTGCGCTGGACCCGCGGGCGCGCAGCCGCGCGGCGAGCCACGCGCCGAGGTCGGCCGATGGCAGCAGCGCGACGACGGCCAGCGCCGCCGCCTCGACGACGTTGCGGTCGATCCACAGGAAGTGTCCCTCGGCCGCCCACGCGAGGAACGGCGGGTGGGCGATGTAGTAGAACGCCAGCAAAAGGATGCCGCAGATCGCGGCCGGACGCACCAGTACGCCGAGGATCAGCGCGAGCCCGATCATCGTCAGGCCCCACATGTTGAGCAGGTCGCATGCGCGCAGCAGCGCCGGCGTCTCGGCGATGTGGTGGAACAGGGGGGCGGCGAACCACTTGCTCATCCGCAGGTAGCCGGCCGCCGACCAGCCCCCCGGCTGCACGAGCTTCGCGAGCCCCTCGTACAGGAAGTGCCACCCGACCAGCATCCGCAGCACCGTCACCACGATCGTCGTTCTCATCCGGCCCTCCGCGGGAAACGTCCCTGTGTAGCATGAAACCGCGGCCCGAAGAAGCGCGCCGGCCACCGTCCCAATCTCCGTTTTGACACTCCCGGCGCCGGGGCGTACAAGGGGGGCGTCGGGCGGAGGACGAACACATGAGAACGGTTGCGGGGATGGTTCCGCGGGTGCTCGCACTTCTTGCGGGCCTTGCCGCGTCGGGAAAGGGCGCGGAGACCGGGCCGGAGAAGCCGGCCGTGGTCGACCTGAAGTTTGCAGCCGCCGACGCGCGGTCCTTCCGCGGTTTCGCCGCGGATGACCAGGGCGTCGTCGAGATCAAACCCTTCGCGAACGCAGCGGGACGGCTGACGTTTCGGATCGCCGCCGATTCGGTCCGCGCGGACACCAGCGGGGACGGCACGATCGACGATGCCGACGCCCCGGCCGTGAAGCCCGAGCGCACCACGATCCACGTGGCCGCCCGGAACGGGACGACGGACTTCAAGTATCCCATCGAACTTCTCTTCGTGCGGGAGAGGATGCTCGTGGCCGGAAGCCGCGCAACGATGGAGGGCCTCTGGAACGGCCGCCTCGTGAGCATCGGCGATCTTTCCATGGACGGCGTCTTCGGAAACCGGGGCGACACCCTCGCGATCGCCACCGCCCGGGAGGCCGGCCAGAACGGCGCGGCCGCGCGCCTGCCCTGGTCAAACACCGTCGGCGTGGACGGCCGCCTGTACGCCCTCGCCCTGGAGAACGCCGGGAAGCTCCGGATCGAGCCCTACGCGGGGGCCGTTTCCGAGCTTCGGTTCGCCATGGCGCCAGCTCCCGCGGATGCCCAACTGCAGGTGACCGGCGAGGCCGGAGCCTTCTGTGCGACCGCCCGATCGATTGCCGAACCGATCCGCGCCATCCCCGGAGCCCTCCGCATCACCGGCACGTTCGGCTGGGAGGGCGGCGCAACGAAGATGTACCTGCGGGGGTTCCCGAAGCCGGTCGTCCTGGGCGCGGAGCCCCTGACGCTCAAGATCGGCCCGCCGCTTGCCGTGGCCTTTGATGCGACGCGCGACGGACAGGACATCACCCTTCGAAACGTGAAGATCACCGGCGTGTCCGGCGAGAACTGGCAGCCCGCGGCCGGCGACAAGGCCGACGGGCCCGCCGCATTCATCCGGTCCGGAGGCCGCGAACACCGGCTGGCGACCATGGAGTATGGCTGAGGCGGCGCATGCGGGGGCTCGGGTCGAGTCCCCAACGAGATGACCGAAGCCCCCGATGCCGAAGTGGTCGTCCGCCTGGTCCTGAAGGGACTGGGAACGTTTGAAGGTTCCCGGAAGCTCTCGGAGATCAAGGCAGGCAAGGCCCGGTAGACGGCGCCGACATTTTCGCGATCCGCGGCTTGCGCGCCGGGGGCGGGGCGTGCTACGAAGGCCGGATGGCGCGCCCGTCCAGAAGGCTCAAACCCGGGCGCCGGAGGAGACGGGTCATGAAGAGTTCATCCGTGAAGCGCCGCGACTTTCTGAAGGCCGGCACCGCGACGGCCGGCGCGCTCGCGTTCCCCACCATCGTTCCCTCGACCGTGTTCGGCGCGGACGCGCCCAGCAACCGGATCCAGGTCGGCGCCATCGGCTGCGGCCGCATCGGGCGCGACGCGGACATCCCCGGCACGCTGAAGGCCGGCGGAGTCTACGTCGCGGTCTGCGATCTCGACTCGAACCGCGCGAAACTCGGCAAGGACTACATCAACGAGTGGTGCGCGAAGAACAAGAAGCCGGGCGCGGAGATCGAGGTCTTCGGTGATTACCTCGAGATGCTCAAGCGCAAGGACATCGACGCCGTCACGATCAGCACGCCCGACCACTGGCATGCGCGGCCGACGGTCGACGCCGTGAAGGCCGGCAAGCACGTCTACGTCCAGAAGCCCGCCGGGCGCATCTATGCCGAGGGCCGCGCCATGCGCGACGCCGGGCGCTCCACCGACCGCGTCATCCAGTTCGGCACCCAGCAGCGGTCGCAGAAGCAGTTCCGCGAGGCCGCCGAATTCGTCCGCAACGGCCGCATCGGCACGCTCAAGGAGGTCGAGGTCGGCCTGCCGACCGATCCCGCCGGCGGCAATCCCGCCGAGATGCCGGTCCCGGCGAACCTCAACTACGACGCGTGGCTCGGATGGACGCCCGTCGTCCCGTACACCGAGGAGCGCGTGCATCCGCAGAAGGGCTTCGGCCGGCCCGGCTGGCTCCGCTGCGAGCAGTACTGCTGCGGCATGATCACCGGCTGGGGCGTGCACCACATGGACATCGCCCACTGGGGCATGGACACCGAACTCACCGGCCCCGTCGAGATCTCCGGCAAGGGCGAGTTCCCGACCAGCGGCCTGTGGACCGTCCACGGCCCCTACCGCCTCGAGATGAAGTACGCCAACGGCGTCTCGCTGCGCATCTGCGACAAGTACCCCAACGGGATCAAGTTCATCGGCACCGACGGCTGGATCTTCGTCTCGCGCGGCTCGCAGAAGGCGACCGCGAGCGACCCGACCACCGGTACGCGCCCCCTGAAGGCCCTCGACGCCAGCAATCCGGCGTTCATCGAGCCGCTCGTCTCGCCGAAGGTGAAACTCTACGACAGCCCCGACCACTACGTGAACTGGCTCGATTGCATCAAGACCGGCAAGAAGAACATCTGCCCGATCGAGATCGGCCACCGCTCGAGCGGCGTCTGCAACATCGGCCACATCGCGATGCGGCTCGGCCGCCCCGTGAAGTGGGACCCGGCGAAGGAGGACTTCGTCGGCGACGCCGAAGCCAGCGCGGCCCTGACCCAGCCGATGCGGCCGAAGTACGCTGTGTGAGGTTCAACGGTTCCAAGGTTCAGAGGTTCCATGGTTCGGAAGACCTTGCCTCGATGGCATCCAACCCTTGGACTCCCGAACCTCTGAACCGTGAACCTTTGAACCGTGAACTGTGAACCTCTGACTTGGAGAAACGCATGAACGCGATGACGACAACGATGGCGGTCGGTGCGGCGGCGGTGGGCCTGGCGGCCTGCGGAACGATGGGAACCGGCGGAGGCGGAAACGTGAAGCTGCTCACGCTCGATCCGGGGCATTTCCACGCGGCACTGGTGCAGAAGTCCATGCCGCCGGGCGTCGATCCCGTCGTGCATGTCTACGCGCCCGCGGGCGACGAGCTCGACGCGCACCTCGCGAAGATCAAGTCCTACAACGAGCGCGCCGAGAAACCCACCGCATGGAAGACCGAGGTCTACCGCGGCCCGGACTACCTCGAGCGCATGCTCGCCGAGAAGAAGGGCAACGTGATGGTCACCTCCGGCAACAACCGCCGGAAGATCGAGTACATCAAGAGCGCCGTCGACGCGGGCCTGAACGTGCTGGCCGACAAGCCCATGGCGATTGATGCGAAGGGCTTCGCGACGCTGCTGGAGGCCTACGCCTCGGCGGAGAAGAACAAGGTCCTCCTCTACGACATCATGACCGAGCGCTACGAGATCACGACGATGCTCCAGAAGGAGTTCTCGCTGATCCCGGCCGTGTTCGGGCAGATGGAAAAGGGCACGCCGGAGAACCCGGCGGTGACCAAGGAAAGCGTCCACCACTTCTCGAAGATCGTCAGCGGCTCGCCGCTGGTCCGCCCGGCATGGTTCTTCGACGTCGCGCAGCAGGGCGAGGGCATCGTCGACGTCACGACGCACCTGGTTGATCTGATCCAGTGGGAGTGCTTCCCGGACGTCGCCCTCGACTACAAGAAGGACATCGAGCTCGTCGCCGCGAAGCGCTGGCCCACCGTCATCTCGCCCGAGCAGTTCAAGGGCGTGACGAAGAAGGATACGTGGCCGGACTACCTGAAGAAGGACGTCAAGGACGGCGCGCTGAACGTCTTCGCCAACGGCGAGATCGTCTACCGCCTGCGCGGCGTCTGCGCGAAGGTCTCCGTAGTGTGGAACTTCGAGGCCCCGGCGGGCACGGGCGACACGCACTACTCGATCATGCGCGGGTCGAAGGCGAACCTCGTGATCCGGCAGGGCAAGGAGCAGGCCTTCAAGCCGGCGCTCTACGTCGAACCCGTCGCGGGTGTCGATGCGGGCACCTTCGAGCAGACGCTCGCCGCCTCGCTGCCGAAAATCACCGCGAAGTTCCCGGGCGTCGGACTCAAGCGGCTCGACAAGGGCTGGGAGATCCTGATCCCCGACCAGTACCGCGACGGCCACGAGCCGCACTTCGCCCAGGTCGCCGCGAAGTACTTCCGTTTCCTGCGCGACGGCAAGCTCCCCGCCTGGGAGGTTCCGAACACGATCGCGAAGTACTACACGACGACCAAGGCTCTCGAAATGGCGTCGCAGGCGAAGTAGTCCGTCCGCGCCCGGGCGCGGCGGGAAAGGAACGTCCGCCATGCCGAAGACCCGCATCAGCCGCCGCGTGTTCCTCGAAATGGCGGCGGCCGGGATGGCGCCGGCGATCGTGCCGGCCAGCGTGATCGGCGCCAACCCGCCGTCTGAACGCATCGTCATGGGGTGCATCGGCGTCGGCGGGATGGGCATGCGCAACCTCCGCGCGGCGCTCGTGCAGGACGACGTACAGATCGTCGCCGCCTGCGACCCCGTCAGTTCGTCCAACGAGTACGGCCACTGGTTCAAGGACGGCTGGCAGGGCCCGTGGTTCGGGCGCGACGCGGCGCGGAACGTCGTCAACGACCACTACGCGCGGAAGACCGGCCGTGCCGGCTACGACGGCTGCACGGCGCACATCGACTTCCGCGAGGTCCTCGCGCGCGACGACATCGACGCGGTGACCGTCGTGACCCCCGACCACTGGCATGCGGTCATGACGATCGCCGCCGCCCGGGCGGGGAAGGACATCTTCTGCGAGAAGCCGCTCTCGCTGACGCTCGGCGAGGGGCGCGCGATGGTGGATGCCGTCCGCCGCCACGGCCGCATCCTGCAGACCGGCACCTACCGCCGCTCCGCCGCCTCCGCGCGCCAGCTTTGCGAACTGGTCCGCAACGGCCGCATCGGCAAGCTGCGGCACATCGGGGTCGTGATCGGCCGCAACCACCGCGAGAGCCCGAGGAACTGGACCCCGCAGCCCGTGCCGGCGTGGCTCGACTACGAGACGTGGCTCGGCCCGGCCCCGTGGGCGCCGTACCACAAGGACCGCTGCCTCTACTCGTTCCGATTCATCCAGGACTACTCCGGCGGAAATGTCACGAACCTCGGCGCGCACATGATCGACATGGTCCAGTGGGCGACGGGCCACGACGGCGACGGGCCGGTGGAGGTCGAGGACCTCGGCGGCGTGTTCCCGACCGACGGCCTCTTCGACGTCGCCGACCCCGCGCACTTCCGCTGTCGCTACGCCGACGGCGTCGGGTTCGAGTGCCACACCGGCGACCAGTTCGCCTACGTGAAGTTCGAGGGCGATCGCGGGTGGCTCGCCTACGACGAGAAGATGCACGCCTCCGACCCCGCGCTGCTGCGCGAGCAGATCGGGCCGGGCGAGATCCATCTCTACGAATCGGACGACCACATGCGCAACTTCCTCGACTGCGTCCGCGACCGGCGCGACCCCGTCGCCCCCGTCGAAGTCGGCCACCGCTCCGCCGCCATCTGCCACCTCGGCAACATCGCGATGGAGTTGAAGGCGAAGCTGCGGTGGGATCCCGTCGCCGAGCGCTTCACCGGGCCGCGCGCCGACGAGGCCAACCTGCGCATCCACAGACCGCTCCGCGGCGGATGGATGGTCTAGCGAGCACCCCATGCCCGCACCGTCCAAGAGCCGGCTGCAGAGCTTCCGCCACGCGTTCGAGGGCCTGCGGACGCTCTGGACCACGCAGCCCAACGTCCGCATCCACGCCGCCGCGACCGCCGCGGCCCTCGCCCTCGGCCTGCTCGCCGACCTGACGCGGCCGGAGTGGTGCGCAATCCTCCTCGCCATCGCACTCGTCTGGATCGCGGAGGCGCTCAACACCGCGCTGGAGTTCCTCGCGGACGCCGCGGTGCCCGACCTCCACCCGCTCGTGAAGAAGGCGAAGGACGTTGCGGCGGCGGCCGTGCTGATCGCCGCCGCGTGCGCGGTGGCGGTCGGGGTCGTGATCTTCCGGCCGCATCTGCCGTGGTAGGCGGGTCGGCCGTGGACCGTGCGAACGGCCGGCGGGGCCGCCGGCCCTCCCGGCCAGGAGAACGAGTCATGCGAACGTTTCTGCTGGCGGTTGTCCTTGCGGCGTCGGCCGCGGGGGCGGATGACTGGACGAACGGCGAGCCGCTCGCCGAGATTGCGCCGCGCATCTGGTATGAGACGG
>CAYRFK010000083.1:0-18709 GCA_964423465.1 uncultured Verrucomicrobiota bacterium | reverse complement strand
TTTCGATCACGGCCTGGTTCGCGCCGCCGTGCAGCGGGCCCCAGAGAGCGCACACGCCCGCGGCTGCGCTGGCCATCAGGTTCGCCTGGCTGGAAGCGACCATGCGCACGGTGGACGTCGAGCAGTTCTGCTCGTGGTCGGCGTGCAGGATCAGGATCAGTTCCAATGCGCGAAGAGTCTCCGGTTTGAGCATGTAATCCTCGTAGGGATCCGAGAACATCATGTGCAGGAAGTTCGCCGTGTACTTGTAGGAGGGCTTGGGATAGATGATCGGCATGCCCTTGGATTTCCGGTACGAGAACGCGGCAATCGTACGCACCTGGGAAATCAGGCGGGCGGCATGGACACCGAAGACGGGGGCCGTGGTCTTCCCTACGGACATTGCCGGATAGAAGCAACTGCTCGCGTTGATCATGGCCGAAAGGATGGCCATGGGATGTGCGTTGCTTGGAAATCCCTCGAAGTGATACTTCATGTCCTCGTGGAGGTTTTCGTTCTGCGTCAGCAAAGCGGAGAACGCCCTGAGTTCGGTTGTCGTTGGCAGATGACCGTAGATGAGCAGGAACGCGGTTTCCACAAACGTGGATCGCTCGGCCAGTTCCTCGATGGGGATGCCGCGATAGCGCAGGATGCCCTTCTCGCCGTCGATGAAGGTGATCCGGCTCGTGCACGAGCCGGTGCTGCCGTAGCCGTCGTCCAGCGCGATGCAGCCGCTTCGGTCCCGCAGGAGCGAGATGTCGACCGCCTTCTCGCCTTCGGTACCCTCAATCAGGGGAAACTCGAAGCGTCTGCCGTCCATTTCCAGTCGTGCGGTGGGGTTCATGGTGCCTCCTTGATGACTACGCGGTTACCGATCGCATGAAGCGGCTGATACGCTCGATGCCTTTCTCGATGTTGGGCATGCCCGTGGCGTAGCTGATGCGGATATACTCGTCGGCGCCGAACGCGATGCCTGGCACGGCCGCCACCTTCTCCGCCTCCAGAAGCCGTGCGCAGAACTCCGCCGACCGCAGCCCGCTGGCCGAGATGTTGGGGAAGAGATAGAACGCGCCCTTTGCGTTGCAGCAGGTGATGCCGGGGATCGCGTTCAGCGCCTGATGCGCGTACCGCCGCCGCCGGTCGAACTCGGCCAGCCACAGGGGCAGGTGATCCTGCGGTCCTGTCAGCGCGGCGAGGGCGCCCTTCTGCGCGAAGCTCGTCGGATTGCTGGTGCTGTGGCTCTGGATGGCGTCCATGGCCTTGGCGATCGGCTCCGGCGCAGCGCAGAAGCCGAGCCTCCACCCGGTCATGCTCCACGCTTTGGCGAAGCCGTGCACGACGATCGAGTGTTCGAAGTGGGCCGGAGTGAAACTCGCCACGCTCTTGTGGACGGCGCCGTCGTAGAGCAGGTGCTCGTAGATCTCATCACTCATGATGAGCACGCCGCTTTCGACGCAGAGGTCGCCGAGCGCCTTGACCTCCTCCGGCGTGTAGACGGTGCCCGTAGGGTTGCTGGGCGAATTGAGAATGAACAGCCGCGTTCTCGGCGTGATGGCCGCGCGCAGCTGCTCCGGCGTGATCTTGAATTCCGCCCGGTCGGAGGTGGTCACAATGACGGGGCGCGCCCCGGACATCTTGACCATCTCCGGATAACTCAGCCAGTACGGCGCGGGGATAATGACTTCGTCGCCTTCCTGACATGTGGCCAGGATGGCGTTATGGCAGGAGTGCTTGCCCCCGCATGAAACGATGATCTGGCTTGGCTTGTACGACAGGCCGTTCTCCCGCTTGAACTTCTCTGCAATGGCCTGTCGCAGCTCGGGGATGCCGCTGCTCGGCGTGTACTTCGTGAAGCCCGCGGCGAGCGCCGCCGTGGCTGCGTCCTTGATGTGCCACGGAGTGTCGAAATCCGGCTCGCCTGCGCCGAAGCCGACAACATCCACCCCGTCGGCCTTCATCTGCTTCGCCTTCGCGTCAATCGCAAGGGTGAGCGAGGGCGACAGGGATGCGACGCGTTGACTGATTCTGTGGTTCATGATGCCAATTCCTCCAGCGCATCGGGGTCCGTCGTGAAGCGTGAAAGATCCGTGCTCAGGAAGTGGTGGGGAATGACGTCCGTCAGCGCATCAAACCAGAATCGAGACATCTGCGTCAGAACGCAGCCCTTGCCGGGGATCGGGGTGGGCAGGACGACGTCAAAGCACGAGATTCGATCGGTCGCAACGATGAGCAGTGCATCCCCCATGTCGTATACATCGCGCACCTTGCCGCGCGAAAGCAGGGTACGATTCCCCTCCGTAGTGAACATCAGAGTCTTCTCTTTCATGGTCTCGATCCGCCCCTTCTTGAGTGTCCTTGGGTTTGGTGTGCCGGGAACGCTACGCCTCCAGGGTGGGTATGAATCGCGCGTACTCGGAAACGGAGGCGTCGGACAGGCAGCACTCGATGATGTCCCGGCCCAAGGGGGCCAAGTCGGGGTGGAGGAAGTCCCGGACCTGCGCGTGGAAGAACTCGGTCAGCGTCCGCGCGCCCTGGTCCACAATGCTGGGGTTGGCGTGGCCCCGGGGCGAGACCAGCCGCCACAACCAAGCCAAAGCGGGCGGCAGGAGATGAAAGAGTCCGAGGATCCCGTAGGTCGGCCGTCCCCGGGTGCAGTTCGCAGGTCCGCTGGATCTCGAGATGGCGCTCTTCACCCGTCTCCGTGTTCTTCCCCAACAGCAGCCGTCCGTCCGGCAATCGATGGGGTTGCTGTAGCATCTCGCTCTTGCCGCCGCCGCTGGCGCCCTCGTGCATGAACGTCACCATGTTGTCATAGGGCGTAACCACGCGGACGGCCGAGCAGTGGGCCGTCACCCAGTTCTCCTCCGAATGGTCTCTCCCCCCGCACGCCAACGCCTCAAGATCGGCGATCGTGAGCGCGCAGGTGACGGACTTCGCCCTCCGCAACAGGGCGACTGCCTCGTCCGGAAGATCCAGTCTGGTCATGAACTCGCCAATTTCCATATGCCGGCTCCGGTGGTTTGATGTTGAACCGTGTGAATCCCGGTCGCCCAAGGCTCCTCGCGGTCTTCGGTTTGCGTGCTTTTCAGAATCGAAAAACAAAAAAGGCCAGCCCGGTCCCTCATGGACCGAAGCTGACCTTGCGCCTCGAGATGCCACCCGCTCGTCACGGGCCGCACTCAACTCACACCATCAGTAATTCGCGCGGACCCTATCCGATGCAAACGTCGCGTGTCAATGCCTGCCGCGCCTTTTGAAGCGAGTCCTGCGGATCCACGAAGAAGAACAACCGCCTCGCTCCGGCTACGGGGCGCGCACGGTTGCGCGGAGGACGCCCTCCGCGTGCGTCAGCGCTGCCCGCACGCGGACCGACTTCACGCCGTCGGGGCGGGTGACGGCGCATTCCCAGACCTTGCGCTCGCCGGGGGCGAGGCGGACCGGGAAGGCGGCGGGGGAGATCGTGCCGGCCTCGGGCGTGAGCTTCAGTTCGCCCTCGAGCGGCGCGCAGCGCGGCGCAACGGCCACCACGCGCACCGTGCCGGGCTTTGCGGCGAGGGCCGTGAGGTTGAGGTTCGGCGCGGTGGATTCGAAGTCCTCGGAATGCGTCGGGGGCACGGTGTAGCC
Organism: uncultured Verrucomicrobiota bacterium; assembly: GCA_964423465.1. Lineage (GTDB taxonomy): Bacteria > Verrucomicrobiota > Kiritimatiellia > PWTM01 > PWTM01 > VGWF01. The sequence goes on along the minus strand of CAYRFK010000083.1, from coordinate 15,106 downwards.
CATGGCGGCCATCGCGACGTCGCTACGGTAGCCGCGATCCTGCATGAGTGTCACGCGCCGGTCCATCGCCGGGATCGTGGTCGTGTAGATCCGGAGTTCGCCCGGCTCGGTCACGATCAGTTCCTCGCGCCAGTCGCCCAGGATGTCGGCGACCAGCACGGTGCCCTTGCCCTCGATGCGCGGCTCGTGGCGGCCGCCGTCGCCGTCGACGATGCGATCGCCCGCGATGACCTCGCGTTGCAGGTCGGCGTCCCAGTGGGCGGTGTTCTTGCCGAACGCGAGGTCGAGGTCGCGGCTCAGGACGGTTCCGTCCGAGGCGAAGAGCCATCGGTCGCCGGTCGGCTTGTGGTCGGCGGAGTCCGCGTCGTAGCTCTCGGCGCCGGGATGCAACGGACTGATGTCGGCACACAGGCCGGACGCATGGATGTGCTTCGTGGGTCCGTTCCAGCCCCACAGGATGCGGCCCGTCGGCGCGTCGACCATGCACATGCCGTTGCTCGGCTGGCGCGTCTCGATGCCGTAGTAGATCTCGATGCCCGGCCGCTGGGGCATGAGGTCGCCGACGTAGAAGTGGTCCGGGTGGCCGAGCCGCGTGCACCAGAGCGGGGTGCCCGTGTCGTCGAGGACCGCGCTGCCGAGCAGCACCTCGTCACGGCCGTCGCCGTCGATGTCGCCGCAGCGCGTCGTGTGCGCGCCCTGGCCGCGGAAGCGCGCGCCGGACTCGTCGCTCGTGTAGGCCCACAGCCGTCGCAGGGCCTTGCCGTCGAAATCCCACGCCTCCGCCTTCATGAGCGTGTAGGTGCCGCGGAGCACGATCAGGCACGGTGTGCGGCCGTCGAGATACGCCACCGCGAGCTGGTTGCGGCTGGCGTAGTTGTAGCCGCGCTCGTCCTCGCCGAATCCACTGCGGTCGGGCCACGGAGTGCGCGCAAGTTCGCGGCCGGTGGCGCCGTCCCACACGACAACCCACTCGGCACCCTTGCGGACGCGGCCGTCGGGGTCGCGCGGATCGCCCTCGCCGATCTTCGCCGCCACCTCGGCACGTCCGTCGCCGTCGAGATCGTGGACGATGTAGGGCGAATACCAGATGCCGCGCTCGATCGCCCACCCGAGGTCGTGGCGCCAGAGCCAGGTGCCGTCGGCCCCGTAGGCATCGAGCTTGTAGGTGTCGGGCGAGCGCTTCCAGTACGAGACATAGGGATCGATGCTGTCGGAGGGGCTCTTGAGCACGAAGTCGTAGCGGCCGTCGCCGTCCAGGTCGCCGATGCCGCACTTCTGGACGGTCATCCGCGCCTCCAGAGGGATCGTGATGCGCCCGGTGCGCGGCGCCGCGGGATCGACGGTCACGAGGGCCTTGCCGCTGCCGGACGGGGGTTCGCCGTTTCCCGCAGCGGCGCGAACGGTGTAGACGAGGCCGGTGCGCACCGGTGCGTCGTCGTCGATGAAGTCGGTCGTGAGTGCGACGGGCTCCTTCGTGAGGCACTGCGCCTCGCCGTCGCCGGCTGAGCGATAGACGTGGAACGCCGCACCCGGCGGATCCGACTTCAGCAGGCGCCATCCGACGTAGACCCCGGCCTCGCAGGGCAGGGCGACGACGCCGCGGTCGAGCGTCTCCTCGGTCCGCTTCGCGCAGTGCCCCTCGACCTGCGGCTTCACGATGGGCGCGGGCGTCGGCAGCAGCGTGACGGTGTCGAGATAGCAAGGGCCCGGGTTGCGCTCGTCGGCGTACCGGTCGTCGAACCACATCTCGAAAACGCAGTTGGTCACCGGATGCGACTCCGCCACGATGCCCCCGGAGGAGCGCGTCCACGAGCGACCGTCGAAGGACAGCGCGAACGGACGCCCGCCCTTCAGCAGAACATCGTAGAGCCCGTTGGTCAGACCGGGGATGCGGATGTGGAGGGGAGGGGCGCCGTCCTCAGGCGAGACGCGATCGGCCGCGACGGACGGGCTCTTCAGCACCACGCCGCCCGACCACTTCGTCGCGGCGTCCTTGTCCGTGCTCCACAGGCACCAGAGTGTCTTCGAGACGGAGTTCGTTCCCCATGCCGACGAGGGCCCCGCAACGGTCTCGGCCTCGAAGACGAGTCCCGTGGTGGCGGAACGCACGGTTGGTGGGATGTTCGCAAGTGCGGCGGCAACGAGTATGGCAAGGATCGATTTCATTGGAGCTCCCGGATCAGAGGAGTCTCAAGGTCCGGCCCACGGGTTTCAAGGTTCAAGTTCAGGGCACGGAAGACGGAATACGGAAAGACGGAAGAGGGGGACCGGGAGAAGGGTACGGAACGCGGAACCCGGAACCTTCCACCTCCGAACCTGCGAACCTGCCAACCTGTGAACCAACTACCTCCGCACCGCCATTGACCGCCGCGCGCCGAACGGCGAAAGTGGGGGTATGAAGATTCCGATGGTCGATCTGCGGGGCGGGCGCGAGCCGGCGTCGCTGGATGTCTTTCTGAAGGCGCCGGCGGTGGACCCGGCCGCCGAGAAACTGGCTTCGCGCGTTCTGGCGCGGATCCGCGGCGGGGGCGATCGCGAGGTGACGCGCTGCATGAAGGCGTTCAACGGCGTGAAGATCGCGCCGGAGCGGTTTCGCGTCACGCCGGCGGAGATCAAGGCTGCCGCGGGGACCGTCGACCGGAAATTCCGCCGCGCCGTGGCCGACGTCCTGCGTCGCGTCCGCCGCTTCGCCCGGGCCGGTATGCGGCCCGACTGGGAGATCCGCGCGCCGCGGGGCGGGCGGCTGGGTGAGCGCTTCCTTCCGCTCGATCGCGTCGGTGTCTATGTCCCCGGCGGCGCCTCGCCGCTGGCCTCGACGGCGCTCATGACGGTTCCGCTGGCGGCTGTGGCGGGGGTTCGCGAGATCGTTGCGGCGACTCCGTGCGGGCCGGACGGAGCCGTCAATCCCCACATCCTCTACGCGTTGCGCGAGGCGGGTGCGACGGAGGTCCTGCGCCTCGGCGGCATCCAGGCGATCGGCGCGCTGGCGTACGGGACGGAGACGATCGGCCGGGTCGACAAGATCGTCGGTCCGGGCGGACCGTTCGTCACGGCCGCGAAGCGGCTTGTCTACGGCGCCGTCGCCCTCGACATGGTGGCCGGACCCAGCGAGGTGGCGGTGCTGGCCGACGGCACCGCGCGCGCGGCGGGCGTCGCGGCGGACCTGCTGTCGCAGGCCGAACACGGAACGGGCCACGAGCGGACGCTCTTGGTCACGACCTCGGCGAGGCTGGCGGAGGCGGTGCGGTGCGAACTGGTCCGCCAGGCGGCCGAGGTTCCGCGCGTGGGACGCATCACCGAGGTTCTGACGCAGCGCACCCGTCTGGTCGTGGTTCCCGACCTCGAGGCCGGCGTGGCGGTGATCAACCGGTTTGCGCCGGAGCATCTGGAGATCCTCACGGCCGATCCGCGCCGCGAACTGCGGGGCATCCGGTGCGCGGGTGCCGTGTTCCTGGGGCCGTGGACGCCGGAAAGCGCGGGCGATTTCGTCGCCGGGCCGAGCCATGTGCTGCCGACGGGCGGCACGGCGCGCTACTTCGCGGGACTCACGGTGGAGGACTTCCGCCGCCGCATGAGCGTGCTGGAACTCACGCGCCGCGATCTGGAGGAGGTGCTGCCGTCGATCGAGGCCTTCGCCGACGTCGAGCAGCTTCCCGCCCACGCCCGATCCGCCCGGTCGCGGCTGGTCTGATCGCTCCGGATCCGCGGTGCGGGTTGCGGGCGGGCGCGGAACATGACAGAGTGCAGCCCGTCGCGCCGCGGTCCCGGGCGCGCATGAATCGCGGAAGTGACAGGGGCCGGGAGTGGCGGACATGGCGCAGACTGTGAGCGGGACAATGAAGGCGACCGGCGGAGTCCGGTGGACCGACCGCGGTGTGGGGGACGTACTTACCGTGGCGGCGGGAGTTCTCTTTCTGGTCCTGTGCATGATGCTGCCGATGGTCGGCCCCGCCGCAGCCCACGGATCGGGCTCGCCTGGCGCCACGACCGCCGAGCATTTTGCCAGCAACCGGACCGCCTTCCTTGCGATGCTGATCCTCACGTTGATCGTGGCGGGGGTGGCGACGGTGTCCAAGCTGACGGCCCGGCGGGTGGCGGGCGGACGGCTGCCGTACATCGCCCTCGGCATCGATGCGGCGTGCCTTGCGCTGCTGGTCGTGTACTTCGCCGGGCTGCTACAGATCTAGCCATCCGCCGGCTGCCGGCGCCGCAGGCGGCGTGGCAGTCACCGTCGTCGATCCGCTCTCAAAGGCCTCGTCGGGCGGCAGGTTCGGCCCGCGCGCGGCTCCCGTCGCCAGCACATCCGCCCGCTCGTTCTCCGGATGCCCCGCGTGGCCGCGGACCCATTCGAACGTCGCCTCGTGGGGGAGCACCGCGTCGAGGGCGATCCGCCACAGGTCGGCGTTCTCGACCGGATCCTTTCGGGTGCGCATCCAGCCCTTGTCGCGCCACCGGAGCGCCCAGCCGAGGCTGAACGAGCGGATGACGTACTGGGAGTCGGAGACGATCCGCACGCGGCACGCCCGCTTCAGGGCCGTGAGCCCTTGGATCACGGCCTGCAGTTCCATGCGGTTGTTGGTGGTGCGGCGGACGCCGCCGGACAACTCCCGGCGGTGCGTGTCCGCGACCAGGATGGCGGCCCATCCGCCGGGGCCGGGATTCCCGAGGCAGGCACCGTCGGTGTAGAGTATCACTTCCGGGGGCCCGCCGGCCGCGTCGGGGGGATCGCCGCACGTCACGGGTAGATCCGCCCCATGAGCCGCGGGAACGGGATCGTCTCGCGGATGTGGCGCAGGCCGCAGATCCACGCGACGGTCCGCTCAAGGCCGAGGCCGAAGCCCCCGTGCGGGACGGTGCCGTGGCGGCGCAGGTCGAGGTACCACTCGTAGGGTGCCGGATCCATGTTCTCCTCGCGCATGCGCTCTTGCAGGGCTTCGAGGCGGTCCTCTCGCTGGCTGCCGCCGATGATCTCGCCGTAGCCCTCGGGTGCGAGCATGTCGACGTTGAGGACGACCCGCGGATCGGCGGGGTCGGGCTTCATGTAGAACGCCTTCACGCCGCGCGGATAGCGGGACACCAGGATCGGCCGGTCGTAGAGACGCGTGAGGATGGTCTCCTCGTCGCCGCCGAGATCGTGTCCCCACTCGAAGTTCCGTGCGCTCTCGATATGTGCCGGGCGGTTCTCAAGCTCCTGGCCGAGTTCGCGAAGGGTCTCGCGCAGCGCGGCGGTCTCGCGTCCGAGTTTCTCCTGCTGCCAGCCCTTCTTTGCGGCGGCGAGCTGCGCCTCCAGGTCCGACAGCCGCGCATGTCCCTCCGCCAGCCGACGGCGGTCCGCCTCGAGACCGGCGGCCAGCACCTCGTGTGTGGCCGGGCTGCGGAGCTGCTCGACGGCCTCCGTGTAGGTAATGCGTGGGAACGGGGCGGCAATGCTCTCGAGGGCTGCGGTGTTGCGCTCCAGGAGGGCCAGGTCGTCGCGGTGGCGCGCGAGGACGTCCGCGACCAGCCGGCAGACCATCGCCTCGGCGAGGTCCATCAAGTCGGGCAGCTCGGCCCACGCGACCTCCGGCTCGACCATCCAGAACTCGGTGAGGTGCCGGCGGGTCTTGGACTTCTCGGCGCGGAAGGTCGGTCCGAAGCAATAGACGCGGCCCAGGGCCATCGCGGCGGCCTCGAGGTAGAGCTGGCCGGTCTGCGCGAGGAAGACCTTTTCGCCGAAGTAGTCGACCGGGAACAGCGTGCCCGCGCCCTCGGCGGCGCCGGGCGTCAGGATGGGCGTGTCGATGCGGATGAACCCGCGGCCGGCGAAGAAGTCCTGGATGGACCGGATCAGCGTGTCGCGGATCCGGAGGATGGCGCACTGCCGCGTGGATCGCAGCCACAGGTGCCGGTGGTTCATCAGGAAATCGACGCCGTGCTCCTTGCGGGCGATGGGGTAGTCCGCCACGTTCTGCACGATCTCGAGGCCGGTGACGGCCACTTCGGCGCCGCCATGGGCGCGCTCGTCGAGCCGCACGGTGCCGCGCACGCGCAGGGAGGATTCGAGGCCCAGCCCTCCCGCGATCGCGAAGGCCTCGGCGCTTGCCGCCTCGACCACACACTGGACCGTGCCTGTTCCGTCCCGCACGAGCAGGAAAGAGATCTTGCCGCTGCTGCGCCGCCCCTGCAGCCAGCCGCGAAGTTCGACCTCCGCCCCGCCATGCGCCTTGAGATCCCGGATGAGTACGACATCGCTCATAGGTGTTCGGAAGTATAGCAGTCGGCGGCCCCCGGGTAAAAGAGGACGGAGACGTCGTCCGCGCGGTCCATTCTTCGACCTCAAGACTGTTACATAAATTGTAACGATCGTTACAATTTATGTAACATGGCGGGATCCGGGCGGAGGGCAGGTCTACGCAGCTTTTCGCCGGCCCCGTACGTAGAAGCGGGGCATTCGCCGGTCTTTCGTGGTTTTCATTCGCCGGGGGCGCCCTGTCTGGAATGGCGCCTCCGATCCGGGCCGGAGTGCGAACGGCTCGTCGGCGGGGCGGAACTTGTGACGGCCGGGCCGGGGGGCTATGCTCCGTGCTGCGCGGAGCGGACGGAGTTGTGATGGCGAACGGATGCCTCGGTCCCGGGGCGGCCCCGCAGGATTCTGTTGTCAACGATGCAGCGAAACCTACATTCCCTGAGTGGGACGACGTTTGACGTGCTCGTGGTCGGCGGCGGGATTCACGGGGCGGCCGTGGCGTGGACGGCAAGCCTTGCGGGACTCTCGGTGGCGCTGGTGGAGCGGGACGATTTTGCCGGGGCGACCTCGGCGCAGTCGCAGAAGATCATCCATGGCGGTCTCCGGTATCTCCAGAGTCTGAACATCGGCCGGAGTCTGGAATCGATCCGCGACCGCGCCCGGTGGTTCCGCATCGCGCCGCACCTCGCGCATCCGATGGCGTGCGTGATCCCGCTTTCGGGCTTCGGCATGCGGGGGCCCGAGGCGATGGGGGCGGGGCTGTTGCTATACCGGCTGCTGTCGGCCCGGGAGCCGGCGTCGCCGGATCCGGTCCGCCGCCTGCCGCGTCCGCGCGTGCTGGGGCGAGCCGCGCTTCGCGACCGGGTTCCCGCGCTGCCCCTGGGGGGCGTCCGCGGCGGCGCACTGTGGTTCGACGGGTGTGTGCACCACACGGAGCGGCTCGTGGTGTCCCTGATCCGCTCGGCGTGTCGCGGGCGCGCCGTGGCGGCGAACTACGTCGAGGCCGCGTCGCTGACGATCCGGAACGGATGCGTGGCGGGCGTGGAGGCGGTGGACCGGATCGGCGGCGGCCGTTTCGACATCCGCGCGGGCTGGGTGGTGGATTGTTCGGGGCCGTGGGAGGGGCGGCTTGGACGTCCCGCCGCGCGGCCGCACCGCCATGTCGGGGGGATCAATCTCGTGACCCGTCCGATCCATCCCGAGGCCGTGGCGGCGGGCGTGCGGGTCCCGTCGGCCGGCGGCTCGCGCTTCTATTTCGTCTCGCCGTGGCGCGGCAATTCCATCGTGGGGACGGAGTGGTTCCGGCACGAGGGACCGCCCGGGGAGTTCCGTCCCACGGAGGCGATGATCGGGCGGTATCTGGACGACTTCAACCGGGCGTGGCCCGGCATCGGCCTGACGCGCGGCGACGTGCGGCACGTGCATTGCGGGGTGGTCCCGGCGGATGACCGGGCCTGGGACCGGGGCGAGGCGGTGCCGATGCAGGAGCACTCGCGGGTGGTGGATCGGTCGGCGGACGGAATGACGGGGCTGCTCGGGGTGGAGGGCGTGAAGTACACGACGGCGCTTTCGGTTGGGGAGGCGGCTGTCGGGCGCATCGTCCCGGGGTTCCGCCTGCCGCGCTCCTGCGATCTGCCTCGTCTGGCGGGCGGGGAGATCGATGATTGGGCCTCGTTCCTGAGGGACGGCGCGGCTGCGGGCATTCCGGAGGAGGAGTTGTGCGATTTCGGCACCGAGGCGGTGTCGTTCGCCCGCCCGGGCGGCGACTCGGTCGCCGCACAGGTCCGCCATGCCGTGGAGCGTGAGATGGCCCTGCGGCTGGCGGATGTCGTGCTGCGGCGCACGGGGCTGGCGGCGCGGGGATGTCCGTCCGACGCCGTGCTGCAGACCGCGGCGGCGGCGATGGGCGGGCTCCTGGGCTGGGATTCGTTCCGGATGGCGGATGAGGTGGCGGACGTGAAGAGGGGCTTTTTGACGGTATGAACCTGCGATCGAGGATCCGCCTGTGAATGTGCTTCTTCTGGCCCCGCATCCATTCTATCAGGAGCGGGGGACGCCGATCGACGTGATGCTCGTGCTGCGCGTTCTCGCGGAACGTCCCGGCACGACGGTCGATGCGCTGGTCTATCACGAGGGGACGGAGATCGATCTGCCGAACGTCAGGCTGCATCGGATTCGCGCGCCGCGGTGGCTGTCGGGCATCAAGCCCGGCTTCTCGCTGCGGAAGCTACTCTGCGACTTCCTGATGTTCCGCGAGGCCCTGCGGATGGTCCGCGCCCGCCGCTACGACGTGGTGCATGCGGGCGAGGAGGCGGTCTTCATCGCCATGCACATCAAGGCGCGGTTCGGGATTCCCTACGCGTACGACCTCGACTCCTCGATCGCCCAGCAGTTGGTCGAGAAGAAGCCGTGGCTCGGTCCGCTGGCGCGCGTGTTCGGCCGGATGGAGCGTGCGGCGATCCGGGGGGCGGAGATCTGTTTCCCGGTCTGCAACGCGCTCGACGACCTGTGCCGGGGCAACGGGGCGCGCTGGTCGGTCACGCTGCACGACATCTCGCAGTTACGCAACCCCGGCGCCGTGCCGACCGGTGATCTGCGGAGGGAGTTGGGCGCGACCGGGCCGGTCCTGCTCTACATCGGCAATCTGGAGGCCTACCAGGGGGTGGACCTGCTGCTCGACAGCTTCGCGTTGGCGTTGAAGCGGAGCCCGGACCTCACGCTGGCCGTCATCGGCGGCGCGCCGGACGATGTGGCCTCGTATCGGGCGAAGGCGCAGCGACTCGGCATCGATCGCCGATGCCACATCCTCGGTCCGCGCCCGTTCGACCGGCTCGACAGCTATCTCGCCGAGGCCGACATCCTGGCCTGTCCCCGGATCCGCGGGGTGAACACGCCGATGAAGATCTTCGCGTACCTGCATTCCGGAAAGCCGGTTCTTGCGACCGATCTGCCCACGCACAATCAGATTCTGACCGGGGCGGAGGCGCTCCTGGCGCCGGCCAATCCGGAGGGGTTTGCAGCGGGCATGCTCGCGCTGTCCGGCGACGCGGCGCTTCGCGAGCGGCTGGGGCGGGGCGGCCGCGCCTTCGTGGAGAAGGGCCACACCTTCGATGCGCACCGGCGGCGGTTGATGGAGGCGTACGACGGGATCGAGGCGGGGCTGCGCAGGACCTGAACGGGAGGGTGCGTGCTACGGATGGAGGAAGGTCCGTCCCGTCCACTGCAGATTCGTCCGGGCCGCCGTGGCTGCCGTGTCGGCGGATGGTGTCAGGCACCAGACGGCATACTCCCCGTGCCGCCATTCCTTCCGGATCGCGCCCGTGCCGATCGTTTCCTCCAGGACCTGCCGCGCGATGGGCTCCGCACAGGATTCGACGGCGACCGCGACGGAGGCGCCCGGCGTGATGGCAAACGGGAATGAATCGGCATCCGTCGCATGGGCGTGATAGTCGAGGACGCGCGGCGCCTTCGCGCCGCCGCGGCCCGCGGTGTCCACCCGGGCGCTGAGTTGCCGGTTGGCGACGAGCAAATCGATGGATTCGGCGTCGAGCGCGCGGAGCAGGTCCGCGACCGGGGGCGAGGATTCTTCCGCCGGGCCGTCCGCCGGCTGGAAGATGAACATCTCCCCGATATGCCAGCCCTCGTGCCGGGATGAGCCCCGGAGCGGCGTCAACCGGATGAACCGCGCGGGCGTCGGGTCGAGGCGGATCTCCATCATGCCCCACTTGCCGCGCAGGTACGCGCGGTTGCCGATCGTGTAGGCGATGGGGTAGCGGGTGGGGGTCTTGCGAAGGGTGCGGTAGTCGCTGCCGTCCGTCGAGGACTCCAGCTTGTAGCCGCCCGGGAGCTTTCCGCCGCCGCCCACATCGGACATCATCCAGATCGCGGAGACGGGGACTTCCGCGCCCAGGTCGACGGTGATCGCGGCGGCGGTTTCGTAGTAGCCGTCCAGTCCCGTGCCGAGAACCCGGTCGTGGATCGAGTCCGGCACGCCGTCGACGCCGGCGCCTACCTGCGCCGTGCGGGGGGCCTTGGCGGCGGGGCGGATCGGCCGCGGGGGAACCTTGATGTCGTGGATCAGGGCGTTGCGTCCTGATTTTGCGATCTCGAACGACAGGCCGAGGTCCTTCAACGCGCCTTCGGCAAAGGGAAGGTGCCCGGGCTCCACGGCGAAGCCGCGGTTGAGTTCCGTCTCCAGCCGCAGGGCATGGGGTGGATAGCGGTCCGTGGCGGACGATGAGAAGATGGGCGTGTCGCCGGAGTAGAAGGAGAAGACCTGTCCGGTCATCTCCCATATCGGACCGCCGGTCATTTCGACGGCGGGAAGGCGAAGGTCCCGCGCGAGCTTCACAAGTGCGGCGTGGTCGGTGCGGTCGTCCCTGGCCACCGGTGCCTGCCGGGCGATCTCCCTGGCATCGATGGCGGCGAAGGCGGCGACGGCCACGCCGGCCAGAACCGCGCCTGCGGCGCGCAGGATGCGGGATGGGCCTGCGACCACCGGAATGGCGGCGACGGCGGCGAAGAAGAAGACCCAGATGGGCATCAGGTAGCGCGGGGTCCCGTATTGAGCCATGTAATGGGGCAGGTAGAGGGCGAAGAAGACCACGGCGAAGAGGCAGGGAACGATCCAGAGGAGGGGCGTCTCCCGGCGGCGGAGCATGCGTGCGACGCCTGCGACCGACAGTGCCGCCATCCCTCCGAACAGGATGGCGAAGGCCGCATAGCCTGCGATCGCATGATCCAGGGGATCAAACAGCAGTTGCCCGAAGCCCTTGTCTTCACGGAGGAAGGTGATCACGATCACGTGCTTGATGTGGGCCAGATTGAAGATGAAGGATCCCGTGTGGCCCGGGCCGTGCCGGGCGATGGCGGCGATCACCGGCGAGACGCCGGCCAGGAAGAACGGCACCGCCCAGGCAAGGCGCAGGCCCTTCCAGCCCCAGAACCTGTTCCGGATGGCGGCCGCGAGCACCAGGAGGCCACCGGTCAGCAGGAACGATGCGGACATGTAGTTGGTCCACATGGCCAGTCCTGCGACAAGGCCCAGCGCCGCGATCCGGAGGAATCCGCCCCGTCCATCGACACCCATCCGTGCGATGCGGAGGCACAACCAGAGCGCCCAAGTGCCGAGGCAGAAGGTGACGGTGTAGCCGCCGTAGGTCAGCACGTTGTACCAGAGGGCGATCCAGGGGGGCGCGATGGTGGTCGCCGCGGCGACGAGCCCGGCGCGGCGTCCGCCGATCTCCGAGAAGACGGCATAGGTTCCGGCGGTCCATCCCAGCGAGAAAAGGATGGCGGAGAGGGAGAGCGAAAGGTCCGACGGACCGAAGATCAGGAAGAAGACCGCCGCCACGTAGGCCTCGATCGCGCCCATGTAATGCTGGCCGTAGAAGAACAGGGGGAAACTCTCGCCGCGCGAGATGTGAAAGGCCATGAGGCCCGGTGTGGCGGAGTCGAAGGTGGAGACATAATTGAACACCGACAGGGCCATGCGCAGCGCGAAGGCCGCGGCAAGGATGAGGCCGAGCCACAGCCAGGGTTTCGGCGCGGGCGCTCCGGCGGCGGGGACGGTCATGGACGGCCTCCGTAGCGGATCGTGCAGGCGGCGGCGCCGTGCGGGCGCAGGCCGATGAACCGGATCTCGTCACCCATGTCGGCCGGGAAGATCTCCGCAGGCGCGTCAACGTGCAGGCCGTCCACCCACCGGTACCTGAGAACGATCTCCTCCGGGGTGCCTTCCGGAATGACGTGGATGCGGTTGACGCCCGCCGTCACCGCGGCGCGCCCGGACGCAAGGCGGGGTGCCGGGTTCAGGACGCGGTAGACATGCTTCTTGGTCTTGTTGCCGAAGATGTAGACGTGTTCGTAGTCGTTGGTGTGCTTCCCAAAGAACTCGATCCAGTGGGCGTGGTAGGTGGCGACGTGTCCGACGCCGAGCAGGTCCAGATAGGCGCGGACCCGCTCCGGCGTTTCGCGGAACGGTCGCGGCGGCATCTCGTATTCCACGCGCTTGGGCGAGAAATTGTAGAAGTCGCACGCGATCATCTCGCGATCCGCGAGCACCGGCATCAGGGAGATCTGGGCGCCTCCGTAGCCGTGGACGGTGGGGCCGGCGAACAGAACCCGCGAACCCGGGGCGCTGTGGACCTTGAGCCAGTCGGCGAAGGCGGGGGTGTCCGGCCGCATCGCATGGTAGGGCGCGGGCCCGCGGTTGGCGTAAAGCCGGATGGCGTTGTAGCCCCCGGCGCAGAGGAGGGCTGCCAGCGCGGCCTTCGTGAAGAGCAGGCCCCTCTTCCGGGCCGCACGATCAATCCACAGTACGCAGGGGAGGACCAGGACATAGCCGAGCGGAACGACCGCACGCTCAAGCTGGAACTGGGGCTTCCATGTCTGTCCCCATCCGGTCAGCAGGACCAGTACGAGGCAGAGCGCGGGGAAGAACCGGCGCGCGCCGCGATCGGGGAGGAAGAACATCCCGGCCCCGCCGAGGAAGACGATCAGCGGGTGCATCGACCGGAACGACTCGAGCAGGTTGTGCCATCCACGGATGAAATCCTTCGCCGGATCGACGTCCCGCGACTGCATGCCGGCGAATCCGGCCGGATCACTGTGGGAGAGGACCCCGTTCAGGACGGGGAGCAGAAGCACCATCATGATCAGACCCGCGGCCGCGATCCATGCCAGCCGCCGCCCCCGCATGCGGGGCAGGGAGACGGCGAGGGCCGGGAGGACGCAGAGACCCATGATGAACGAACCGGGCCAGGACAGATAGACGGCGGCCGACACCGCCAGCGAGGCCACCACGATGGGGCGGGTGTCGTCGCGCCAGAGGATCGCGTAGAGCGAGGCCGCCGCCACCGCCAGGAACGGCATGCAGACGGAGGCGCCCATCGTGCCGAAGTGGATCGCCCAGAGGAACTGGTAATGGCTTGTGCACAGGCCGAGCAGGGCCGCCGCAGCGACGCCGCCCGCCCGTGCGCCGGCGATGCGCGCCGCCCATGCGCAGACGGCGGGGACCAGCAGGATGTGAAGGACGCCGAGGGACGCGGTATAGACGTCGATGCCGACGCCCGCGCGCCAGAGCGGCGCGAGCATCCATGCCGCCGGCGCAAGGCCGGAGGACATGCAGTGGGAATTCACCTTCCCCGCGTTCCAGGTCGGGTCGTAGTAGGCCACCGAGGGGAGGGCCTGGGTCAGGCCCCAAAGCCTGTGCATGAAGGCGGGATGATCGAACTGGTAGATCGGAAGCCCGCCGGTCTCGCTGATGAGCCGGTGGAACGCGCCGCCCGCCGACACGACGAAGGCGGCGGCGAGGACCCAGGGGAAGGCCTTCGGTGCGAAGCGGAAGAGCAGCACGGCGCCGAGCATGACGCCGGCCAGTCGGATCGGACCGGAGCGAAGGCTGAAGACATGAGGATTCCATCGACTGAAGTAGAACCAGACGTCCGCTGTGGCGGAGGTGGCCATGAGCAGGAGAATGCATCCCGTCAGCCATGCGGCAACGGATGCCGAGCGCCGCGCCCGTGCAGGCAGGGAGAATCCGCGACCGGCGGGCTGTGTCAGAAGGACCGCGACTGCGAGGGGCACGAGAAACCACGCTGCGTGCCAGAGGGGGCCAAAGTTTCCTTCCGTGACGGCAAGGAGCATGCCGGTTCCGGCAAGAACGGCGCCGACGGATCGCCCAAGGCCGTTCCGTATTCGCGATTCGGTCAGGCGCGGCGAGAGCTCAGGGCGCGCCTCTTCCATACGGTGCGGCTGGTCCTAGGGCTTCCTGGACAGGTCGATGATGAACAGATCGGTATCCCCGCCATGCGAGCCTGGCGGGGGCTGCTCGGTGAAATCCTCAATCACGAGGTGTTCCGGCGTCGCGGGTCCGTCGTGGGTGGTCCATGCCTCGCCGTCATGCCCGTCGATAAGATAGAGGTTACCGGCTGCATCGATCGCGCCGGTGAAGGTCACTGCGACACCGGCCTTGCGCGACGTCCGGACCGTTACGTTCGTCCCTTCGTGGGTGACGCTGGCGCTGATGGGGTCCCGGTCTCCCGCGTCATCGGTGCGATAGAACTCGCCCTCCCATTCGCCGTTGAGATTGGGGCCGATGGCCGAGGGGCCGTCACTCCCTCCGCTGTCGCATCCCGACATCAGGGCGACCATCGACACCGCGACCGACACGCCCAGCGAGATGAATCTGGTTTCCATAATCATTCAACCCTCGTCGCACACCATACCCCGCCAACGGGTTGCGTGCCAGTGGAAAACCGTCAGCCCTTGGACTTCGACCGGAGGGCGCGGAAGAACTCCTGCATGACAGCCTTGCAGTCGTCTTCAAGGATCCCCGCGAGATGTTCGCACCGGTGGTTCAGGTCGGCCTGCTGAAGCACGTTGAAGAGGGACACCGCTCCGCCGCGCTGCGGGTCGGTCATGCCCCAGACCACCAGGGGAATGCGGGCGAGAATGATCGCCCCTGCGCACATGACGCAGGGTTCCTTGGTGACATAGAGCGTGCAGCCGGTCAGTCGCCAGTCGCCGATGGCGGCGGCGGCCTGGGTAATCGCGAGGATCTCCGCATGGGCAGTCGGATCCTTCAGTGTCTCGACCTGGTTGCGGGCCTTGGCGACCAAGTGGCCGTCCTGCACGATGACGGCGCCGACAGGCACCTCGCCCTCGGCCGCCGCGTCGCGGGCCTGGCCGAGGGCCACGCGAAGGTAGCGCTCGTGCACCGCGGCGACGGCCACGGCATCGATCTGTGCGTCCCGGTTCTCTGATCCGATCATGCAGGCATCGTGCAGGAACCCGGGCGTTCCTGCAATGCCGCCGTCGATTCCTGTCAAAGCTCTTTAGAAATGTCCTCGGTTTGGACTCAGTAGAAATGTCCTCTTG
>CAYRFK010000082.1:0-18744 GCA_964423465.1 uncultured Verrucomicrobiota bacterium | reverse complement strand
TGATGGTCGTGCCGGGCAACATCGGCTACCTCAACCAGTTCTTCAGCGTCCAGATCTTCACGGCGAACGCCTCCCCGTCCGACTCCGGCCTCATCGTGAAGAACCTCAAGGCCGTGCTGGATCTCCCGCCCGGTCCCGACCGCGTGCCCGCGGTCTCCTACGCTCTGCCGGGCGACGATCCGCTGCGCTTTGCGCGCGTCGGGCCGGACAAGATCATCCAGGCCACGCAGGACGTCGTGCAGGCCGGTACCGACGGTACGCTCGGAACCGACGATGACATCGGCCGCATCGAGCCGGGGCAGACCGGCCGCGCCGAGTTCCTCGTCGAGGGCCTCCAGGAGGGCCTGCACGTCATGGATCTCCACCTGACGGCGGACCTTGAAGGCTTTGCCGCCGGCACCGTGAAGATCGAGGGCAAGGCGGCCGGTTCGGTGCTCGTCCGCAACCCGACATTCTCGATGGCGTTCTCGCATCCGCGCACCACGCGTGCCGGCGAATCCTACACCGCGAAGGTCACGCTGCTGAACACCTCGCCGCTGCCGGTCAACATGGTCAGCGTCACGCTCGCGCAGGCGAGTCTGAGCGGCGGCGTCCTCGAAACCGATGCGACGGTCAACCTCGGGACGATCGCGCCGGGCGGGACGGCGATCGCGTCGTTCCGTGTCCGCGCCCAGCGGACGGGCTCGATCTCGTTCTCGAACATGACGACCGGCGAGGACGCCGTCACGGGCCGCTTCCGCCTCCAGATGGGCGTCGACGAGCGCGGCGTGGCCCTCTCGCCGGACTCCATCGCGATGCCGGTGGAGGCGGACGCGCTGCCCCTCGGCCTCCTCGACGCCGCCCAGCGCGTCCTCGGCCAGGCCCTGAGTGTCTCCACCGCGCCGATGCTCCCTTCCAAGGTCCTTCACATTGGCAAGTCGGTGGTTATGCGGCGTGTCGTCGAACTTGCCGAGGCCGGCCAGCGGCTGCTCTACGGCGACGACCTGCGGCGCGTGCTCGCGGACCTGACGCTCGACTGGCAGGGCGCCCGGGCGTGGGACGCCGGCTTCGACCAGATCCTCCGCTCGACCGAGGCCGGCCGCGAGTTCCGCGACGCCATCGCCTCGGCGGTTGAGTCGGCCGACGCCCTCGATGCCGCCGCGCGCCTGGGCGAGCGCGGTCCCGATTTCGCCGGACTCGGCCAGGCCTGGTTCATGGCGGGCGCGGGGCAGTCGGAGGCGGATCTCGCCCTGGCGGCGGGGGACTTCCGTGTCAACGCCGGCGGCGGCGACCTGCCGGGCGCCGACGTCTATCGCGGCGCGCGCGGGTCGTGGCTGGCCGTGACCGGGGAGGCGCCTGCGTTCGCCGTCTCATGGTCGTTCACGCAGGCCGTTGCCTCCGTGACCGCTTCGGCGCTGCACGTCGGCACCAACGGCTCTGCGCGGCACCTTCAGTGGACGCTGGCCAACGTGCCTGCCGGCGCGGTCCTGCGCTATGCTGTGGACGATCCCGCGGGGCTGCTGCAATGCGATTTCGACGGCGACGGAACGGCGGACGAGGCCCGCGCCGCGACCGTCGCAACGCTCGCGGAACTGCCGCCGCGCGTGCTGGGGATCCGGCAGGATCTGACCGTGTCGGGAGGCCGCCCCCCCGAGGGCTATCGGGCGATCCTGTGGCAAGTCGGCAACTGCGGGACCGTTCTGGCGTACCTGTTCTCGAAACCGATGACGCAGGCGACCGCGGGCGATGCCGCGGCCTACCGGCTCGACAGCGGTAACACGGGGCGGTTCGTGTCGATGCAGCCCGGCGGACGCGTCGCGCTGGTCACCATGAGGCTGCCCGTCGGCGCCATCCTTCCGCGCCTGGGCGGCGCGGTCGGGCTGACCGACGTGCGCGGGAATGCGATGACGCCGACCAATCTTCCGATTCAAGGCGCCGCGTCGCAGGGCATCGCCATCCGCGGCCGCGCCGTGCATGCCGACGGCCGCCCCGCCGCCGGCATCCCCGTGACCTTGACGATGCAGGACCTCAAGAGCGACCCCCTTGGCGGCACCACGCCGTTCCCGGTCCGCTGCGCACAGCCCTTCACCGACACCAACGGCATGTTCGTGATCGACTACGTGATGGCCGGCGTCCCATTCACGCTGGCCGCCACCGACACCTCCGACCTCAGCGCCGAGGCGGCGGATCTCGTGCTGCAGACGATGACCGAAGGTGCGGCGATGCGCGAGCAATTGCAGGAGATCGCCGACTCCTCCCTGGGGAAGAATACGTTGCTCGGCGCGTTCGCGGAGGACGCAATCCCCGAGGCGATCGCCTTCGCGGAAGGTGTCGACCGCGCGCTGACCCGCGACTTCATTCCCGAAGGCTCGCCGCGGATCGGCACGGAGGCGGTCGTGTCGCTGCGGTTCCGCGGTCGCGGCACCGTGATGGGGCAGGTCCTCGACCCCTCCGGCACGGTGCCCATGGCCGGCGTGGCCGTCAACCTGTTCCCGGATCCGGACTCGCGCGAAAAGGGCAAGGGACTCTACGCCGACAGCTCCGGCCAGTTCGCCTTCTACGGGGTTCCACTCGGCGCCTTCTCGCTCGAGGCCCGCGACTCGCAGGGCCGCATGCGCCGGGTCTCGGGCCTGATCGAACGGCCGGGCGATCTGGTCCAGGTTTCCGTCGTGCTGGCCGCGGCCCTGGCGCCGCGCGGGTCGGCGGGCGGGCGGATCGTGGAAGCGGACAACATGACCCCGCATGCGGGCGGCACGGTCTCGATCGGGTTGTTTGATGAACTCGAAGTTTTTGGCAATGTCGTGGCGATCGTGAAATCCGACGCGAACGGCTTCTGGGAGGCGCCGGACATCCCGGCCGACACCTACGATCTTGTGGCGGTCTCGGTCGACAACCGCCGCCGAGGCGAGCGGCGCGGCATGACCGTCGTCTCCGGCGCGCCGCTCACCGTGAACATCGCGCTGCAGCAGACCGCGGAGGTCCACGGCCGCGTGGAGATGGGCGACGGCAGTCCGGCCGTCAATGCCCTCGTCGCGGGCGGCGAGACGATCGTCCGGACCGACGATGCCGGATGGTTCCACCTGACGGGCGTGCCCACCGGCACCCGCGTCATCAGCGTCGGACTCGAGACAAATTCCGCCCGGGGTGTCGACTTCCCCCGGCGAACCAACGCGTCGATCAACGTCCTGCCCGGAGCGGACAACTTCGTCGTCATCCGGTTCGAACCGCGCGGGCGCATTGTCGGCCGCGTTCTCGATGCCGCCGGCCAGCCGGTGCCCGGCAACGACGAGCTTAAGGTCGCGATGCCGGTTGACGACGGATTCTACTGGGTCTACGTCGACAGCAGAGGATTCTTCAGTTTCGACAATTTCGGACTCGGCCACTACATCCTCAGCGCGCCGTCCGGTCCGGCGGCGGATAACGATGTCTCGGGCATCCTGCACACTCTGGCGACGAGTTCCAGCGAAGCCGAGATCGAGGCCGCCATCGGCGAGGCGTTCGCGATCTTCTCCGGCGCCAACGATCCCTATCTCAACGGCGAGGGGGCGAACTTCAATCCGCTGACGTGGGGGCACACCACGGCCGACCTGACCTACGACGGGCAGACCGTGGTGGCCGACATCCGGTACCTGCGCCAGGGAACCGTGTCGGGCCGGGTGGTCACGTCGCAGGGCATTCCCGTCGGCGCGAAGGTCCGGCTGACCGGTCTGGGTCCGCTGCCGAACGGCCATCCGTCGTTGATCACGCGCGGCGAAAAGGACAGCGATCCGGCCACCGGGCTGTTCGAGTTCCGCGACCAGCTTCTGGTCGGGCCGTGGCAGATCCAGGTGGCCAGTCCGTTTTTCGGCGTGGTCTTGACGGAGAGCGGCTTCACGACGTCCGTCGATCCCAACGTCACCAACCTCGTCATGCGGTTCCCGCCGGTCCGTGAGGTCAACGGACGCCTTGCGGGTCAGGTCATGCAGCCGGACGGCGTCCCTGCGGGCGCGGGCATCCGGGTCCACATCGGCCTCAGCGACGACTACGTCATCCAGACGATCTCCAACGGCACCTTCGACACCCAGATGGCCCTGCCGGCCTTCGACCATGTCGGTCGCGGCGTGGGCTACCACATTTGGGCCGAGGATCCCGCCACGGGCGCGCGCGGCGAGACATCCGTCGCGATGACCCCCGGCATCACCAACTGGGCCGTCGTCCGCATGGTCGCCCGCGGCGCCCTCGACGTCGTCGTACGGCAGGCCTCGGGTGCCGCCGCGACCGGCGCCACCGTGCGCGTCGAGCGCAACGGGTTCATGGGCGGGCGGTTCGACGGCGTGGCCGGTGCGAACGGCGGGGTCGCCTTCGAGGACCTCCTCGACGGGCCGTTCTCCGTCAGCGCCGAGTGGCTGTCCGGCACCGCGCGCCTGCGCGCCTCGCAGGGCGCCATGGTGCGACAGGGGCAGCGCACGACCTGCACGCTCACGCTCGGCCCGACCGCCGTCCTGCGCGGTCTCTTCGTCAAGCGCGACGGGACGACGCCGATCCCCGACGCGCAGATCGCCGTCGGTGACCTGGCCTACACCGTGACCGATGCCGCAGGCGCCTTCATCGTCGGCGGCATCCCGCTCGGCACGTACCGCGTCGTGGGCAACGACGCATCGACGGGGGTGAGCGGGTTCCTGCGCGCGACGCTTTCGGTCGACGGGCAGACGCAGACCGTCCGCGTGGTCGAGCAGGCGCTCGGCGAGGTCGTGGGATCGGTGGTCGCCAGTTCCGGGTCGGGCACCGTCCCCGGCGCCAGTGTCACGCTCACCACCGCCGAAGGCCTGTCCGCCCCGCGCACCGTGACGACCGGTCCCGACGGCTGGTTCACGTTCCCTGGCACGCCGGCCGGGCGGTTCACGCTCCAGGCCGAGGATCCCGTCAGCGGACTGAGGGGCTCCAACAGCGCCGACCTGCCCGAGACCGCCGCACGGTTCGAGGTGCACGTTCCCCTCCAGCCGCTGGCCACGATGGGCGGATTCATCCTGTTGTCCGACGGCGTGACGCCGGCCACGAACGCCACGGTCTTGATCGAAAGTTATGACCGGGCATACAGTCGCGACACCGACAGCTCGGGCCACGTCGTCTTCGGCGACCTCCAGTTGGATACGTACGCCCTCGTGGCCAACGAGCGCGATATGGGGCGGACCCGGAGCACCGTGGCCACGAACTTCACCGCGAACCGCGCCGGCGCGATGCCGGACTTCCGCATCGTGCTCTCCGGTGTCGGCAGCGTCACCGGGCGTGTGGTTCAGGGCGACGGCGTCACGCCCGCCCCGGCGGGTCTCGAGGTTGCGGTGGACTCGCCTGTGCCGATGGATAAGCAGAGCCGCAGCCTCACCGCTACCGACGCGCAGGGCGGCTTCGCCTTGGGCAACGTCGCGCCGACCGCCTACACCGTGCGCGTGACGCAAGGTGCGCTGGCCGCCTCGGCCAACGGGACCATCGTCTCCAACGGTCACGTCGAATCCGTCCTTCTGGTGCTCACCGAGAGCGGCAGCGTCACCGGCCGGCTCGTCCGCGCCGACGGAGTCACGCCGGTCGGGCGCGTCGATGTCGTCGCCGGCTTCGGGGCTCCCGACTCGGTGCGGCGTCTGTCCGTTCCCACGTCGAGCAACGGCTTCTTCTTCATCGCCGGCATCCCCATCGGGGATGTGACCCTGGATGCCGCCGTGCCGTCGTTTGCGGGGATCGCCAGGATGAGGGTCGCCCTGACGGTCAACGGACAGGTACTGCATGTGGGTGACGTTCGGATGGACGAGGCCGATCCGCGCGTGATCGGCATGATGCCCGAGCCGACGGCGGCGGACGTGCCGACCGACACCGCGGTCGGCGTGGTGTTCAGCGAGTCGCTCGATCCGGCCACGATCGATACGTCGGGTATCTATTTGCGGTGCAGCACGGGCACGGTCGTCTCGGCCCTCGCGCTCACCAACGCCCCCGCGGGCGGCACGAACAACCTCGTTCGCATCACGCCGGCCGCGCCGTTGGCCAGCCAGACCCGGTATGAGGCGGTGGTGGTTGATGGGGACCGCATCGGCGGCGGGGCCGTGCCGGCCGCCCACGGTCCGCGCGACCTCGTCGGCCGTGCCATGCTCCTGCCGTTCCTCGGCAGCTTCACCACGCGTGACGCGCGGCCCCCGCTGCTCCTGTCGGTCTCGCCGTCGAACGGGGCCGTGCAGATCGATACCCGCGCGGTGCTCCGCCTGTCGTTCGACGAGCCGATCCAGTCCAATGCGACCGTCACGATGAACGGGCCGGCGGGCGCCGTGGACGGTGCGCTCGCCGTCGGCTTCGGCCAGCAGGTGCTCGCTTTCACGCCGGCGGCCGCGCTGCAACCGAACGCGGCCTACACGGCCTCCGTCAGCGGCGTGCGCGATCTGGCGGGCAACCTCGCCACCGGCATGCCGTATTCCGTCCGGTTCGCCACACTCGACACCCTCGGCCCGACGGTCGCCACGCTGCGGCTGGCGGACGGGCGGCAGCCGGTCGCGGGTGCGCGCGTGCCGGTCGAGGCGATCCTCGCGGTCGACGAGCCCGGAGCGCAGGTCCGCTTCACGCAGGAGTTCCTCACCGTCGGTATCGTGACGGGCCCGCCGTACCGCGCCTCCGTTGTCATGCCGGGCACCGGCTCGACGGTCCTCGGTGCGCTCGGCCTCGACCGCTACGGCAACGAGGGGCCGGTGCGAGAGCTGCTGGTGACCGTCGTCACGAACGCGCCGCCGACCGTCAGCCTCGGCCGCGGCGCACCCGCGGCGGGAGCGGTCGCCTCGGGCTCGGCATTCACGCTCGTCGTGTCCGCGACCGACGACGCATCCATCACGGGGGTCGTGCTGACCGCGACCGGCGCGCTGACGGTGTCGACGAACTGGACGGACGGCGCCTCCCGCACGATCGGCTTCACCGTGCCGACCAACGCGCCCGCGGGCGCATCGATCCGCTTCACGGCCCGTTCGACGGACGAACTCGGCCTGTCGTCGCCCGAGGCCGTCCTCGATCTCACCGTCAGCGACGGCACCGCGCCGTGGGTGAGGATCGCGTCCCCGGCGGCGGATGCCCTGCTCGA
This sequence comes from uncultured Verrucomicrobiota bacterium, assembly GCA_964423465.1. GTDB lineage: Bacteria > Verrucomicrobiota > Kiritimatiellia > PWTM01 > PWTM01 > VGWF01. The sequence goes on along the minus strand of CAYRFK010000082.1, from coordinate 11,678 downwards.
TCCCGCGCAGCCGCTGGCTCTCGACGTCGAGGCCGGCGACAACGGCCCCCGCGTGGTCCTGCGCGCGATCCTTTCGGGCGCGCTCGCGGCGACGCAGTCGACCGACCTCGCCACCTCGCCCGGCGTACCGGCGGCGCACACCTTCACGATCCCGCTGACCGGCGTCGCCACGTCGGGTGTGGCGTTGACGGCGCGCGTGGTGGCCGCCGACGACGCCGGCTGGACGTCCTCGATCGTGCGCTCGTTCCGCCTGCCCGACCGCCAGCCTCCGCGCATGACCTCCGTCACGCCCGCCAACAACGCGACGAACGTGTCGTTGTGGCAGGAGGGCGCGCTCTTCGCCTTCGACGACGCGCCGGCGCCCGCGACGGTGTCCACCGGTACCTTTGCGCTCTCCGACAGCACCGGCCTCGCGGCCCCGTGGATCGCGACGCAGGAAACCGCCTCGGTCCGCGTCCGCCCCGTGGCGCTTCCGCTCAAGCCCGGCGTGATCTATTCGAATCGCGTTGCGGTTTCGGTCGCCGATGCCGCCGGCAATCCGTGGGTCGACGCGGCCGGCGCCGCGCCGCCGGCCGGGGGCGGCGTCTTCCGCTTTACGACCGCCGCGATCACGGCCCTGTGGCCGACGCAGCAGACGCGGGTCGTCGTCGGACAGACGCTGCGTCCGTCTGCCGCCTTCGAGAGCGGTTTGGGCGCCGAGTACTTCCGCTTCACGCTCCGCGGGATCGCGACGAACCAGGTTGCGGTCGGCGTCGGCGCCACAGGCGTCGTGACAGCGATTCTCATCCCGACCAACGCCGCCGACGCCGTGCTGGCGATCGAGGCCGGCCGCAGCGGCCGTACGCCGCACGTCGTGCCCGACCTCGCGCTGCAGGTCCGGCCCCGGGACGTCGACGACGACGGCGACGGCTGGACCAACGGCTACGAAGCCGACCGCGGCATGGATCCGTTCGTGGCGAACGCGGACGCGGACGACTACGACGGCGACGGCCTCGACAACGGCGCGGAGCGAGCCCGCGGCACGGATCCGGCGGACGCCGACTCGGACAACGACGGGCTGTCCGATGGCCACGAGGTCAACACCTCCCACACCGATCCTCTCGACGATGACAGCGACGACGACGGCGTGAAGGACGGCGACGATCCGAATCCGCTCGTTCCCATGGCCCGCCCAACCGTTTCCGTTACGAACCGGATCGAGGTGGCCGAGGGCGCGACCGCGTCGATCGCAGTTTCCGCGGATGACATCGACGGCGATGCCCGCAGCCTGCGCGTGGCGGTGCCCGCCGCGGAGGCGGGCCGCTGGAACCAGGTGCGGTGGCTGGGCGGCGATTCGGAGTACCGGGTCCAGTCGATCGGCGGCTTCAACCTGGCGCGCGGCGGACGTCTCTCGATGCGCGACGGCGACCTGACGGCTGCGCTGCGGACTGCCATCACGGGCGCCTTCCCGCAGGCCGTGTTCACGGGAACGAATGTCCTCTCGACGAACTACATTGAGACCGCCCGGTTCATGCTGCTCGTCAGCGCGACCAACATGACCGCCGCCATCGCCCCGCTCTCGGCTGCCGAGCGTGCGGCGGTGCGGCAGGGTGTCGATCGCGGCGCTTCGATGATGATCCAGGCCGACAACGACGTCTTCGGCGGCAGCAACGTCACGGCCGCGGCGAACGAGAGCCTCCTCGATCCGTTCGGCCTCGTCGCAACCGGCGTCGTGGCGAGCGCATCGGCATCCGTCACCATCGCAGATCCCGACGCCTTTGCGTGGACCGACGGTCCCTTCGGCCGCGTGACGGACTTCAACGCGTACTACCCGGGCTGGTTCGGGGCCACCGGCGGCGCGACCGTCGTCGGCCGCCTTGCCGCCAACAGCCAGCCCGCCCTCGCGTGGATCGCGGCCGGTGCGCTGACTGCGACCAGCGGGCCGGTCTTCTTCTCCAGCGACATCGGATTGCCCGACGCCCTGGTTCTCAATGCGCTGGCGGTCGCCGGCTTCACGAGCAATGTGACGCACTTCTCGGCGTCCCTGCGCATCCGGCCGGGCGCGCCCGCGACGAACGCGATCGACGTGATCGCCTTCGACGGTGCCGGTCTGTCGACGACACAGCGCGTGACGGTGATCGTTCTGCCGGATCTCGACCGCGACGGCATCCCCGATCGCGACGATCCGGACGAGGACGGCGACGGGTGGAATGCGGCCCAGGAATCGGCCGCAGGCACCGATCCCCGGAACCCGGACTCGGATGGCGACGGCCTGATCGACTCGACCGATCCGCATCCGCTGGCGCGCGAGCAGTTCCTCTGGACCGTGCCGTCGACGATCGAGGCCCGCGAGATGGTCGGGACCACGTTCCCGATCCGCGTCGAATTCAGCGGCGGCGCGGTTGCGTGGATTGGCAGCCATCCGTCGAGTTCGTCGCCCCCGTTTGTCGCATTCGGCGTCTACGGGTTCCCGACGGACGGTCCGCCGGGTGTCGCCACCGGGCGTCTGGCCGTTGCGGCCATGCCGGATGCGGCGGGGACCTACACGCTCACGCTGCGTGCCGTCGGCCGCGGCGGCGCGGAGAGCACGACCAATATCGCGCTGACGGTGCTGGACGGATCGGCCTCGATGAATCCGTGGAAGACCGCCGCGAGCGGCGACTTCGCGGATGCGGGGATGTGGTCCAACGGCGCGCCGACGGCGACCAGCCTCCCGCACATTGCGGCGACCGGGGCCGCGTACACAGTGTCCATCACCAACGCCAACGTGGATGCGGTTGCGGTGGTCGATGCCGACGGGGCGGAGTTGTCGGGGAGTTCGACGCTTCAGTTCAACATCGGCGTGGCCGAGATCCGGCGCGGCGGCGTCCGCTTGAACTCGCCGTGCGTGTTGCGTGCCGGCCAGGGCGCGGGCATTGCGGGGCGTCCGCTCGTCAACCGCGGCTCGGTCAAGATGGTGAGGACCACCTATATCCGCGGGGCGACGGGGAGCTGGATGCACAACGACGGCGTCCTGGAGGTCGATGCCGGCGGTTTGACCGACTGGTTTGAGGCGGAGGCGCAGATCCCGGTCCTGGTCGGAGTCGACGGCGTACTGCGGCTCGGGGCGGCTACGCGTCTGGTCACAAGGGTCGGGCTGATCGTGGCCGGCGAGGTCGAGACGGCGGAGAGCACATTATTGACCGCCCAGGGAAGCCCCGCGATCGTCCTGATGCAGGACGCGCGGCTGTCCGGCTCGGGTGAGATCTGGGCCTTCGGCCCCGTGCGGGTCCAGGGCGACGCGCGCCTCGCCTGCCGGCTCAAGATCGTGGGTTCCGCCATGTTGGGCGGCGGAACGATGGCCATTGAAAGCGGCGGGCATCTGCATGTCGGCAGCAGGGTGACAATCGACGGATCGCTCTCGGTCACCGGCGCCGTGGCCTTCGCTTGGGCGGACGCGACAAACCGCGTGGCCGGCGCGCTGGTTCTGGCCCCGGGCGGTGTGCTGACGAATGCCGGCGTGATCTACGCCGGTTCGTTCCGCAACGACGGCGGCACGATCGTCGGCCCGCTTCCGATCGTCGAGGGCGCGGGCGGCATGGGGATGGCGGAGCCCGCCTTCGATTCCATGGCGTTTGAGACCCCGGCGCCGGCCTCCGGGCCGCTCGCGAGGGCGCTGACGACCCGTACGGTGTCGACATCGGAAGACGCGGCGTCCGCCGCGCCGGGCGTCGTCGCCTTCGCCTGGTCGGCCCCCGCCGGAGCGTCGTTCGCGGTCGAACTCAGTGAAGACTGCAGGACGTGGCGGACGGATGCGGCGCTTCAGGTCGTCGAGACCGCCCCCGGCCGCTACGAATGCCGCGCCCCGGCCTCGTTCCAACGCGCCGCCTTCTTCCGCGTGCGCCAGTCCGCCCCGCCGCCCTGATCTGAAACGGAGCCCTGGGCCGACAGGAGTGTCCGTGCCATGCCCCGCCACCGGACGTTGTCTGTCGAATGGGACAAGGGGTGGCGCCTGCTTGGCCTTACTTCGGCTGGGCTGGGTGGCTCCGTGATTCAACCCCGCCGATTGGGATGGAGTCTCCCGCGAATCGGTGGCATCCTGCCTGCGTGATCACGGTGGAATCCAAGACCGACGACGCCGGGTTTCGCTTCGAGCGCGACAGAGTCCGGGTGCGACCCTTGGATGTCGGGCGCACGGACGGCGCCGGGTGGATGAGGGAAACGCCCCAACGTCGTATTGCCGCGGTGGAATTCCTCCGTGCCGCTTTCGTGGGGACGGGCTATGCTTCACAACGAATTTCGCGAGTTTGTCGCACTTCTCGTCAAGCATAAGGTCGATGTCGAGGAGCTGAAACGGCGTCACGCGTCGGCCTGATTCGAACTCCGCCGCATTCCTGTACATCCTATTATCCCCTCGAACTGCTCTTCCCGGGTTCGGAAGAGGACCGGAAGGGTCGCCGGCCCCGGCGACCGAACCAACGATCCATGACCGTGGCCCGGCCCGCGAGGCCGCGAGCCCTCCCGACTCTTCGTCTTCATTCGATGGTCATCCCTCGCCCCCCGCCCCTTTCCGAAGCGACAGCCGTAGACGCGGCGCCCCCGCCGCGTTCGGGGAAACCCCGGAGGAAGCGGCGGGGTCGCCGCTTCCACGAACATCGAACGTCCAACGCCGAGCATCGAAGTCGGACTCCACACCCAACGCGGAAACCCGTGAATCCGGTCAAACCCGGCAGGTCAGGCCCGCCTCTGTGTGCCTACGCCTCCGCGACGCCGAGGGTTTCGGCCTGGCGCTGGAGGTCGTGGAGGGCGCGGTAGAGGCCGGCGCGGGCGAGGAGGGCGGAGTGGGGGCCGCGTTCGGCGATGCGGCCGCCGTCCAGCGCGGCGATCTCATCGGCGCGGTCGAGGCCGGTGAGGCGGTGGGTGATGACGATGACCGTTTTTCCGGGGAGCGACCAGAGGGCGGACATCAGGCGCTCGGCGGACTCGGGGTCGAGGTCAGCGGTGGGCTCGTCGAAGACGTAGACCGGCGTGTCGCGCAGCAGGGCCTGCGCGAGCGCGAGGCGGCGGCGTTGTCCGCCGCTCAGGTGCAGGCCCTGCTCGCCAAGGCGCGTATCCCAACCGGACGGCAGCGACTCGATCCACTCCAGGGCCCCGGCGGTGTGTGCGCAGGCGGTCTGCGCGTCGTCGCCGGCTTCCGGGCACGCCAGGCGCATCTGGTCGCGAACCGTGCCGTTGCAGAGCCAGGGCTGCTGGGGGACGACGGTGACGGAGCGGACCAGCGTGTCGGTGTCCGTCGTCCGCAGGTCGACCCCGCCGATCCGTACCGTGCCCGCGTCGGGATCGAGGAACCGGACGAGCAGGTGCGAGAGCGTCGTCTTGCCCGCGCCGCTGGGGCCGACGATCGCGACGCGGGCGCCCTGCTCGATGCGAAGGCTGAGGCCGCGCAGCACCGGGCCGTCCGCCGGATCGTGAGCGAAGGTGACCTCGTCGAACTCGATCGCGCCGGCCGGCGGCGTGGCGGGGGATGTTCCGGGCGGCAGCGGGGCGACCGCGGGCGGGCGGTCGGCGATGGCGAAGAGGCGGTCCGCGGCGCCCGCCGCCTGATCGAGAAACTGGAACGACGGCGGCAGGGGCGCGACCGCCTCGAAGACCGCGAGCGCGCCGAGGGCCAGCACCGCCAGCGCGACGCCGTCAAGGCGGCCCGCGGCCACCATCGGCGCGCCGAGGCCGAGGATTGCAACCACCGTGGCGCCCGCGCAGAGGCCGGTCATCGCCTCGTGGAGGCCCGTCAGCGTCGACATGCGGCGTTGCAGGCGCGTCCAGTCCGCCGCCAGCGCGTCCAGCCTCGCCCGGTGCGACGCGGCGCGGCCGAAGGCGACGAGATCGGCAAGCCCCTGCACGCCGTCCACCGCCAGCGCTTGGTATTCGCTCCGCACGCCGAGGATGGCCAGGCCGGTCGTGCGCCCGAGCGCGCGCGTCGCGGCCGGCACCGCGATGCCCGCGACCGCGAGCCCGGCCAGGATCGCGACGGCCATGCGCGGGTCGTGGCGGCCGAAGAAGACGCCGGCGAAGACGGCGGCGGACAGGGCGACGAACGGCGGGGCGAGAAGGCGGAGGTAGACGTGCTCCAGGCTCTCGACGTCCGCCACGATGCGGTTCAGCAACTCGCCGCTGCGGTCCGCGTGCAGGCGCGCGGGCGCCAGCGGGATCAGGCGGTCGCAGAACCAGATCCTGAGCCGCGAGAGAATACGGAACGTGGCCTCGTGCGTGACGAGACGCTCGAGGTATCGCAGTACACCGCGCGAGGTGCCGAAGAAGCGAACGCCGGCGACGGCGACGCGCAGGTCGGCGATCGACGGGCGCAGTGCCGCCGTCGCGATCAGGAACGCCGAGGTCATCGTCAGCGCCACGCCGACGCCGACCGTCAGCAGCGCCAGCACCGCCCCGCCGAGCATCCAGCGCCATTCGGGGGCCGCCAGAGCGAGGGCGCGGAGGAGAGGAGGGGGCTTGTCCTTCATGCTGCGCCTCCCGTGAAGGCCTGCAGCATGGCGGCGTAGCGGCCGCTGTTGCGTGCGGCGAGAGCGGCCGGCGGGCCGGCTTCGACGACGCGGCCGGCGTCGAGGACGACGACCTGCGCGGCGGAGCGGACGGTGTTCAGGCGGTGGGCGATCAGGAGCGTTGTACGCCCGGCCGCGAGGCGGTCGATGGCGGCGCGGACGAGCGACTCCGACTCCGCGTCGAGGAACGATGTCGGCTCGTCGAGGATCAGCACGGGCGCATCGCGCAGGAAGGCGCGGGCCAGGGCGAGCCGTTGGGCCTCGCCGCCGCTCAGGCGCTGGCCGCGGTCGCCGACCGGCGTGTCGAGTCCGCCCGGAAGCCGCGAGAGCAGGGCGTCGAGCCCGGCATCGGCGACGGCGCGGCGGAGGTCGGCCTCGGTCGCGTCCGGCCGCGCGAGACGGAGGTTGTCGGCGAGAGTTCCGTGGAACAGGTGCGGTCGCTGCGGCACCCAGGCGACGCGGGCGCGCCAGGCGTCGGGGTCCAGCGAAACGATGTCCGTCCCGTCCGCGAGGATCAGCCCGGACGTTGGATCGAGGAACCGAAGCAGCAGCCGCGCGGCCGTGGTCTTGCCGGAACCGCTGGCGCCGACGAGGGCGGTCATGCGGCCCGCCGGAAGGCTGAACGAGGCGCCCTGCAGCGCTGGCCGCGTGCCGCCGTCGTAGGCGAAGCGGACATCCTCGAAGCGGACCGCCGGAGGTTCCGGCGAGACTGGCGGAACGGCGGGAACGGTCGCGATCCGGATCGGTGATGGCAGGTCGAGAATCTCCGACATGCGCTTCGCGGCGATGCCGCCCTCGACACCGGCGTGGAATCGAGCGCCGAGCGCCCGCAGCGGGCCGTAGAATTCCGGCGCGAGGATCAGGACGGCCAGGGCGGGCTCGAATTCGATGCCGCCTTTGAGCAGGCGGACGCCGATCGTGACGGCCACGAGCGCGGTACTGAGGACGGCGAGCAATTCCATGGCCAGCGACGAGAGGAACGCAATCCGCAGCACGCCCATCGTTGCATGCCGGAACTCCTCGCTCGCCCCGGCGATCTCGCGCGCCTGGTCCCGGGCGCGGCCGAGCAGACGCAGCGAGGCCAGGCCCTGCAGCGTGTCGAGGAAGCGGGCCCCGAGGACGCTCAGCACGGTCCACTGCTTGCGCGACCGCCGTTCCGTCGCGATGCCGATCAGCGCCATGAAGACGGGGATCAGCGGGCCGGTCAGGGCGAAGATGAGCGCGGAGATCCAGTCCTTCGGGATGACGAAGGCGAGCACGAGAAGCGGTGCGACGAGGGCCAGGGCGACCTGCGGCGCGAATTGGGCGGCGAAGGGTTCGAGTGCCTCGACGCCGCGCGACAGGGTGGTGGCCAGTTCGCCGCTGCGTTCGGCGGAAAGCCCGGCCGGGCCGAGACGGACGAGGTGTTCGTGGAGCTCCTCCCGCGCGACCGACTTCACGCGCGCCGCGGCCCGGGCGGCGGCGGCGGATCCCGCGGCGGCGGACAACGCCCGCAGGGCCGTGGCCGCGGCGAGCCAGGCCAGATCCCCCAGCGTGTCTTCCGCCCGCGCCCCGCGGAGAAAGACGGCCCCCAGGATTCGGGCGATCAGTGTTGCCTGGGCGACGGCCAGCAGCGTCGAACCCAGTCCGCCCGCGACGGCGCCCGCGAGCGGGACGCGCGCGGCGAGGGTCCACTGGATCAGCCTCCGGTCGAACTTCATGCGGCGACCACCCTACCGCAGAAGCCGCCCTTCCGCCACGGGAGGAACGTCTTGAACAGCCCGAGAGCCTGGCGCACAATAGGAATGAGGTGTCCACATGATTGTCACCATGGCCAGGGTCGTTGACGCCACGCATATCGAACTGGAGACGCCCCTGGCGACACCGGAGGGTCGTCGCATCATCGTCTCCGTGGCCGAGCCGGGAGCCAACCATCCCGAGCGAAATGACTGGGTGGAGGCGGCCCTTGCCGCGCTGGCTTCTGCGTACGGCGAGGGCGAGCCCGAGTACCCTCCGTCCATGGTCAGAGAGCCCAACGTGGACTACGGATCATGAAAGAGGGTGACGTTGTCCTGACGCCTCTGCCTCAAGCGGACGGGAGCAGGAAGAACCGCCCGGCACTTGTCCTCCGGGAGATGCCTCCCTTCGGCGACTACCTCGTTTGTGGGATCAGCACTCAGACGCGGCAGGCGGTTCCCAAGTTCGACGAGATCATCCAGATGACCGATTCCGACTTCGCCGCATCGGGTCTGGTGGCGGAATCTGTGATCCGGCTGGGATTTCTGGCCGTACTGCCCCGCGTTCGGATACTTGGCGCGCTGGGCGCCGTGGCCCCGCAGCGCCACCGTCGTCTGCTGCGGAATCTCGTCCGGCACTTGGCGCCGGATGCGATCGCGCCTTCGCCATCCACGTCGTGAGCGTATCCGTGTCGGCGCGGAGAACGATCGGCGAGTCCGGCAAGGTCTCCCCGCGTATCCTCCGCGCGCGCCCCGCGCAGGAACACGGCGTCCAGAATGTGCGCGATCAGTCCGGCCTGGGCGACGGCCAGCAGCGTCGAGCCCAATCCGCCCGCGACGGCGCCCGCGAGCGGGACGCGCGCGGCGAGGGTCCACTGGATCAGCCTCCGGTCGAACTTCATGCGGCGACCACCCTACCGCAGAAGCCGCCCTTCCGCCACGGGAGGACTTTCGAACCATGCCGCGGCCACGGAGAGCCGGAAGGTGCGCCCCCGCTCCGCGGGGCGATGGCGGATGGTGCACGAGCCCCGGCCGGCGCTCAGGGGCATGTCGGGGCGCCCCGATTGGCTGTCAAAACCTGTCGTGGGCGTCCGGCTCCCGCTCGGGGACTTGTGCCAAGGCTGCCTCGAACTTCTGCCGGCTCGCGCGCGTAGCCCGCTGGGCCAGGTAGTCCTCGGTCTCCAGAGCGGAGATCTTCTCCGCGATGGCCGTAGCGACGAATTGGTTGATGGATACGTGATCCCGTTTGGACAGCAGCCGTGCACGGCTGTGCAGTGAATCGGGCAACCTCAGGCTAATCGCGCTCATTTCAGTTCTCCGATCTTCATCAGGAGCTCCCTTGGAGTCAGAAGTTCCAATCCGAACGACAGTGCCTCGGCGAAGTCCCTCTTGTTGTACGTCACAATGCAGTCGCATTGGCCGGTGACCGCGACCTCAAGCACCATGTCGTCCTTCGGATCACGCGCACGCGGCCTCCACAGGAAGTGAATCCTGTGCCTCCGGCCCACATCGCAGAGGTAGTCCAGGATGTCCGAAACGTAAGCCCATGAGGGTTTGTTCTCCCACCGTCCCCGCCTGAGCACTTGCTCGTACTCCAGTACGAGCGGAACCGACAGGTTGATGTCGAATCGGCCTGTCCCGACCAGAGAAAGCAGAGCGAACGAGGGGCCGCGCTTCGACCTCAAGGCAGACACGAGCACATTCGAGTCCATGACCACCTGACGCCGTTTCGACATGATGGTATCATGGGTGATACGGTTTGGAATGTCAATCGCCTGTCGGCGAACGGTGCTTTCGCCGGGTCTTCGACGGCACGCAGCACGAACCGTACGGAAGGTCGGTGGGGCGGTGTCGGATGCCGCAGCGCCGCAGGTCGTAGCCCTGCGGCTACCTCGGACAAACCGACGTCATCGGCGGCCTTTCCGGTCCGGCGTCCCCATTCGTTTGCCATCCTCCGGCCCGGGCGCCGGAGATCAGGATTACGAGCAGGAGGGGTCCGACACTCGACACAGGTCCCTCGCCCCTCGCCCCTTTCCGGAGACGAAGGCCACGAGGAAGAGCGCCCGATCAGTGCCAATTAGTGCGGATTAGTGGTTTGCTTCCGGGCCGGATCTTTGCGGATCAGGCCTTCGCCATCCAGCGCTTGAGGAGGTCGGTGTCGGCGCGGAGGGCGGCGAGCATGCCGTCGTAGGTCTTTTCGGCGCCGGCGGCCCAGTCGTATTCGATGTGGAGCGAGATCGGGGCGCGGAGATTGAGCTTCCGTACGCGCGGGAACCAGTCCGCCTTTTCAAACTCGCCCTTGCCGAGTGCGAGCCACTGTTTCGGCGGGATCACGTCCTTGACGTAGGCGATGCGGATGTGCGGTGCGAGGCGTTCGAAGTGCTGCGGCCAGTCGGCGCCGTGCGTGACGATCGCGTGGCCGAGGTCGAAGGCGACGCCCATCTCGTCGGGGTGGAGATCCTTCACGAGGTCGTGCATTTGCGTCAGGTCCCCGCCGACGTAGGCGCCGGAGTGATTCTGGATGGCACCCGTGATGCCGACCGCGCGGTTCAGGGCGGCGAGGCTCTTCAGTTCCGCGCGGATCGTGTCGAGATCGAGCCCGCCGGTCTTCGGGATCTTGCGGAAGCCGAGCCGGTACTGGCCGATGCCCAGCTTCTTCGCGGCGCGGAGGACGGTCTCGGCGTGCGGCGACTCGGCGGACAGCAGGTCGGAGGTGATCAACAGCATGCCGACACCGCGCTTGCGGAGGGCCTCGGCGTAGCGCGGCATCTCGTCCGCGGCCTTCTCGGGCTCGACTTCGCCCTTCGCGCGCACGGGGCAGTCGATGCCCGCCAGCCCGGCGGCGGCGGTGAGTTCGGCGGCCTTGTCATAGTCGAGCTTCAGTTCCTGGTAGAGCTTGCTGAACACCGCGATCGGCGGCGGCCAGGGGGCGGCGTCCGTCGCGGCCAGCGCGCGCCCCGAGGCGAGCACCGCCGAGGCCTGCAGCGTGCGGGCGAGGAACGAACGGCGGGAGAGGCTGTCGAATGAGTTCATGGGCCGGATGGTGGTCGAACGTGCGGCGCGGCGCAACACCGAACACCGATCGTCCGTCCGTTTCCGCGCCTCGTGCTCCCCCCGGCCCGGAAGCCAACCACTGATCCGCACTAATCGGCACTGATCGGGCGCTCTTCCTCGTGGCCTTCCTCTCCGGCTTGTCGTACGCCGTTGTCGACCGGCACGCGGCCCGGATCGGACGATTACGATTACGATTACGATCAGGATTACGAGTACGACACAGGACACGAATGCACCCGGGGCGAGTGACCGGGAGGGCCGCCGGCCCCGGCGGCCGAACGACAGGGCACGGAGGAAAGCACGAAGGCGGACACACAGAATCGGAAGGGCCGCCGATGCCGTCGGTTTGTCCGAGGTAGCCGCAGGGCTTCCATGAGAAGGCCGTTTTCGTCAA
>CAYRFK010000081.1:0-18960 GCA_964423465.1 uncultured Verrucomicrobiota bacterium | reverse complement strand
TCGATCTTGTCGTCCGCTGCGTACGTGACGTTGTCGTCGAAACCCACGCGAAGGGAGTTCTCGACATGGAACGGGTTCTGCCCCTCCGCCGCACCGGCGGCGGTTCCGGCAAGGATCCCCACGGCCACGATCATTCCGAGCTTGCTGTTCATCTTCTCTCCTTTTTCCACGGTCAGATTATTCCTCGCACCAGTGACGCCATGGTTCAAGCGATCAGGTGGGCGTCATGGCGCCCGGCATGCCTTCGTCCTGCAACTCCTGTACAGCAGACGGGATGTCGGGGAATGTGATCGTGTTGATGAGCCCGCTGCCGGATGTGGACGGGACATAGACGCTCGCCAGCGGGTCGCCGGAGGTCTGAGCCGCCGCAATGCTAAGCAACTGCGACGAGAGCGGAGTAACCGTCTGGACACCGCCCTGAACTGTATCCGTCGGAACACTGACCGCTTGCAGGGCGTTCAGCCAGTTCTGGGGATCGGCCTTATCTCCCTGAACGGTATCCTCAAGTCCGAGGGCGCGAACGAGAGTCACGGCCACATCGGCCAAGGTAACCCGCACGTCGGGATCCAAATTCCAGCCCGGCGTCGGGTTCTGCTCGGTCGGCTGAAGCGTCGGCGACGGGAAGATCCCGTTCTGGGACAGGATCATCATACACTGCATATCGCTCGGGTTCGGAGGAAGGAGGCCGAGCAGCCCGAGCTTCTTGACCAGCAACTGGGCGAACTCGCCCTGCGTGAGCATGTCCCCTTGGCCGTCGCCTGCCCGTCGGCCCCGCTCGGCGGCCGCGGTCGTGATCGGCGCCTTGACCAGCAACTTGGCGAACTCGCCCTGCGTGAGCATGTCCCCTTGGCCGTCGCCTGCCCGTCGGCCCCGCTCGGCGGCCGCGGTCGTGATCGGCGCCGTGAATGCAGCGGCGCACAGCAACGTCAACCCCATCACAAACACTTTGCGCTTCATGGTCTCTTTCCTTTCCTCATCGTCCGCCATTCGGCGAATATCCCGACACCTCGATCAAACAAGCTATGTCTGATGCGTAGTAAAGCCGCACCGGCTGACGCCGTCAACCTAGAAACTCAGAAAATTTGATGAGGGTCTGGTTGCCTCGGTCGGCCCATTTCCGTATCGTGTACGCATATGGAACGCGAACGCCGCACCAGCTTCACGCACACCTTGGATTCCGCCCAGCGAGAGGCGCTGGCGGCGGAGCTTTCGCGCGAGATCTACATGCCTGTGCAGGTCCCTTACGCCACCGTTGCCGCAGAGCGCCCCGATTGCCGGATCGTGCTCTACCAGAGTGGAAAGTGCGTCGTCCAGGGTGCCGGAGCCGAAGACTGGGTGACGTTCGTCCTGGAGCCTCAGATTCTCGGAGCTGCAGCGCTGGGTTATGCCGATGTTCTCGACCCCGCGAGGTCGGAGCCGCACATGGGCATCGACGAAAGCGGCAAGGGCGACTACCTGGGGCCGATGGTTATCGCGGCGGCGTATGTCGACAAGCCCATCGTGGCAGAGCTGGACCGAATGAAGGTGCGGGACAGCAAGCGCATCACGAGTGACCGCGTTGCGCTGACGATGGCCCGTGACCTTCGGCGGCTGCTACAGGGTCGCCACGCCCTCGTCACGATTGGCCCCCTCGCCTACAACCGCCTGTACGCGAAGATGGGCAGCGTCAATAAAATCCTCGCTTGGGGGCATGCGCGGGCGATCGAGGATCTGCTGAACCTCGTCCCGGCCTGCCCCCGCGCGCTCTCGGACCAATTCGGCCCGGAGCGGCAGATCAAGCAGGCGCTACTGAAGAACGGGCGCGATATCCAACTGGAACAGCGGCCGAAGGCCGAGTCGGATCCCGCCGTCGCCGCCGCCTCCATCCTGGCGCGCGGCGCCTTTCTCGATGCGCTGCACAGGGTCGGCGAGCGGTTCGGCGTGGCCGCGCCGAAAGGCGCATCGCCGGCTGTCGAGGCGGCAGCCGCGGACCTGGTGGCCCGACACGGCCCGGCGGCGCTGCTCGATGCTGCGAAATGCCATTTTCAGACCACGGACCGAGTTCTCGCTGCGGGTGGACACACCCGCGAGACGCTTGGCGAGCTGGGCCGGGCCGTGTCGAAGGTGAAGTCGGGCGAGTGGCGGGGACGCCGCTCGCCACCCAAGGAGACTGCTCCATGAAACTCGTCAGGTTCGGCCCCGTGGGCCGCGAACTGCCCGGCGTCTGGATCGAGAATGCCTTCGGCCGCGGCCGTGCCGGCATCCTGGATGTCAACGGCATGGCCTTCGACATCCGCGACTACAACCTCCACTTCTTTGCCCACGGCGGCCTCGCCCGGCTGGCCGCGCTACAGGAGGAACCCGGACGGAAGATCGTTCCGGCGGACGGCATGCGCCTCGGCCCGCCCGTCGCCCGCCCGGGCAAGATCCTCTGCCTCGGGAAGAACTATGCCGAGCACGCGAAGGAGTTCGGCGGCCCCGTGCCGGCCGTCCCCGTCATCTTCTCGAAGGCCGTCACGTCGCTCAACGGCCCCTGCGATCCGATCGTGCTGCCGCCGTGCGCGGGACGCGTCGACGGCGAGGCGGAACTGGCGCTGGTGATCGGCCGGACCGCGAAACACCTTCGCCGCGAAACGGCGATGTCGTGCATCGCGGGCTACTGCGTGCTCAACGACGTCACCGATCGCGACGCTCAGAAGGCCGGGCTGCAGTGGTTCCACGGGAAGAGCTTCGACACCTTCTGCCCCCTCGGCCCGTTTCTCGTCACCGCGGATGAGATCGCCGACCCCCACGCGTTGCGGCTGACGGCACGGCTCAACGGACAGGTGCTTCAGGACGGCACCACGGCGGACATGGTCTTCCGGATCCCGGAGATCCTCGTCCATATCACCTCGGCCATCACGCTGGAGCCGGGCGACGTGATCGCCACCGGCACGCCGGCCGGCATCGGATCGGCCCGCACACCCCCGCTGCTGCTTAAGCCAGGCGACGTTCTCGAAACCGGCGTCGAAGGACTCGGCCTGCAGCGCGCGGAAGTCCGGCATGAGTGATGACGGACCGACGGCTGGCGCCTGCGACGCCTCACGCGCCGACGCGACGCCGCCGGCCGCCGGTCTCTACATCCACGTTCCCTTCTGCCTCCGCAAATGCGCCTACTGCGACTTCGCCTCCGAGGCGCCGCCCCACCCCGACCGCATCCACCGATATCTCTTCTGCCTCGATATGGAACTCGGCCGCCTCCCGGCCGGCTTCCGCCCGGGCACGGTGTTCATCGGCGGCGGAACCCCGACAGCGCTGGAGGAAGCGTCCTTCGGCCGCCTCCTGGACCTCGTCGCGCCGCACGCGGCGGACGCCGTCGAATGGACGTGCGAGGCGAACCCGCGCACGATCACCCAGGCGAAGGCGACGCACATGCGCGCCGCCGGCGTCACGCGCGTCTCCCTGGGCGCGCAGTCGTTCGATCCGGCCACACTCTCGTTCCTTGGCCGGGCCCACGGCGCGGACGATGTTGCCGACGCCGTGGCGATTCTCCGCGACGCCGGCATTGCAAATCTCGGAATCGACCTCATCACCGCCGTGCCGGGCCGCGACGCGGCGGCGCTCAACCGCGACATCGACCGCGCCCTCGCCCTCGAACCTAATCATGTGTCCGCCTACACGCTGTCGGTCGAGGACGGCACCCCGCTGGCGGCGCTCGTGGACATGGGGGCCGTCAAACCCGTGGCGGAGGACCAGGCACTCGCCGACTACGACCTCGTCCGGACGCGCCTCGCGGCCGCAGGCTTCCGCCACTACGAGATAAGTAACTTCGCGCGACCGGGCATGGAATGCCGCCACAACCTGCTTTACTGGAGCGGCGGCGAGTACCTCGGCTGCGGCCCCGCCGCCCATTCGCACCGTGGCGGCGCCAGGTGGGGAAACGTCCGGACCTTGGAAGCCTGGGCCGATGTCGTGTCCAGAGGTTGGACGCCCGTCGCCTTCGAGGAGCGCCTGGCGCCCGAAAAGCGCGCGCGGGAGACGCTGGTCTTCTCGCTCCGCCGCCTCGACGGCGTCGACGCCGCGGTCTTCCGCACCAGAACCGGCTTCGACCTCGACGACCTGTGCGGCGCCGAGATCGGGCGGCTCGTCGCGCAAGGCCTGCTGGAACGCACCCCCACCGGCATCCGGCTTGCCGAGCGCGCGCTCTTCATCAGTGACACCGTCTTCGCGGAGCTCGTGTGATGCAACCCTGCACGCGGCACGCGGGCGGATCCCGGTTGTTGGATGCTGGGTATTGGGTATTGGATGTTGGCTGTTGAATCCGGAGGCACACGTATGAAGAGGTTCTTTGCGGCGACGGCGATGCTGTGGACGGCGGGGGCGGGGGCGGGAGAGGTCGACCTTCTTCGGGGCGGCGGACTGGACGCCTGGCGTCCGCCGACGGGCGAGTGGGCGGTCGCGGGTGACGTGGCCAAGGGCGCATCCAACCCGAAGGCGCTCGAAACGAAACCTGGCACGGGCGCAATCGTCAACGGCGCACAGGGACGGACATCGAATCTCCTCTCCAAGCAGGAATGGGGTGACGTCGAGTTGCACGTCGATTTCATGGTCCCCGAGAAGTCAAACTCCGGCGTCTACCTGATGGCGCGCTACGAGATCCAGGTCTTTGACAGCTTCGCGGTGAAGGAGCCCCACCATTCCGACTGCGGCGGCATCTACCAGCGATGGGCCGACAACCGCGGGTTCGAGGGGAAGCCCCCGCGCGTCAACGCCGCGAAGAAGCCCGGCGAATGGCAGACGTTCGACATCACATTCCGTGCGCCGCGCTTCGACGCAGCCGGCCGGAAGACGGAGAACGCGCGGTTCGTGAAGGTTGTCCACAACGGAATCGTCATCCACGAGAACGAGGAGGTCACCGGCCCCACGCGCGCCTCCACTTTCAACGACGAGAAGGCCCTCGGTCCCCTGATGCTCCAGGGTGACCACGGTCCGGTGGCGTACAGAAATCTGCGGGTGAGGAACCTTGGGGAGAAGTAGGGAAACTCCAAACTCCAAGGAAGTTCAGAGTCGGGAAGGAGCAAGGGAGGAAGTCGGAGGGCGGTTCGTGACGGTGCCCTTCATCCTTCCCTCCTTATGACTTCTCACTTCCTTGGAGTTTGGAGTTTTCCACTTCCTCCGCCCTTCCCACCAGGGTTGCCTGTGCGATCGCAAGGTCGCGGCCGTGGGCGAGGCTGACGAGGACGCGGGTCACGCCGCGTTCGGCGGCCAGGCGCCAACCGCGGCCGTGGAGCGTGACGGCGGGGGCTCCGGTCACCGGGTTGCGCGCGACCTCGACGTCCTTCCATCCCAGCGAATCGCCGATGCCGGTGCCGAAGGCCTTCGCGACAGCCTCCTTGACGGCGAACCGGCCCGCGTAGTGGCGCCAGGGCGCGGCCTGCCGGTCACAGTAGGCGCGTTCGTCGGTGCGAAAGACCCTTCCGATGAATCGGTCGCCCCACGCCTCCATTGCCTTGCGGACGCGGTCGCTCTCGACGAGGTCGATGCCGACCGCGATCACGCACTCCCCCGCCACGGGCGGAGCCGCGCGGCGCGGGGACCGGGGCGCATGCGGGCGGCGGCGTACCGTCATGCGCGGCCCCCGCGGTAGGCGTTCATCCCGGCACGCATCTCGCGGACGGCCGGGCCGAGGCCCGTGAAGACGGCCTGGCAGACGAGGCTGTGGCCGATGTTCAGCGTGTCGAGGTTCGGAATCTCGAGAATGCCGGGCAGGTTGGCCAGATTGATGCCATGGCCGGCGTTGACGCGCAGCCCGAGCGCGGCGCCGATGCGGCCGCCCTCGACGAGACGGTCGAGTTCCGCCGCGGCGGCGGCGCCGGCGAGATCGCAGTAGCGACCGGTGTGAAGCTCGACGTAGGGCGCGCCGAGGCGCGCGGCCGCCTCCAACTGCCGGCGGTCGGCCTCGATGAAAAGGCTCACGGCGATCCCCGCGGCGCGCAGCGCCTCAACACATGGGCGCAGTTCGTGTTCCTGTCCGGCGGCGTCGAGCCCGCCCTCGGTCGTCCGCTCCTGCCGGCGCTCGGGAACGAGGCAGACCTCGTCCGGATGGACCTCGATCGCGATCGCCAGAATCTCCGGCGAGTTGGCCATCTCAAGGTTGAGCGGAACGCCCGGAAGCGCGCGGACCGCGCGGACGTCCGCCTCCTGCACGTGGCGTCGGTCCTCGCGGAGATGGACCGTGATCCCGTGCGCCCCGGCCTGCATGCAGACCCGGGCCGCCTCGACGAGGTCGGGGTAGGCGGTCCCGCGGGCCTGCCGCAGCGTGGCGACGTGGTCGATGTTCACTCCCAGACGAAGCATGGCATTTCCTTTCAGACTGCGGCCATCAGAAGACGTCTTCCGTCTCGCGCTCGGGGCTGTCGTTCAGCCCCATGGCGCGGTCGTAGACGGTCCATGAATTCGGCCCCTGTTTCCGGGCCTGGCGGAGAGCGGTTCCCGAGGCGTCGATCACGTGCCCAGGCGTCGACCCGGTGCCGCCGCTGCCCGCGATGCCGATGCAGACGGCAAAGGGCACGCGGGCGGATCCGATGGTTACCGCCGCATCGCGCACACACTCCACGAGCCTGCGCGACGCGATCACGGCGTCGGGCGGCGCGCATTCGAGCACCGCAAGGAACTCGTCGTCCCCGTAGCGCCCGATCAGATCGGTTTCGCGGACGTGGGCGGACAGGAGTGCGCCAAAGGACCGGAGGACCGCGTCGCCCGCCTCCCGGCCCATCCGGCGGTTGACGTCCTCGAGCCGGCAGATATCCACATGCAACACGGAGACCGGCAGCCCGTCGCGGCGGCACCGGGCAATGAACTTGCGCGCCGCGCCGCCCATCTTGTCCTCACGCAGGATGCCGGTCAGGGGATCCAGCAGAACCGTTTCGGACGGCGGTACGGGTTCCTCCGCCGCCGCCGGCGCGGCCGGCGGGAGGTCGCCCACCAAAATCCCGGCGGGCCGGGCCGACGCATCCGCCAGCGCCTTCTCCGCTGCCTCGACCAACTCGGGGCCGGTCTCGCCGGCATCCGGATACATCGCAACGCCGAACCAAGCCCCCTCCAGAGGCGCTATCCCCGGCCGGGCGGCGGCGCCCAACCGCTGCCGCCAGCGGTCGAGCACGCCGCCGAGGTGCGCGGACTCCAGATCGAGAATGGCGCCGATGCGGCGATCGTCCAGCACCATGATGTCATCGCTGCGGCGTATCGCCGCCTTGAGAACCGGCAGGACCTCGGCGGATCCCGGCGCATCCGGCGCACCAGCCAAGCGCAGGAGGATCACCGAGAAGGCGCCCCGGCCCGCGCTGCCAATGGCCAGCCGTCGCGCGATGGCCAGCAGGAAAGCGTCGTGCGGCGTGAGCCCGCCACCGCCGCCGCTCCGCGCCAACCGCATCAGGCGCTCGTACTTGACGTAGCTGTAGGCCAGCGCCAGCAGCACGAAGGCGATCACGGCCGCCGCGACCGTCTGCCACAAGGCTGTCATGTTCTCCGGCATCAGCGTCTTTTATCCCAAAACCCGCCCCGATTCCGAGTCAAAGAAATGCCATCGCGCCGCGTCCGGCTCCAGCACGATCGGGCGCGCGCCGGCCGGAACCCGCTCGGGCGAGCGGGCCACCAGGCGGTGGGGGCCTGCCGCCGCGTGGACCAAGGTGTCTGCGCCGAGGGATTCCACCACGTCCACGACCGCCTCGATGCCGGTGCCGGCGGCGGAACAGCCGGCACGGATCTGGAGGGCCTCCGGCCGGACGCCAAACGTCACCGCGGCTCCCGCCCGCGACGCCCCGATCGCCTCCGCCACGGAGAGCGGCAGGCGGAGCGCGACGCCCGGCGCCTCGAACCACAGCCCCCCGTCGCGCCCGACGAGGCCACCGTCGATGAAATTCATGGGGGGGCTGCCGATGAACCCTGCGACGAAGCGGTCCGCCGGCCGGTCGTAGATCTCCAGCGGCGGGCCCGCCTGGTGGATCGCGCCGTCTTTCATCACGACCACCCGGTCCCCCATCGTCATGGCCTCGACCTGGTCGTGCGTCACATAGACCATTGTCGCGTCGAGCCGCCGGTGCAGGCGGCTGATCTCGACGAGCATCTGCACGCGCATCCGGGCGTCGAGGTTGGACAGCGGCTCGTCGAACAGGAAGGCGCGGGGGCGGCGGACGATGGCCCGGCCGAGGGCGACGCGCTGTCGCTGGCCGCCGGACAGGGCGCGCGGCCGGCGCCCGAGCAGGTCCGCGATACCGAGCAGGTCGGCCGTTTCGCCGACGCGCCGCCCGATCTCGTCGCGCGGCACGCGCCGCAGCCGCAGGCCGAAGGCAAGATTCTCCGCAACCGACATGTGCGGGTACAGCGCGTAGTTCTGGAACACCATCGCGAGGTCGCGGTCGCGCGGCGGCACGTCGTTGACTCGGCGGCCGTCGATGAGGATGTCCCCGCTCGTCGCCTCCTCGAGCCCGGCAATCATCCGCAGCGTCGTGGACTTGCCGCAGCCCGACGGGCCGACCAGCGCCACGAACTCGCGATCCGCGATGTCGAGACAGACCTCCCGAACGGCCGCGACGCCGCCGGGGTAGTCCTTCGACACGTGCTTGAGAACGATGCTGGCCATGGGTTGATGCCCGCCGGGCGCCGGCATCCCGCCGCGCCCCGCAGGCCGATGCGATATAGCCCCGGCCCCGCGGACTGTCAACGCGGCGGGACCGATCGTGCGACGACGGCCATGGTGGCCTTCTGGCGGCGCTCGACGAAGGCGCGGGCCTTCGCGACCTTCGCGCGGGCGGCGGCAGGATCGCGGGCCATGGCGAGAACGGCCGGGAGCAGCTTCGGAATCTCCTCCTCGCGGTCGAAATCGAACAGCCAGTTACCGAGGCCGATGTCCTGCCACATGAATCCCTTGCTGGTCTGCTCGGCAAAGCGGCAGACGATCGCCGGGACGCCGTTTCCGATGCACATGATGGGCGAGTGCATCTCGAGGCCGAAGAGGCCCGCGGAGCGGAGGTACGTGCTCAGCGCCTCGTCCGTGAGCCAGAACTTCTCGCGCCAGACGACGCCCTTGCGGACATCCTCCGGCAGCTTGTCGACGATCATCTCCTTGCCCACGGCCATCTGGCTCATATCCTCGGGGCACACAAGCACCTTCATGCCGGTTTCCCGGACGACCGCCGCCACCGCCTCGCGCACAGGCCCGATGTCGTGCTCCTTCATCGCCTCGTTGCGCTCGTGCTTGGCGGCGTCCATGGGCCGGTCCTTGATCTTCCAGTATGGCGTGTTGCGCAGCCGGGGGATGCAGCAGAGGAACTTCCCGGCCTCGAGCCCGTTCGCGCGCAGGAAGGCGTCCGCCGCCGCGTCGTTGCGCAGATCGCACGCGAACGCACCGTCGGGGCCGAACTCCATCACCGGCGACTTCACGCCGTCGGCCTTCGCCTTCGCCAGCGACACGGTGTCACGGAAGTACACGAACTTCGCACGGCTCATCAGGCCGCGCACCGTCTCGTCCACCCCGCCATAGGTGATGCCGTAGATGCCGAACGGCTTGCCGGTGGCCTTCTCGAAGGCCGCGACGTCCTTCGTCGCCACAAACGACGGCCCGGACCCGTGCAGCAGGAAGTCGCACCATGCAACCGCGTCGGCCAGCTCCGCGCCCGAGGCCTTGCCGTCCGCGCCGATCGACCCCTTCACGATCTTCAGCGCCGGAAACCGCTTGTGTTCCATCGCCGCCACCTCGTCCGAGAGATCGCCCGACGCCCACAGCCGCACCTCGGCCCCGGGGATGTGCTTCTCGATCAGCGCCAGCACGCCCGGCGTGTGCGCGATGTCGCCGATGTTCACCACCTGCCACGACGACCGCAGCAGGATCCGCGGACGCCGCCCCTCCGCCGCCCCAGCCATCGCCGCGGCCGCGAGGGCAAGCCCCAGGCCGCCGAGAAACTCCCGGCGGGACGCTCCGCCGACTCTTGATTCCATGCTCATGGTCCTGTTCTCCTGCCTGATTCTCTCACGCCGATGCCGCGCGGCCATCATCAACGAGGCGGCGACCGGTGACAAGCCGCGGCGCCCCTTACGGGGCCTTGGCCGACAGCCGCACGTTGCGCACCGCGACGCGGCCGGGGCCGCCGGCGACGACGTTGAGTTTGATGAGGTCCGGCGTCTGGCCGGGCTTGAGGAAGAATGGAATCTTCATCGTCACCCAGCCGCCCGTCGTTCCGGTCACCGTCTGGTCGAGCCCGCGGGAGAAGAACTCGCCTTTCCCGGGAAGCCGGCACCACATCTCGAGATGGACCGGGCCGCGCGTGTTCTCGGTCCGCACCTCGGCGCTGTAGAACACCGTAACGCCCGACAGGCCCGGATCGAACACCTCGTACAGGCGCAGCGTCTGCGCCTCCGTGCAGTCGGCGACCCACGCACCGTTCTGCTCGACCATGGAGGCTGCCAGCGGCCGGTCGCCGGGGCCAAAGGCGACCTCGCGGTAGTGGAACTCCTGGGCCGGTGCCGTCCGCACGCTCGAGGCGCCCCACCACACGACCGGGATCACAACGATCGGCAGCGACAGGGAGATGGCCGAGATGATCAGGCCGGCCTTGCCGGCGCCCGTCCGCCGCGCGGCGATACCGCAGCCGAGGGCGACCAATTCAAGGGCGGCAAACAGGAGCAGCGACGCAAGGACCACGAGTTTCATTCCGACGCCGAGCAGCCCGAGAAGCAGTCCTCCGCCCAGCGCGAGCAGGACCGGCAGCGCAAGCCCCGCGATGGCTGCGATCAGGCTCAGGATGCCCAGCCCACGCCGCGGATGAGGCGCAGCGGCCGGAGCCACGGGCGGACGGACGGCGGCGGGTGCCGCGTCGTGCGGCAGGCTCTCGACCGCGGTCTTGACCTCGCTGGCGTGCTGGTAGCGGCGGTCGGGTTCCTTCTCCAGGGTCTTGAACACGACCTCGTCGAGGCGGCCGTCGACCTGCGCCTTCTGCGACGGCGGCGCGAAGCGGCCGATCGGCAGTTCGCCGGTGAGCATCTCGTAGAAGACGACGCCGAGGGAGTAAATGTCCGCGCGGTGGTCGACGGTCTTCGCGTTCTCGACCTGCTCCGGCGCCATGTAGCGCGGCGTGCCCATGACCATGCCGGGGTGCGTCAGAGTGACGTCCGGCACGGCCTCGCCGGACAGCTTGGCCAGCCCGAAGTCCGCGATCTTCACGCGGCCCTTGCGGTCGATCAGGATGTTCTCCGGCTTGATGTCGCGGTGCAGGATGCCCTCGTCGTGCGCGAACTGCAGCGCCTCGCAGATCTTCGGCACGATCGCAAGCGCCTGCGTCGGCGCAACAGCCTTCGCCTCGATCAACTGCCGGAGGTTCGATCCGTCGACGTACTCCATCAGCAGGAAGAACAGCCCGTCCGCCTGTCCGAAATCGTAGACGGCGACGATGTTCGGGTGGTTCAACCGGGCCAGCGCGCGGGCCTCGCGCTCGAAACGCTCGGCGAAGCCCGGCGTCGCGGCGAGCGAGGCTGGGAGGATCTTCAGGGCGACGAGGCGGTCGAGGCGCGGCTGGCGGGCCTTGTAGACGACCCCCATCCCGCCCCGGCCGAGGACATCGAGGATCTCCAGTTGCGGAAACCGCGGCGCGAGGTCGCGCGGATTCGCCGGCGGATCCGCGGGGGCGGCGGCACCGGCGGACGCCGTCAGCGGCACACCGGTCGGCATGCCCCCCTTCACGAGGCACACCGGACAGAGCCCCTCCGGCGCGTCGGCCGCCAGCCCCGTCCCGCAGTGGGGACAGAGACGCGCAGACGCGTCGACAGTTGTGATTGCAACCAAGCTTGCCGCAGCTGGTTGTGTTGACGCCGCAGGCGCTGCCGTCTTGCCGCGGCGACCGAGGACGACAGCCAGGACGACGATCAGGGCGACCCCGAACCCGCCGAGCAGAACCAGCACCAGCAAGACTTCCATCCGTCCAATCATGGCCGCATTCTCCTTCCACCCCTTCCTGAAGCGCCGGCCCGCAAAGGTTACACGCTCAGCACGGCAAACAGGTGACGGAGTTCGTCGTCCACCTCGGCGGGGGTGTCCACGGTGGCGGTGATCTCGGTGCGAAGCAGGTCGCGGTAGCGGCGGCGCAGGCGGTGGGCTGCCACCTTGACGGCGCCCTCGGTCATGCCGAGGCGGAGGGCGGCCGCGGCGTGGCCGTCCTCGCCTCCGCCGCCGGTCAGGGTGTCCTTGAGCGACTCGAACAGGACTCGCTGGCCGCGGGCTTCGTAGTCGGCGCGGAGGCGGCGGAGGACCTCGTCGAGCAGCGTCAATGCCCAGCGGCGTTCAAAGATCCGTTCGGGCGTGACGGGATCCGCCGGTTCGCGGAGGTAGCGCGTCTCGGCGTCGCCCGCGTCCAGCGAGGTCACGTGCACCCCTCCGCCGCGCTTGAGCGCGCGGGCCTTGTCCCATTCATTCGCAAGGAAGTGCTTCATCGCCGCGAGCAGGAACGAGCGGAAGCGGCCTCGGACCGGGTCGGCGGCGGCGAGATCGCGCTTGGCGATGAGCCTCGCGAAAAAGGCCTGCGTGAGGTCCTGTGCGTCTTCGGGGCTGCGCCCCTGGCGGCGGACGAACGCATAGAGGGGATACCAGTAGGTCCCGCACAGGTGTTCGAGCGCCGCCGCCTGCGCGGCATCGTCGCTGCCGGCCGCGAACACGACGCTCCACCGCGTCGCCTCGAACCCCGCCCGCCCGGACGCCCCGCGCACATGTTCCGTCGCCGTCATCGCCGCTCCGGCCCCAGCCTGCCACGTCCCCCGCCCACTGTCAGCCCCAACGGACACCCCAACGGACACCCCGACGGAGCACGGGGTCACAGTTTATAAAGTGTGTCCCCATGCCGCGCGCCCATGGAGAGAGACTTTTCAAGGCTTGGACGCCGCCGCTCGCGTCCGCCCGGCGGGCCGCGAGACACCGTCCATGTGTAACACTGGCGGATGCGACCGCATCGGCTGACGTTACACTTCAAGGCGGCGGAGGTCCCGCTCCGATGTATGACGTCCGGTGGCCTTGTGTTACCGGAGCCGGGTGTCTTCCCGTCCCGCGACGCAAGGTCGCGGGGGCGCAAGAGGGGCTGGAGATCCGCCCGGTAACCGGGTCGCGGACGGACGAGGGTCAGCGCGACGCGGCGCGGACGGAGCGGGAGGTGTACGGAAGGGTCGAAATCTGGATGGCCGGGTTCTTCTCGACGAAGTACTGCAGCGCCCAGTCGGTCGGAAACATCACGACGCGCTGTCCTTCCTTCGTACGCGCCGGCTGGCAACCCATCGGAAGATTCATCTCGCGGAACAGTTCGTCGGTCACCGTCGGCGCAATCCACCGCAGGATCCGCCACGGCGCGGGCTCGGCACGGGTCTCGGCACCGTACTCGGACTCGAGGCGGAAGCGGACGACGTCGAATTGCAGCGGCCCGACCGCCGCGAGCAGCCGCGTGTTCTGCGTGCTGGAGTCGAGGATCAGCTCCTGAATCACGCCCTCCTGCAGCAACTGGTCGAGGCCCTCGCGGAACCGCTTGCCCTTGTACGGATTCGGATTGCTCAGGTAGAGGAACGCCTCCGGTGTGAAGTGCGGGATCTCGTCGTAATGGATCCCCTCCTCCTCCGTCAATGTGTCGCCGACGCCGAACTCGGAGTGACCGACGATGCCGATGATGTCGCCCGCGTAGGCCTCGTCCACCGTCTCCCGGTCGCGGCCGAAGAGCTTGTGCGAACTGTTCAGGCGGACCATCTTCCCGGTGCGGCTGTGCCGGACGGCCATCTCGCGCTCGAACTTGCCGGAACAGACGCGCACGAAGGCGATGCGGTCACGATGGTTTGGATCCATGTTCGCCTGGATCTTGAAGATGAACCCCGAGAACGCGGTGTGGTCGGTCGGGATCTCCCTCTCCCCGCTCATCCGCGGCGCGGGCGGCGCGGACTGCTTGAGGAAGGCGTCGAGCAGCAACTGCACGCCAAAGTTGTTCAGCGCGCTGCCGAAGAAGACCGGGATCGTGCCGCCGGAGAGGACCTCGCCGCGGTCGAACTCGCTGCCGGCCCCCTCGAGGATCTCGAGTTCCTCGACAACCTTCGCGTAGGACGCCTCGTCGAGGCGCTCCCGGACGAACGGGTCCGTGATCGAGCCGATCGAGACCGGCGCGCGGTAGGCGCCACCGCCGGCGAGCCGCTCGAAGAGATGCACATCCTTCGTGTGCCGGTCGTAGACGCCCCTGAAGTCGAAGCCGGTGCCAAGCGGCCAGTTCACCGGGAACACGTGGACTTGCAGCGTCCGCTCGATCTCGTCGAGCAGCGCGAGCGGCTCGAGCGTCGGCCGGTCCATCTTGTTCATGAAGCAGAAGATCGGGATCGACCGGTTGCGGCAGACCTCGAAGAGCTTGCGCGTCTGGCTCTCGATCCCCTTCGCGGCGTCGACCACCATCAGGGCGGAGTCGACTGCGGTGAGGACGCGATAGGTGTCCTCGGAAAAATCCTTGTGACCGGGCGTGTCGAGCAGGTTGACGGTGGCGCCGGCGTAGTCGAACTGCAGGACCGTCGAGCTGACGGAAATGCCGCGCTTGCGTTCGAGCTCCATCCAGTCGGACGTGGTCGACCGCTGGGTCTTGCGCGCCGTGACGGAGCCGGCAAGCTGGACGGCGCCGCCGTAGAGAAGGAATTTCTCCGTCAGCGTCGTCTTGCCCGCGTCCGGATGCGAGATGATCGCAAACGTCCGCCGCTTCGCAATTTCGTCCCGAATGCCCACGCCGTACCATCCCCCGCCGCCCGCGCGCCCGCGCAACCCGTTCGCGCCGTTCCGCGCCGCGGTGAAAGCCGTCCACATAGCCACAGGAGGACCCCGAAAGCAAGCCGGGCGGCACGGCCGAGGCTTGAGGGTCGAGGGCCGCCCTTCAGCCCGTGAAGCCAAGCGCGAATGCGGTTGCGCTCTTGACCTCGGCCATTCGGTCCCCATTCAGGAGCGTGATCTTCGAACCCAGCCTGGCCTTCGCCACAGTCTGGATGTGATCGCAGTTCACCGCGCAGTCCTGCGGCATCCCATCCTGTCGGGTCAGGACGACTTCGGACGGAATATCCCGTATCGTCGTCGTGATGGGCGCGACAGTGACTTCACCCAGGTACTCGATGACAGAATCGCGTGTGAGGATCAGGACCGGTCGATGCTTGTCAGGGGACGCGAACTTGTACCAGCGGACTTCTCCCCGATTCACGAATCGCCCCATGCGTGCTCGGTGTCCCACGCGGAGAATTCCCCGACCGCGACGGGTTTACGTTGGTAACCGGATCGATGCCTCATCTCCATGTCACGCACTCTCGCAGCATGCAACGCGATACGGAGTGCGTCGCGCGTGAAGGCTGACCGGGTGGTCTTAAGCTCGCGGACCACCGCGTCGACTTGGTCGACAAGTGACTCATCCAGTGTCATTTGTACCGTTCGCATGTCGTGTTCCCCATCGTTCGTTCACCAAACACGTTACGCATAAGAATAGCTATGTCAATAGCTATGAATCAGCAACAGGCCGACCGGCCAACCCGAACCACCGGGAGTCTGCCCGGTTCTGTTCGCATTCGTGCTTTCCGATTTGTGGTACCGAACTTGTTTCGCGCTTCGTAATTCCGGTTTGGCACTTCCTCCCGGGCCGTGCCGGAAGTGTGCTTGCGGAGCGTTGTGACTTTTCCAGGGGCGGCGGTGTAGAGCCTATGTAGACCGCAATGCGGGCGGACATGACGTCCGCACAGGCGCGGCTCGTGGAAGGAGACAGCGATGAAGGCGATAATGATGGCGGTGGTGGCGGCCTTGGCCCTCGGCGCGGTGGCTGCGCAGGCGGCGGGCGGAACCTGCACGGGGACCGGCAGCGGCGACAGGACCCGCCAGCGGCTTCAGCAGAAGAGCGCCACGTGCACCGGGTCGGCGACGCAGTCGAAGACCCAGAGCCGTCAGCGCCTGCGCGACGGCTCGTGCCTGACCCGCTGATTCCGGCGGGGCCTTTCCGGACGCTGGCGCCGCAGCGGTTCTCCCGCTGTTGCGTCGGCGCCCTTGCTGTTATCATGCCCACTCGTCGCACGGCTGCGACCATGCACGGGGTTCAGGTCTTGTGGATCGAGCGACAGGAAGGACGGGGCCGATGGCATCGAACCGACACGGCGGCGCTCCTGCTTCGCGGTTCTCCATGCAGGGCCGGCGGCTGTTGATCGTCGAGGACGACCTCACCCTGCGCAAGCGGCTTCTCGCCCTCCTGATGCAGTCCGAGGCCGAGGTCCGGGCGGTGGGAAGCCTGGCCGAGGCGCGGGCGGAAGCCGCCGCGGCCGACCATGACATGGTCCTGCTTGACGTCAATCTTCCGGACGGGAACGGCCTGGATCTCCTCCGGGAGCACCTGTTCCCCGAGACGACGCCCGTCGTCGTCATGACCGGTCAGGGAGACATCGAGACAGTGATCCAGGCGCTGCGGAACGGGGCGGCGGACTACCTCGCGAAGCCCTTCGATCCGTTTCAACTGCCGCTGGTCTTCGAGCGCTGCAAGCAGCGCCGGGAGGCCCGCCGGCGCCTCGAACACGAGCGCGTTCACAGCCTGCCGCGCAACGGAGATATGTTCTTCGGAGCCTCCATGGAGCCCATCCGCCTCCAGGTTGTACGCATTCTGGACGTGGACCACCGGATGGGCGACCGGCCGGCCCCCCTGCTCATCGTCGGGGAAACAGGGACCGGAAAGACCACGCTGGCACGCCAGATCCACTACGCGGGTCCGCGGGCGGAACGGCCCTTCGTGGATTTGAACTGCGCCACGCTGTCGGATGGGCTCATTGAGTCCGAGTTGTTCGGCCACGAGCGCGGGGCCTTCACGGACGCAAAGGGAACCCGGATCGGGTTGTTCGAGGCGGCCGACGGAGGCACGCTGCTGCTCGACGAGATCGCCAGCCTTCCGCTCGCCTCCCAAGCCAAGCTGCTCACGGCGATCGAGGACGGTTGCATCCGGCGAGTCGGCGGGAACCAGCGCATCGAGATCGATGTCCGCCTGATCGCAGCCTCGCTCGACGACCTTCAGCAGAAGGTCGCGGAGAACACCTTTCGCGCAGATCTCTATCATCGACTGAACGTGATCCGGATCGACCTCCCCCCGCTGCGTCGCGGCGCCGGCGATCTCATCGCCCTCGCGAACCACCTGCTGGCCCCGATCCGGCGGCAGTATCGGACCCCGCACGCCGAGATATCGCCCCGGGGCGTCCAGCGCATTCTGGCCTACCCCTGGCCGGGCAATGTCCGCGAACTCAAGCACGAGTTGGAACGGCAGGTGGTCCTGCACGGAGACGGGCCGCTCGATCTGGACACCCTGCCGGAGGCGATGACGGCAAGCCCCGCGGGCGTGCCGGACGACTGGCTCCATCCAGGCTGGCGCTTCCCCGAGGACGGGTTCTCGATCGAGCAGGCCGAGATGCGCCTGATCCGCCTTGCCCTCCGGCAGACGGGCGACAATGTCTCTGCGGCAGCGCGCCTCCTTGGTGTGAACCGGGACTTCCTCCGGTACCGACTCGCAAAAGCGTAGGATCCTCATGGTCGCGACAGCCCACACGGAGCGTAGGGGCCGCGCGGAAAGTCCGTTTCCGCCCGGCATGAGTGGGGACTATCCCCCCACGCGCATGGGAAATAGTCCCCACCCGCGCCATGAGCCCCGGCGTCCAGGAAGACCTTGCAAGTGCAATCGATTCTCATGAAGAACCTTGCGCATCACGCCACTCACCTGGCACGGGAACTGCCCCGTCTCACGCTTGGAATCCAATGAAGAAACACAGAGTCCTTGTGCTGTCCGCGGCAATTCTGGCGTCGGGCTCTTTGGCCCATGCCGGATCCCTGGCCGGCCGGGTGACCGCCGTGTCCGGCGGGGGTCTGGCCAACGTGTTCATCGATCTGTACGACGAATCCGGAGAGTACTTCGACTTCACCGCGACCGACAGTCTGGGCAACTACCGTTTCAGCAACCTCGGTGCGGGCGGGTTCTACGTTCACACAGACACGCTCGGCGCCTACGCCGAGGAGTGGTTCGACAATGTTCCGGGCGCATCGGACGCCACGTTTTTCGATCCGATCGAGGCCGGCGCGACGCTGATCGCGGTCGCGTCCTACGCCTCGGTCACGGGGGTGAACGTATCCGTCGAAAGGGCCGGGGCCATCACCGGGCGGGTGACGGGCCCCGCCGGCACGCCTCTGGCCAGTGTATACGTGGACGCATACCTGCCCGCCGGGGGGCGCTTCCTTTCCGACCTCACGGACACCAACGGCGTCTACCGTCTGGCCGGGCTTCCAGCCGGAACCTACGCCGTGCGCACCGATGCACTCGGGGCGTACGTGGACAAATGGCACAACCTGTCGAATGCGTTCGATTCCGTGGCCGCGGCGGAGGCGGGAATTCCTGCGCTCTCCGTTGCGGCCGGCGGCACGCTCACCAATGTCAACATCGGACTGGCGGTGGCGGCGGAGATCAGGGGCACGTTGCGAAACGAATCGGGAAGCCTGGTCTCCGGGGCCTACGTCGACCTGTTCGGCCCGACGGGAACACGTCTCGAGTTCGACCGTTCCGACACGAACGGGGTCTTCATGCTGAAGGGCCTGCCTGCGGGCAGCTACTACCTGGGGACCGACACCCTGGGCAGTTACGTGGAACTCTGGTTCCAGCAGAAGTTGATGACCTCGCCGGGCCAGCCAGCCCTGGACGGGGCTGATCCGGTCGCCGTGGCCACCGGACAGGTCGTGACCGGCCGCGACTTCTCCTTTACCGCGGGGGCCGCCATCTCGGGGTACGTGGTCACCACATCCGGACAGGCCATCGCGGACGCCTTCGTGGACGTCTACCGGGGCACCAATTTCTTCGACTATGCGCAGACCGATACTGCGGGCGTGTTCCGGGTGGCTGCGCTGCCGGACGGGGCCTACTACATCAAGGTCGACACGCTGGGGCACTACCTGGCTGAATA
>CAYRFK010000080.1:0-19002 GCA_964423465.1 uncultured Verrucomicrobiota bacterium | reverse complement strand
TGAAGTCCCAGTCATTCAGATTCGGCCAGCCCTCGCTCTCAATACCGTTGAAGA
Organism: uncultured Verrucomicrobiota bacterium; assembly: GCA_964423465.1. GTDB lineage: Bacteria > Verrucomicrobiota > Kiritimatiellia > PWTM01 > PWTM01 > VGWF01. Next base: position 18,948 of record CAYRFK010000080.1, on the reverse strand, counting down.
GGCCGAACGCACGCTGCGAACGCACGCCGCCCGGGCCGAGGGCGCCGTCGGCCTGCAGGATGAACCGCTCGCCCATCCGCTCGCGCAACTGCCGCGCGAACCCGATCACGCCGATGCCGTAGCGGTTGATCCCGTCAACCACGCCGTCATCCTCCGTGCCATCGCCGTCGGTGTCGCCACGCGTCACATGGAACAGCACGTCGAACTCCATCCCGTCGAACCGGCCCAGCACGCCGGCCGGCGAAAACCAGCGCGCGAGGTCGTCGACAACCCGGTCGGCACAGGTCTTTCCCTGCGGATCGCGCGGACAATGCGTCGCGAAGTTGTGGAACCACAGCAGGTTGTTGGTCTTGCCCCAGGGTCCCTCGACTGCATGGGCGGCGGCGCGTGCGGCGCCGGCCTTGAACGCCAGCGGCTTCGTTCCGTAGCAGCCGCGCTTCACGCGGATCGTCTTCGCCTTCGCATCGACCGAGACGAGCTGCACCTGCTCGCAGTGCGCCCAGTCGTGGATGCCGGCGGCGGTGGCGCCGAAGAGGGCGATGTCGTCGTTCGACGTGTGGTAGCGGCCCGCGCCGGTCTTGAAGTCGGAGACATCCTCGACGCGGATGTCTGTCTCGCCCTCCACCGCCGGGACGTCGACCGCGATTGCCGTCGCGCGGCGGTAAACCCAGTGCCCGGGGAAGTACGTGCCGGTCTCGTACCGCGGATCCCGCGAGTTCCCGTTGAAATGCAGCATCACCGCCTGAGTTGGATGCCTCTCCTTGAAGCGGTTGAAGTACTCGGGGTTCCGGGCGGTGTGGCCGACGATTTCCTCGTCGAGGCACTTGCCCATGATCCCCATCAGCCGCGAGTGTTCGGCGTCCCACGCGTTGTAGTCCGTCGCCCGCCGCGCCGCGCCCTCGGCCCCGCGGAAGAAGAACACCCGCGGATACTCCGCCCCCAGCAGCGGCAGCTTCGCCGGATCGCGCCCCGCCACCTCCGCCGCCGCCACCCCACCCGCCACCGCAAGCCCTGCCATCCACCCGCACAGCATCCGCATTCGCATTCGCCGTCCCTCCGAAAAGTCCGTCCACGCTATCCCTCACGCGCCCCCGCCGCAACGCCAAACGAAGAGGCGCGGAAGGATGGATGGCTGGATGGATGAGTCGATGAATGCAGGATATCTCAGAAGTCCCCGAAACGCTGAGCATGCGGTGCATCCTTCCTGCACCCATCCAACCATCCCTGATCCATCCCTGTCCGCATCCTGTCCTCGTTGTCTTAGCCTTCGCGCCCTTTGCGTCTTTGTGTTGCCTTCCCTCCGCCACGTCTTTGACAGCCCGCCGGGCTTGTGGTCCCATCCGTTCATGAAGAAATGGACTCTTTGGAGCGCCGCATATGGAATGGCGGCGGCTATTGCGCTGCCGGCGGCGACGAAAGAGATCGCGCTTGAGGCGGAGGCGGCGAAGCTCGATCCGGAGCGCGTGGAGATCATCGCGCACGACGCGATGAGCGGCGGCAAAGGCGTTGCGCTGCGCGCGGGTGTCGCGGCGACGGAGGACGCCCGGCCGGCGCCGACCGACCTTGCGTTCGGCATCCCGGCGGCCGTCACGGGCCGGTTCGTCCTGGTCACCTATGCGACGGTCGACGAGGCCGCGGCGGCGCGGATGCGCGCGGCCCGTAGCAAGCACGATTCAATCTACGCGACCATCCGGGTTGGGGACCGGCGGCCGACCCGGCGCGTCATCTATCTGCCGTGGGAGGACGAGCCGTTGTGCCGCGAGAACGCCGGCATCTTCGACATCGGCCCCGCGGACCGTGAGATCGCCCTCCTCCTGCCCGCGGGCGTGCGGCTCGACCGCATCGTGCTCCACCCGTACAAACCGCCCTCGGTGCCGGCCGACGCCGCAGCGTATCAGCCCCCCATCCTCCCGCCTCCTGCACATCCGCGCCTCTGGGTCGACGCCGCGTCGCTCGCGAGGATCCGCGCGAACCTCGACCACCCCGAGAACAAGCCGCACTGGGACCGCATCCGCACCGCCGCGGCGAAGCCGTTCGCCTACCAGCCGCCGGCGGATGGCGAGGTCGCCTACAACACGCCGCTCGAACAGGCGGCGCTCGCCAAGGCATTCTGCCGGCTCTCAGCGGGCGATGACAAGGCCGGGCGCGAGGCGGCGGACCTCATGCTCGCCTACCTGCCGCGCGTCGAGTTCGGCAACCTGCTCGACATCACCCGCGAGGTCGGCGCCGCGATCTATGCCGCCGCGTGCGTCTACGATTGGTGCCACGACCTGCTGACGCCGGACGAACGCGCGCTCCTGCGCCGTCATCTCCTGCGCCTCGCCGAGAGCATGGAATGCGGCTGGCCGCCGTTCCGTCAGAGCATCGTCAACAGCCACGGCAACGAGGCGCAGATCAACCGCGACCTGCTGGCGATGTCGATCGCGATCTACGACGACGACTCCGAGCCCTACCGCTACTGCGCCTGGCACGTGCTGGAGCAACTCGTCCCCCTTCGCCGTTTTGAATACCGGTCGCCACGCCACAACCAGGGCATCAACTACGCCGCCTACCGCTTTGCATGGGAGATGCACGCGGCGTGGCTGATGCGGCGGATGTGCGGCCGGGAGGTCTTCGATCCGAACATCAAGGGCGTCCCCAACTACTGGATCCAGATGCGCCTGCCCAGCGGCGAACTGCTGCGCGATGGCGACGGCGTGCCCGACCGGCGGCCGTGGCGGCATCCGGACACCTTCCTCCTCGCCGGCGCCTACAGCGGCGATCCGCTCGTCAAGGGCGAGTGGGTCCGTCAGGGCGGCCTGCGGGACAGCAGTTCCATCCTCGTCCTCCTTCTGAACGACCCGGAGGTCGCCGCCGTGACGAACCGCGACGTCCTGCCGCGCACGTTCGATTTCGGCCCGGTCCTCGGCGGCATGGTCGCGCGCACGGGCTGGACGATGGGCACGAACTCGCCCGAGGTCGTCGCGGAGATCCGCGGCGGCGGACACCACTTCGGCAACCACCAGCACGCCGACGCGGGCTCGTTCCAGATCTTCTACCGCGGACTCCAGGCCGCTCGGCTCGCGCAATACAAATTCTACGGCACGCCCTACGACATGAACTTCGGCAAGAGGTCGATCGCCCAGAACATGGTGCTCGTCGTCGACCCCGCCGAGCGCTTCCTGTCCACGAAGGCCAACGACGGCGGCTCGCGTTTCCTCCAAAGCCACCCCCGCACGCTGGAGCAGGCCGTCAAAAACCCGCAGTTCGACTACGGCCGCGTCATCGCCTGCAGTCACGGCCCGACCTACGCCGCGCCCGCGTTCAGCTACTTCAGCGCCGACCTCCGCGCCGCCTACTCCGCCAAGATGACCGGCTACGTGCGGCAGTTCTGCGTCCTCAACCTCGGCCGGCCCGGCAACCCGGCCGCCATCATCGTCCGCGACGACGTCGAGGCCGCGAAGCCCGAGTTTCGGAAGTTCTGGCAGGTGAACACCTTCCGTCCGCCGCAGACCACCCCCTCCGGCGTTCGCCTCTGGAACGTCGAAGGCGGCGTCACCGGCCGGCTCGATGTCGCGGTACTGGAGCCCGCCGCCGACGCGCGGACGATCGAGATCCTGCAAGGCGACGCGGCCTACGGCGTCTTCGGCATGCCCTTCACCCCGCCCGTGCCCGACGCCCCTGAGGCCAACGGGACTCGCGTGATGGTCTCGCCGAGGACGCCGCGCACGCGCGACCGATTCCTCGTCGTGATGCAGGCGTGCGACGCGGAACCGCTGCCCGTTGTCCGCGAGGAGTCCGACGCCGTGGTCGTCGTACGCATCGCCGACCGGATCGCGGTCCTTGCCACCGGCCGCGACCTCGTCACCGCGCCCTTCGACGTGACCGTGCCCGCCGACGGCACGACCTACCAGATACTCTGCGCCGGTCTCAAGGCCGGGACATGGAGGGTCTCATCTTCAGGCGAGCCCGATCGCACGTTCGCCGTCGCCCCCGGGAAGCACACGCTGCACCTCGAATCCACCTCCGCCCGGCTGCGCATCGCACCTGCCGGATCCCCCTGACGGGCCCGCCGCCCGACGGGACAAGTGTCGAGTGAATCGGCGTCATGGGCGGCTGCCTGCTGTAGCCCGGACGGTCCCATGCTGGTAGCGCCACGGCTACGACGTGGCGCGCTGCGGCGCCCGCGAATGCGATCTCGCCCGGCGACTGCCCCGGCGCAGCGGGTCATAGCCCCGCTGCTACCCGGACGGTCCCATGCTGGTGGCGCCACGGCTACGACGTGGCGCAGCTTCGGTACCGGCGCATCGATACTCAGCTTGTTCCAAGGGTCGGAACTTGAATGCCCGTGGACATCCAAGCCCTGGATGCTTCCAGACGATCCGAACCTGCACTCGTGGCAGGTCGCCGGCGGCATAGACCGCGGGCAGACCGCTGACAGAACATTGCCGGCCGGCGCCCATGATGGTAACGTCAGCATCATGCCAAAGCGCACGCCATGCCAACCGTGATGATGATCGGCCCCTATCGGTTCTTCTTCTACTCGGGGGACTGGCAGGAGCCCCGGCATATTCATGTGGAGCGCGACGATTCAAAGGCCAAGTTCTGGCTCGACCCAGTCCGCCTGGATCGAAGCACCGGGTTCGGTGGCGCGGAGTTGAGCAGAATTCAACGGTTGGTCGACGAGCACGTTGACGAAATGAGGGAACGCTGGAATGAGTACTTTGGTCGTTGAAGCCGAGTCGGTTCTGGCTCGAAACGTAACCGTGACCGATGACTGTCTGGCCGTCGATCTTACGGATGGGCGAAGCTTGAGCGTTCCGCTGGCATGGTATCCCCGCCTGCACCACGGAACCCAGGAGGAAAGGCGAAACTGGCGCCTGATCGGCCGCGGGGATGGCATTCACTGGCCCGACCTCGACGAAGACATCAGCGTCTCCTGTCTCCTGGCCGGCCGGCCGTCCGGCGAGTCCGCGAGTTCCCTCGATCGATGGATCAAAGCGCGAACGTAGGACGGTATCAGATCCGCGGCAGGTCGCCGGGGCCCTTGGTTGGGAGGTCGGTGGAGCCCATGAGGTCGAGGTCGATCGTGCGGGCGCATTCGCGGCCCTCGGAGATCGCCCAGACGACGAGCGACTGGCCGCGGCGCATGTCGCCGGCGGCATAGACCGCGGGCATGCTGGTGCGGTACTGGGCATCCGCGCGGACATTGCCGCGCTCGTCCAGCGCCACGCCGAGTCTCGCGACGACGCCGTCCGGCTCGGGACCGGTGAAGCCGAGCGCGAGCAGGACGAGGTCCGCGCGCCACTCGTACTCGGTGCCGGGCAGTTCGACCATCTGCATGCGGCCGCCGGGGCCGACGGGCTGGAAGTCGACATTGACGGTCTTGAGCCGCTTCACCTTGCCCGCGGCGCCGATGAACTCCTTCGTCACGATGCGCCAGTAGCGGTCGCCGCCCTCGTGGTGCGACGAGCTCGTGCGCAGGCGCATCGGCCAGAACGGCCACGGCTGGCCCGTGGGACGGTCCTCGCCCGGCTGCGGCAGCAGCTCGAAGTTGGTGATGGCCTTGGCGCCCTGGCGGATCGATGTGCCGACGCAGTCGCTGCCGGTGTCGCCGCCGCCGATGACGACGACGTGCTTGTCCTTCGCCGAAATCACGTGCGAGAGGCTCTCGCCCATCACCATGCGGTTCTGCTGCGGCAGGAACTGCATCGCGAAATGGACACCCTCGAGATCGCGGCCGGGGATCGGCAGGTCGCGCGGCTTCGTCGCGCCGCCGCAGAGGGCGATCGCATCGAACTTCCGCAGTTCATCCGCCGTCGGCTCCACGCCGGCATGGCAGTTCGTGCGGAACACGATGCCCTCGGCCTCCATGACGCGGACGCGGCGGTCGATGACCCACTTCTCCAGCTTGAAGTCCGGGATGCCGTAGCGAAGCAGCCCGCCGACGCGGTCCGCCCGTTCAAAGACCGTGACCTCATGGCCGGCCCGGTTGAGTTGCTGTGCGCAGGCCAAACCGGCAGGGCCCGACCCGATCACGGCGACGCGCTTCCCGGTGCGCTTCGGGGGAGGTTCCGGGATGACCCATCCCTGCTCGAAGGCGTATTCGATGATCGACTTCTCGATCAGCTCGATCGTGACGGCGGGGCGGTTGATGCCCAGCACGCAGGCCTCTTCGCACGGGGCCGGGCAGATGCGCCCGGTGAACTCAGGAAAGTTGTTCGTGGCCGACAGACTGCGCCACGCCTCGTGCCATTTCTTCCGGTAGACGAGGTCGTTCCACTCGGGGATCACGTTGCCCAGGGGGCAGCCCGAATGGCAGAAGGGCACGCCGCAGTCCATGCAGCGCGCCGCCTGGCGCACGACCTTGTCCGCCGGGAACGGCTGGTACAGTTCGCGGAAGTCGCCGACGCGCTCGGCCACCGGGCGCTCCTCCGGGAGCTCCCTCGCATATTCCATGAATCCGGTTGTCTTGCCCATAGGATGTCCGTTAGTCCGCGCTCTGCTGCGCCATCATCTGCAAGGCCCGTTCGTAGTCGACCGGCATCACCCGCACGAACTTCGGCAGCAGGGCCTCCCACTGCTCCAGAACGCGCGCGGCCACCTGGCTTCCGGTGAGGTCGCGGTGGCGCTCGATCATGCCGCGCACGTCGGTGATCTCGTCCGCCTGCGCCAGCGGCCCAAGCTTCACCATCTCGCGGTTGCAGCGCCGTTCCGCGAAGTCGCCGGCCTCATCGAAGACATAGGCGATGCCGCCGCTCATGCCCGCGGCAAAGTTGCGCCCCGTGCCGCCGAGGATGATGATGCGTCCGCCCGTCATGTACTCGCAACCGTGGTCGCCGACGCCCTCGACCACCGCACGGACGCCGCTATTGCGAACGCCGAAGCGCTCGCCGGCGCGGCCGCGAATGTAGGCCTCGCCCGAGGTCGCGCCGTAGAAGGCGACGTTGCCGATCAGGACATTGTCCTCCGCGACGATCGTCGCCTTCCGCGGCGGGAAGATGACGAGCTTCGCGCCCGAGAGCCCCTTGCCAAAGTAATCGTTGGCCTCGCCCTCGACCTCGACCATGAGGCCGCGCGCGCCGAACGCGCAGAACGACTGGCCCGCGGACCCCTTGGCGTGAATGACGATCGTCTCCGGCGGCAGACCGTCCTCGCCGTAGTACTTCGAGATGCGGCTCGACAGCATCGTGCCGAACGTGCGCTGCGTGTTGCGGATCGGAATCTCGAACTCGACCTTCTGCCCGTCGTCCAGCGCCGGACGGCATCGCTCGATCAGCTCGTGATCGGGCGAGGTGCGCACGCCCGTGTCGCCGCGCGAGATAAAGCGGGTCGCGACATGCGGCGGAACCTTGGGGCGCTGCAGGATCTTCGAAAGGTCGAGGCCCTTGGCCTTCCAGTGGTCGTTCGCCTCGCGCGAATCAAGCTTGTCCGAGCGGCCGATCATCTCGTCCACCGTCCGGAAACCGAGGCTCGCCATGATGCGGCGCAGCTCCTCGGCGACGAAGCGGAAGTAGTTGATGATGTGCTCGGGCTTGCCCGTGAACCGGGCGCGCAGCTCGGGATCCTGCGTGGCAATGCCGACCGGGCACGTGTTCAGGTGGCAGACGCGCATCACGATGCAGCCGATGCTGACGAGCGGCCCCATGGAGAAGCCGAACTCCTCGGCGCCGAGCAGCGCGGCGATCGCGACATCGCGGCCGGTCAGTAACTTGCCGTCGGTCTCGACGCGGATGCACGACCGCAGGTTGTTGAGGACGAGCGTCTGGTGGGTCTCGGCCAGGCCGATCTCCCACGGAAGCCCGGCGTGCTTGATCGACGAGAGCGGTGAGGCGCCGGTGCCGCCGTCGAACCCGCTGATCAGCACGAGGTCGGCCTTCCCCTTGGCGACGCCCGCGGCGACGGTGCCGACGCCGGTGCACGAGACCAGCTTCACGTCGATCAGCGCGTCAGGATTGGCGCAGCGAAGGTCGAAGATGAGCTGCGCGAGATCCTCGATCGAATAGATGTCGTGGTGCGGCGGCGGCGAGATCAGCGTGACGTAGGGCGTCGAATGCCGCGTCTTCGCGATCCACGGATAGACCTTGAATCCCGGGAGCTGGCCGCCCTCGCCCGGCTTCGCGCCCTGGGCGATCTTGATCTGGAGCTCCGTCGCGTTGACGAGGTAGTTGCTCGTCACGCCGAAGCGTCCCGAGGCGACCTGCTTGATCGCGCTGCGCCGCCAGCCTCCCTGCGGGTCGGGATGGAATCGCTCGGGATCCTCGCCGCCCTCGCCGCTGTTGCTGCGCGCGCCGAGCGCGTTCATCGCCTGTGCGAGCGTCTCATGCGCCTCGCGGCTGATCGAGCCGTAAGACATGGCCCCGGTCTTGAAGCGGCGGACGATCGCCTGCCAGGACTCGACCTCCTCGAGCGGAACGCCGAGGCCGTCGGTCTTGAACTCCATGAGGCCGCGCAACGTGCAGAGCTTGCGCGACCGCGCGGAGACCAGCTCGCAAAACTGTCCGTAGAGCCGGCCGTCGTTCTGGCGGACGGCCTGCTGCAGCTTCGCGATCGCCAGCGGATCCAGCAGGTGCGCCTCGCCATCGCGCCGCCACTGGTACTGGCCGCCCGCCTCAAGGTCCGGCGTCGCCGGGACATCGCGCGCGGGGAAGGCATGCTCGTGGCGCATCATCGCCTCGCGGGCGATCTCGTCGAGGCCGATGCCCTCGACGCGCGACGGCGTTGCGGTGAAGTAGCGCTCGATCACGGACGAATGGATGCCGACCGCCTCGAAGATTTGGGAACCGCGGTAGCTGCGCAGCGTCGAGATTCCCATCTTGGACATGACCTTGCGGATGCCCTTGACGACGGCCTTCTCGTAGCGGTGGATGGCATCCTCCTCGGAGATCGCGCCCAGTTCGCCCGCACGATGCAGGTTGCGGATGGTCTCCAGGGCGAGGTAGGGATTCACCGCGCCCGCGCCATAGCCGAACAGCACGGCGAAGTGGTGGACCTCGCGCGGCTCGGCACTCTCGACCACGAGGCCGGTCTGCGTACGCGCCGCATGGCGGATCAGGTGGTGGCCAACGCCGGCCATCGCGAGCAGCATTGGGATCGGCGCGTGATCGCGATCCGCGGAACGGTCGGAGAGGATCAACATCCGCGCGCCCTCGCCGATCGCCGCGATCGCGGCGTCGCAGAGGCGGTCCAAGGCGGCCTTCATGCCCGCCGGCCCCTCGGCCACGGGAAAAACGGTCGCCAGCGTCACGGCGCGGAAGGCCGGATCCTTGTTGGCGCGGATCTTCTCGACGTCCTCGTTGCTCAGGATGGGGTTGTTGATGCGCAACTGGCGCGCATCGCCCGGATCCTCGCCCAGCAGGTTGCCCTCCGGCCCGAGGTAGGAAACCATCGACGTGACGAGTTCCTCGCGGATCGCATCCAATGGCGGGTTCGTCACCTGCGCGAAGAGCTGCTTGAAGTAGCTGTAGAGAAGCTGCGGGCGCTCTGAAAGCACGGCGAGCGGCGTATCGGTGCCCATGGAGCCGGTGGGTTCCTCGCCCTTCTCCGCCATCGGCTTCAGGATCAGGTTCACATCCTCGCGCGTATAGCCGAAGATCTGCTGCCGGCGCACGAGATCCTCGCCCGCGATCTCCGCCGGGGGAGCGCCGGCGGGCAGGTCCTTGAGGCGTCCCAGCGAGGCGGTGAGCCACGTGCGGTACGGGCGGCGCGAGGACAGATCGTGCTTGATCTCGTCGTCCTCCACGATCCGCTTCTCCTCGAGATCGACGAGGAGCATGCGGCCCGGCTCGAGGCGCCCGCGGCGCTCGATGTTCTCCGGGGCGACCTCGAGGACGCCCGTCTCGGACGACAGGATGACGCGGCCGTCCTTCGTGACGGTGTAGCGCGAGGGGCGCAGGCCGTTGCGGTCCAGCACGGCGCCGAGGTGGCGGCCGTCCGTGAACGCGACCGCCGCCGGGCCGTCCCATGGCTCCATCTTGCACGCGTGGAATTCGTAGAAGGCCTTCTTCTCGTCGCTCATCGTGTCGTGGTTCTCCCACGCCTCCGGGATGAGCATCATGACGGCGTGCGGCAGCGAGCGGCCGGCATGGACGAGCAACTCCACCGCGTTGTCCAGAATCGCCGAATCGCTGGCGCCCGGCGTCAGCACGGGACGAATCTTCGGAAGGTCCTCGCCGAACGCCTCGCAGCGGAAGAGCCCCTCGCGCGCATTCAGCCAGTTGAAGTTTCCGCACAGCGTGTTGATCTCGCCGTTGTGGCAGAGGTAGCGGAACGGATGCGCCAGGTCCCACGTCGGGAACGTGTTCGTGCTGTAGCGCTGATGGACGAGCGCAAAGCTCGACACCATCGTCTCGTCCTCGAGGTCGCCGAAGAACTTCGGAATCTGGTCGGCCAGCAGCAGGCCCTTGTAGACCATGATGCGCGAGGAAAGCGACGGAATATAGAAGTAGATGCGGCCGGGCAACCCGGACTCGCGCACCCACCGCTCGATAACCTTGCGGACGACGAAGAGCTTCCGCTCGAAGGCGGGGCCCGGCGCGACCACGGTGCCGCGGCCGATGAACATCTGGCGGATCGCCGGCATGGCGCGGCGCGCGATCTCGCCGAGCACGTCGGGATTGACCGGCACCGTGCGCCAGCCGAGGAACTCGAGGCCCTCCGACCGCACGATCCGCTCGATCGCATCCATGCACGCCTGGCGCTGGTCGACATCCGGCGGAAGGAAGATGAGTCCCGCACCGTAGTCGCCCGGCTCCGGCAGGCGCAGACCGCGGACTGCGGTGCGCTCACGAAGCATCGCGTCCGGCATCTGCACGAGGATGCCCGCGCCGTCGCCCGTGCAGGCATCCGCGCCCGTCGCGCCGCGGTGCGTCAGGTTGATGAGGATCCGGAGACCGTCGCGGACCGTCGCGTGCGACGCGCGGTTCCGGATGTCCGCCACAAGTCCGACGCCGCAGGCGTCGTGCTCGAACGACGGACTGTACAGTCCCTGCGCCGGCGGGAGTCCCGGAGTCGACGGATACAGTGCTTCTGAATTCCTAGTCATCGATCGCATGTCCTGCGTGGAGGCTCAGGCCTTGCGCCGGCCCGAGCTTTCCAGTGCCAGTTTGTGATGGGCATCGCCCGTGTCGCACGGGTACCGGCCCGTGAAGCAGCCCGTACAGTAGGTGTCCGGCTGGCTGACCGAAGCCAGCAGCCCCTCAATACTCAGATAACCGACGCTGTCCGCCTCGACGAACGCAGCGACTTCCGCGGGCGTCCGCTGGGCCGCGACAAGTTCCTCGCTGGACGGAAAGTCGATGCCGAAGAAGCAGGGATGCCGGATCGGCGGACAGGAGATCCGCAGGTGAACCTCCTTCGCACCCGCGGTGCGCAGGCCGCGCACCCGGCGGCGCGCGGTGGTGCCGCGGACAATGGAGTCGTCCACGACGATCACCCGCTTGCCCCTCACCACGTTCGGCACCACGGAGAGCTTCATATCCACGCCGCCGCTCCGCATGACCGAGTCCGGCATGATGAAGGTGCGGCCGACGTAGTGATTGCGGATGTACCCGTACTCGAGGGAGATCCCGCTCTCCTGCGAATAGCCGAGGGCCGCGCTCATGCCGCTGTCGGGAACCGGGATGACAATGTCGCCCGCCACCACCTGCTCCCGCGCAAGCCGGCGGCCGAGTTTCATGCGCACCTCGTGCACGCTCTGGCCAAACACGGAGCTGTCGGGACGAGCGAAGTAGATCAGTTCGAAGATGCACTGGCCGAGCCCGCCCCGTTCCGGCTCGCAGAACGTGCTGCTGCGGATCCCCTGCGCATCGACCACCACCAGTTCGCCGGGAAGAACGTCGCGGATGTACTCCGCACCAGTCTGTTCCAGCGCGCACGTCTCGCTCGCGAAGACATAGCCGTCGCCGAGGCGCCCGATCGAGAGCGGACGGAATCCGAACGGATCGCGCGCCGCCATCACCTGCGTCGGCGTCATCAGCAGATAGGAGAACGCACCCTTCATTTCCGCCAGCGCGCGCTCGACACGGCGGGGACGGGTGCGGAACATCGGGTCGGCCAGCAGGTGGACGAGGATCTCGCTGTCGGTGCTCGTCTGGAAGATCGCGCCGGCCTCCTGGTAGGAGCGCCGCAATCCGCGCGCATTCGTCAGGTTCCCGTTGTGCGCCACGGCCCACAGTCCGTCCGCGCACTCGACCACCAGCGGCTGCACGTTCTGGGGTCGCGAGGAACCCGTCGTCGAATACCGCACATGCCCGATGCCGATCGAACCCGGCAGCTTCACCCCGCGATTCGCCGCCATCACCTCGTTCAGCAGCCCCATCCCCTTCATGGACCGGATGTGCTCGCCGTCCGAAACCACGATCCCCGCGCCCTCCTGGCCGCGATGCTGAAGCGCGAAAAGACCGCGGTGAATCACCGCCGTCGCATCCGGCACGTTGAACACGCCGAATATGCCGCACGATTCCTTGGGCTCGTCGCCACCGGAGGACTCCAACGACGGCCCGGTTGTCTCAGTCCATGCCTGCATATGCACCCATCGGAGTTACCGACAATCATCCCCCCGCTGCCATCCCGGGTCAAGCAGGGGCACTTCTGACGTACGGTAAGCAAATAGTGCGCCAGATATGAAGCAACATTTCTGTAGATATCCTTATTGTCTTATCTCCATTTGTTTGTAGGAATTCTCGAGCGAGAGTAAGCAGATCTTCACGCAACGACAATGTCGTTTCGATACACTTTTGTAGCTATAGATTCTCCCACATCCCTGCCGCACGAGATCCGCATCGTTCCGGCTCAGGGTTCCGCATCCGGAGGAACGAGAACGCGAAGCGCGCCCGGGAGGACATTCACCCGCACCTCAGATGGCGAATCGATGGCCTCGCCGTCGAGTTGAATGGGGGCGGGATGGGAGCGGCGGACGATCAGTGACTTGGCGAACCGGGAGGTTTGGACGCCCGGAACGGAGGACAGCGTACCGTCATAGAGGCGGGGGAACTGCGCGGCGGCGCGGGCGGCATCGGACTGCTGGACGACCACCAGTTCCAACTGGCCGTCATCCGCGCACGCCTCGGGGGCGATCCGCGCACCGCCGCCGTACTGTGTGAGATTGGCCACCGTGAAGACCATGGGGTTCTCGATGGTGAGCGGTTCTGCGCCGTCCAACTCCACCTCGAATGGCGACGGTCGATACTCGATCAGTCCGTAGGCGCCGGCCATGAGGTAGGGAACGATGCCACGAACGGGGAATCGCTCGAAGATCCGTGCGATGGATGCGTCCCACGCCATGCTGCAGGTGACGAAGAAGGGCCTGCCGTTCGCGGTGCCGACATCGATCGCGCGGGTTCCGGCCTTCGCGAGTGATTGCACGGCACCCTCCCACTCGAGGGGGATGCCGAAGTGGCGGGCGAAGCCGTTTCCGCTTCCCGCCGGAATCACGCCCAGGGCGACACCGGTACCGACCAACTGGCTGCCGATCGTGTTGACCATGCCGTCGCCGCCGACCACGACGATCACCTGAACACCGTCCTCGACCGCGCGTCGCGCCTTGGCACAGCCGTCGGCGATGGATTCACTGATCTGGTAGGCGAGGTCGGTTGAGGAGGCGTTCCAGTACCGCTCAAAGGCCCGGAACAGCGACATGCCGACAGAACGGATGCCGGACCGCGGATTGATCAGCACTCTCACCCGGCGTCCGGGTACAGCAGGGCTTTTCTCCGGAGGGGGCATGCGACCCGGGACGCGCTCAGCCCGGGGCCAGGCGCCGCCCCACCTCGTCGAGGATGGCAGGTATGTCCGCCGGCGCCACGCCGGCGAACCAAAGGGACTGCGGATGAACCATCACGTTCGGGCCACGCCCGCACAGACCCATGCATCCGCAATGCGACACGCGAACCCGCCCCTTCCATCCGCGCAATTCCACGCCGGACTTGAGGAGATCCTTCAGGTGCATGCCCAGCCCGTCGCCGCAGGACTTCGATCCGTCCTTGCGCTCGTTGACACACACGAAGACGTGCGCAGCAAACGGAGACTGTTGACGCTGCATCACCCGTCCTCCCGCAGCCCCGGATGGCCCGGGGCTGTCACTCGCCGGCCGGTCACTCCCAGGCGTAGGCAAGCTTCGCGGCGCCGATGACGTTGTCATCGATGTCGCCGGACTCCATCCCACCATAGAGACCGATCATCCAGCCGTCGGCCGGCCGATAGACCATGCCACCGAGGATCGTACCGATATCGTCCATATCGTCCTCGGACGCGACCTCGAACCGGCCTTCCGCATGGAGACTGAACTGCTTGGTGAAGTTGTAGACCACGGCGGCGCCAATGGCGAAACTGTTGTCGGTCTCGGAACGGCCGATGAAACCGACATCGGCGACGAAGTCCCAGTCGTCGTCGACCGTCGTGCCGATGGACGCCCCGAGTTTCACGCGCGTCTCACCGGCGCCCAGACCGTCGCTGTCATCACCGGTCGGGAGCGCGAGGCGGAGGTAGGGCATGACATAGGGATAGCCCAGCGCATCCTCAAATCCTACGAGGTCGGCGCCGAGAACGAGGTCACCGAGACCGATGGCATCGTCGTTGCCCATGTCCGAGCGCGCGAACGGCAGCTCGGCATTCAGACTGAAGTCCTTCGTAATGCCGTACCGGGCATAGGGGGCGATATCGCTGTAGCTGGCGTCGGCGATCATGGAGTCGTTGTCGGTGATCTCCTGATAGCTGACGATGCCACCGACCTCGAGCTTGCCCTTGTCCGGGGTCTTGTTCTCGTTGACGAGCAGGGTCCGCGCCGGCTCCGCCGCAGCCGTCATCGCACAGCCAACCGCCACCGACATCGCACCAAGCCAAATCCTATTCATCGTGAGGACTCCCTTCCGTGGGGTCTCGCCCCTGTTTCCCGCACAACGTATACGCCCGAAGTCCCGCCGTACAAGCGAAAAAGGAACGGGGTCACGGGCCGGCGACCCCGGGCGGGGCGACTCCGGCACCCATCAGTTCCGCAATATTCGCGCGCTCCAGCGCCTCCATGCCGCGCCGCTTCTCAAGATATCTCCGGTATTTCTCCCGCTCGCCATCGCTCCACGCAGCGGATTCCTCGTAGCCGCCGCAGAAGGGGACGTAGAGGTCCACCCAACACGCCAGAAGATCCCGTTCCCCGCGTGACATCTTCACCGCTCCGTGGCCGCGGGCCAAGTCCTCGAAGAGACGGCTGCGCGCGGCACCGGCGAAGTACGGCGGGAGCATGGAGGGGACGGATTGCGATCCCGGCCAGTTGAGGACGGGCGCATCGAAAGTCCCGCGAAAACTGTCCCCTTCCCCCCGGCGATCCGGCCGCGCATGGGTCAGGGCAAGATAGGCGTCGCTCCAGAAACGGCGGGCGTGCCGGTCTTCGACCGGGTCTCCGAGAAGGCTGAAGGCACGGCGGAGGCCCGGTTCCGGGTTCCGGGTTCCGGGTTCCACATTCCCGGTTCCCGCTGCGGCCGCGTCCCTTTCCCGTCTCCCCTTCTCCTTCGCCCCTCCGCCCTCGCTCCACCGCGCGGCGAGCGCGGACCGGTCGTCGTGGCAGCGGACGCAATGGCGATCCAGGATCGGCTGAATCTCGCGCGCAAAGCTGAACCCCCGCGGCGGACCGTGGAAGGGTTCGAGCGCCCGCGGGCCGGCGCGCAGCGCCCGTCCCGGGCCGAAGGCCTCCGCGGGGGCGCCGTTCTTGTCCTCGTGGCAGCCCACGCAGGCCCGGTTCTCGCCGGGCTGGAGCGTGACCCAACTGCGCATGGTCTGCGCGACGAAGCCCCGCTCGTCGACCATCTGAAAATACAGCGGCGTCCGCGCGGGAACCGTGAAGAAGGCGGATCCGTCCGCCTCGACCGGGGTTTCCCCCAGCACGATCTTGACGTCCCACGTCCCGTTGCCGATTGCTACCGGTGTGCTGATGAGCGCCCCGCCCCCGGGGCCTCCGCTGCTGTTGCTGCCGACGCCCGCGGCCCGGTAGTCGATGGCCACAACGCGGATCCTCCGGATGGACCCGCGCGGTACGCCGGCGAGGCCCGGCCCCTCATACACGTCGCGGACGTACACCGTGCCGTCGGCCTTCCGGTAGTCGACGGTCGACGGGAAGGACCGCGGCGGCGTGCGCGCGACGACCGGAACGGGCTGCTGGCATGGCATCGCTGGATCGGCGACGAGCAGTTCGCGGCGTCCGTCAGCGACGTCGAACCAGTAGAGACCGAAGTCGGCATCGCCGCGGCGCCGTTCCGATGTGTTCCACCCGAATGGCGCATGCGCGACGACGCACTCGCGATCCGTCAGCGGGAACGGATACTGGAAGAGCGCACCATTCTGGCCATAGCTATCGATCCGTTCGGCGCGCGTCGCGCGAAGCGGTCCCGCCAGTTGCGCGCCCGTGTTCTCCTGCCGCCCCAGCGACGGATCGACAACGCCCAGCTTGCCGGCCTGGGCCGAGTGATGACCGCAGAAGATGGCGAGTACGCGGCCCGTTCCCGGGATGCCTCGGGTGTGGGCGATCGTCGTCGGAAACCACGAGTTGTTGCCGTAGAACTCGGTCTGGCCGGAGCCGTCCGGGTTCATCTGAAAAAGGCCTTGGGGAAAGACCTGGCCGCGGTCGTTGTAGTCCCAGCGCGTGTAGACGACGCGGCCGTCGTCCAGGACGGCGGGATGAACCGTGTGCACCTGGTCAAAGCCGAGGCGCCGGAGATACCGCCCGTCCGCGTCGCAGGTGTAGAGGTTGCTCACCTCGGTCCACCAGCAATCGACCGTCTGCACGCAACGGGTGGAATTGAAGACGATGTCGCCGTCGGGAAGATAGATGCCTTCGTAATCGGCGAAGCCCAACCCGCGCGTGATCTGCCGCGTGCGCAAGGTCTCCAGGTCGAGTTCATGGAGGTGGTAATCGTCCAGCCGATCCGATTGTTTCCAGGCAAACAGCGCGCGCTTGCCGTCGAAGGAGATGTCCGGGTCGCGAATGACGCCCTCGGGATCGTCGATCAACGTCTTTTGCAGGCCGTAGATGCCTTGCATTTCCAAAACGCACAACGCACTCTTGGGCTTGTAGTTCCGCTCGTTCTGCGCATCGGATTGCGCCTCGGTATAGGCATAGTGCGAACCATGCAGGTTCTTGTGCTTCAGAAAGAGGATGCGCGGGGCGGCGGCCAGGACCGTCCGCAGGCGTGTTGCGCGGCGCTGCCCGGCTGCCTCGACATAAAGACTCCACCAACGAACGTCGGCCGGGGGCGGATTCTCGGCCTTTAGGGCGGCGATGCGCTGCCTGATCGCCTTGGCATCCTCCGTGAGTTCCTTGCCGACCTCCTCCAGCAGCGTCTGCATGCACGGGCGGCCGTCTGCGCCGCGGAAACATTCGATTGCCCTCTTGCCCAGATCCTGCAACAGCCAGTCGCAGGGGATCGGAAAGTCTTTCTCCATCTGCCGCCAGGCCGCCTTGAAGGCCGCGTCGAACTGCTCGCCTTCGAGCGGCTGAAGCTTCGCGCGCGTCGCCAAGACGGTCGCCTGCCACGTATCGCCTTTCACGTAGCACTCGGCCGCGACTTCCGCGCGTGCTTCCCAAGACATGCCACCGCTGAAAGACACCGCAACCAACCACATTGCAACAAAAGGCAACGTGCGCAAAGCTGCATCGCGGGCGGTGTCGGCCATGACAAGTGCTCCTACTTCCAGGTGATGCGGCGTGCGGTGGTGGCGGGTAAGGGCCGGCGCATCAATAGGTGTCGCAAAAATCGTAGCAGGCACACGCCGTGTGCGGCCTACTATGGAAATGACGACACTTGTTGATACGTCGGTCCCGGTGCGATCGCGCGGTGGGTAATTTCAGACATAAGTATGCGCTGGCCACCAGGACAACGCAATGGCCGTTTGTATCCCTGAATTCAGCGGCAATTGAACGACGACGAGGGCAACCGCACCGCCCGGTGGCGGGATACCGGCGACGGCAACGTTGATGCGCTCAGTGGGACGCCCTCAACCGGCTGACGGAAGCGACCGATCGGGCCACGGCGGGGGGCGCGGCCACCCAGGTTGTGGATTACGTTTACGATCTGTACAATCGGCGGATCGGCAGCCTGTACCGACAGCGACGGCAACGGCACGCTCGACCGCGGGAAAATACAAGGGAAAACCAAAGCCACGCAAGCCGCAAACACGAACAGGTGCGAGTTAGATACTGTGTTTCCCGAATTCACAGGAAAGGTTAGATCATGGGGATGATAACCAATGCCGTCGGTATTGTTCGGGCAAACTGGCGGGCATATGTAACCATCAATCTGGTCTATTATGGGCTGGTGGTCGCCGCGATGTTGTTTGTGGTCTCACACCCGGAGATTCAGAAGACGCTGCTGGAAGGCATCCGCAAGTCCTTTCATCGCGGACCGCTTGCGTCGGTGGGGTCAGCCTATCAATCGGGAGATGTATGGGCGGCCATTGGGTTGACCTTTGTTGTGAATCTGCTACTTGGCAGCCTGCTCACGCTGACTTTGCCCTCGATGATTGTGCCTTTCAGCGGGTTCCTGATGGGCGCTACCCGTGCGATTCTATGGGGGCTCTTGCTTTCCCCGGCAGACCCGAGGCTCGGCGGGATGATGATCCCTCACTCCCTGACCTTGATTCTGGAAGGGCAGGCGTACATTCTCGCGTTGCTCGCCGTGTACGTCGCGGGCAGAGCATTCATCCAGCCGAGTGCCGTCGGAGTTGAAACGCATGGAAGGGGATACCTGAAAGGTCTCCAGCAGACCGGTTCGCTCTATGTTCTGGTGACGTTGTTTCTTGCCGTGGCGGCGGTATACGAGGGGTTTGAAGTGATCTACCTGGCTCCGTTGTTTCGTTAAAGGGCCGATCGAATGTCTGTGCGGCGGATTCGTGGATATCCTCTGAGTCAGTTGGTGATAAGCGGGGGCATTACCCTTTGCATCATCGCGCTTATGGTCTTCGTTAAATCAAAAGACACGGCCG
>CAYRFK010000079.1:0-19122 GCA_964423465.1 uncultured Verrucomicrobiota bacterium | reverse complement strand
AGGATGGAGTTGCGGCAGACCCATGCTGCACTCATCTGATGAAGTCGCCAGTTTCCGTAATGAACTCCGTCTCAATCCTGTAATCCGGTCCAACTGCTCTTCCTGGGTTGGATGTTGGCTGTTGCAATTGCGTCGCGGAGGAAAGGGGGCGCTCCGCGGGGGCGCCGTCCGATCGCTACGGCGCGTCCGGGGCGTCGCTGTCGTCCTCGTCCATCTCCGGACCGGGCTCGGCCAGCCCCTCGGCTTCGCCGGGCGAGAGGCGGTTCATCTCGCGCTCGGTCTTCGCCTTCAGTTCGGCGGCCTCGCGGAGGAGCGGCGCGAGATCGACCTTTCGAGCCTCCAGCTTGGCCCGGAGGCCGGGCACCTCGGGATCGAGCACGAAGGCGCGGGTCCAGCGCTTGACGGCCTCCGCCTCGCGGCCCAGCTTGAGCAGCGCATCGCCGGCGTGGTCCAGCACCGTGGCATCCTCCCCGGGAAGCGCCGCGATCGACCGGTCGAGGTGCTTGAGGGCCTCCTCGAAGCGGCCCTGCCGGAAGCAGATCCAGCCGAACGTGTCCAGAAAGGCCCCGTTCTCGGGCTCACGCTTCAGCGCCTCGTTGACGTACTCCGCCGCCTTCGCCAGGTTCTCCCCGCGCTCGGCCCACATGTAGGCGATGTAGTTCCACGCCTCCGCGAACTCGCGGTCGAGCTTCAGGCACTGCTCGAGCGCGGCCTCGGCCTCGGCGAACCGGCCGCACCGCTCGAGCGCGCTGCCGTAGGAGAAGTAGAACTGTGCGCGCAGCATCGATGCCCCGTCGAGCGTCTGTCGCGCCACCAGTTCGGCCCGTTCAAAGGCGGCGACCGCGTTGGTGAAGCTCTCAGCGCTGAGCGCATAGAGGCCGGCGTACATGTGCGTGGCGGGATCGTCGGCGCGCAGGCGGGACAGCTCGGCCAGGGTCTTCTCCGCCGGCGCGTGGTCTTTGAACCGGCGGCCGTAGTCGAAGGCGAGGCGGACGTAGAGTTCGTAGATGAGGTAGCCGGGGTCCACGGCCTCGGCGATGCGCCGCGCGGCGAGGGCGGCACGGCCCTCCCATTGCAGGGCGACGGCCTGCTCGACCTTGACCTGGATGACCGCGGTCAGATCGTCGGCCGGAACGAGCGTCTCGATCCGCTCGTAGGTCTCCCGCGCCCGGGCGAAGTCCTTGCGCAGCATCTGCAGAGTCGCCAGCGCACGCGTGAGCCGCAGGTCGTCGGGCATCCGCTTCAGCCCCTTCTCCAGCCAGGCGGCGGCCGCGGCGGGGTCGCCGTCGTGCGCGAGGATGGCGAGGCGGATATAAGGGGCGGACTCGGGCGGCTCGGGCGCGGCCGCCGCCTCGAACGCCCTGCGGGCGCCGGCGAGGTCGCCACGGACCTCAAGAATCTCGCCGAGGTAGTGTCGCGCCAGACGTCCGCCCTCCCGGCGGGCGGCGAGGGCTTCGATCCGCTTCACGGCCGCGTTCGTGTCGCCGCCGGCGAGAAAGCGAAGGGCCAGCGCCCGGCGCGTGCCGGCATCGTCCTGGGGAATGCGTGCGAACGACTCGAACGCGTCCGCATCGCGGCCGGTCCGGATCCGGAGCTCGCCGAGTTCGGCCAGGATGCCCGGATTCCCCGGCATTTCGCGATCGGCGGCCTCCAGCAGTTCCACTGCGCGCTCGCGGTCACGGCGTACCGCGGCGGCGTCCTTCGAAGCGTCCGCCCGGCGGGCCAGCAGTAGCGCCAGAACGCGGCGCAGGCCGGCATCGCGTCCGGCCCGGCCCAGCGCGAATTCGAGGGCCTGGATGGCCTCCTCCTGCCGGCCCTGGCCGAGGAGGATCCGGACGATGCGCGCATGGATCCGCTCGCCGGAACCGTCCAGTGCCACCGCCTCGCGGAACGCGGCCAGCGCGGCCGCCTCCTCCCCCGCCGCCATGCGGATCTCGCCGAGCGTGACGCGGGCGGCGGCGTTGGATGCGGTCGAGGCGGCCATGGCCTCGAGAAGGGCGCCCCCGGCCTGCCGACGCACCTCGCCCTCATCCTTGCCGCGTGAGCGAAGATAAAGGCTGCCGATCACCCGCTGCAGCGCGGGCGTGGGAGGCGATGCGGCGAGGCTCCGCCGGGCGACCCCCACGGCATTGGCATCCTGACCGGCGTCGAGGAGCAGGGCGCAGAGTTCGGCCGCGAGGTCCCCGTTGCCCGGGGCCAGATCCATCGCGCGGCGCAGCAGCGCCGTGGCCTCGTCCGGCCTTCGCGCCGCAAGCTTCACCCCCGCCATCGCGCGCAGAGGCTCGACGCTCCGCGGGTGCCGCGTCAGGATCGGATCCAAGGCCGCCACCGCGCCGTCGAAATCATTCCGCGCCGCCCGCAGGCCGGCAAGGCGGATGTAGAGCGGCTCGTGGTCGGGATCGGCCCCGATGGCGCGAAGGTACTCCTGCTGCGCCTCCTCCACCCGGCCCTGCAGTTCATGGGCCAGTCCGGTGGCATAGCGCGCAAGAGCCTCGGGCGATGGATCGGAGGAGGCCCCTTGAACCGGGGCGCCGCCGGGCGGCGCGGACACGCATCCACACATCACCGCCAGACAGGCCACAGCCGTCCGGCGGATGAGCAGACCGCTCCCTTCGCGGCCCTGGGATGTGATTCCCGCCCGCATCGTCAGATAGGTGATGAACGAAACCGGCACGGACAGCGCGCCGGGCCCGGCACGCTATTTCTTCTTGTGGCGCTGCAGCCGGAGGCGCTTACGCCTCTTGTGCTTGGCCATCTTGGCCCGGCGCTTCTTCTTGATGCTGCCCATGGTGTCCTCTTGTACCCCGGCCCCGCAACGGCGCGGCGGCCTACGGCACGATCTTGTTCAAACCAAGCTCGATAATACCTTCTGCGCCCGCCGCCTTCAATGAAGGGATGATCTCGCGGACGATCTTCTCGTCGACGACGGTCTCCACCGAGATCCAGCCTTCATCGCTCAACTGGCTGACGGTCGGCGCATGCAGGGCCGGAAGCTGGGCCAGAACGTCCTTCAGCTTCGCCTGCTGAACATTCAGCTTGAGAAGGACCTTTCCCCCGGCGCGGAGGACGCCCTGCAGCAGGAGTGCGATCTGCTCGATCTTGCGGCGCTTCCATGCGTCGGCCCAGGCGGCCTTGTTCGCGATGAGGCGCGTCGTCGACTCCATGACGGTTTCGACGATTCTCAGGTTGTTCGCGCGCAGCGAGGAGCCCGTTTCGGTGATCTCCACGATGGCGTCCACCAAGTCCGGCGCCTTGACCTCCGTCGCCCCCCACGAGAACTCGACCTCGGCCTGGACGTTGTTCTTCTCGAGATACCGCCGCGTGATCCCGACCGCCTCGGTGGCGATGCGCTTGCCCTGGAGATCCTGCACGGACCGGATCGTCGACGCCTCGGGCACCGCGAGAACCCAGCGGACGGGGCGGAAACCCTGCTTGGCGTAGCGGAGTTCGGCGACCTCGACGACGTCCGAGCCATTCTCCTGGATCCAGTCGAAGCCCGTCAGGCCGGCGTCCAGGTGGCCGTTCTCGACATACCGGCTGATTTCCTGCGCCCGGATCAACCGGGCCGAGATCTCGGGATCGTCGACCTCGGGGATGTACGAGCGCGACCCGGCGCGGACCTTGAAGCCCGCGCGCTCCATCAGCGAAAACGTCGCCTCCTGCAGGCTGCCCTTCGGCAGACCCAGCATCAGCATGCGTCCCTCGGTTGTACCTTCGGCCATTCCATCCTCCCCCACGGCAGTTCGAGACTGCCGGGTGCAAACGGCGAGAATCCCTTGTATTCCCGCAGATGTCAAATCCGCAGGACACGTCGCCCCTCGACGCGCAGCCGCCGGGCGGACAGAAGTTGCAGCGCCTCGGGGTACGCCACGTGCTCCTGCTCCTGGATCCGGGCGTGCAGGACCCCGGGGGTGTCGCCGTCGCGAACCTCGACGGACCGCTGCACGATGATCGGGCCCGTGTCGGTCCCCTCGTCAACGAAATGGACCGTGCAGCCGGCAACGCACGCGCCGTAGTCCAGCGCCTGTTCCCAGGCATGGAGCCCGGGGAACGCGGGCAGAAGCGAGGGGTGGATGTTGACCATGCGGTGCCGGAACGCACCGATGAGCTTCGGTTTCACGATCCGCATGAACCCCGCCAGCGCGATCGAATCGGCGCCGTGGGCGCGAAGGATCTCCAGCACGCGGTCCTCGGCGGCGCCTTCGAGCTTCGTCTTGAACGGCGCGCAGTCGATGTGGATTGCGGGGACCCCGGCGGTCCGGGCGCGCTCGAGGATGAAGGCATCCGCCACGTCCGACAGCACGCACGCCACCCGCGCCTCCAGCGTGCCCGCCCGGATGGCATCCAGGATCGACTGGAAATTGCTCCCCTTCCCCGACCCGATCACCGCCAGTGAAAGCATGGTCCCGCTCCCGTTTTCCGGAGTCTATCCGGCCCCACCGCCGCGCACAAGAACCCACCGCCGTTCCCGGGAAAGCCACGGACGATGGTGTCGGTGTTTATTAAGTCCGACACCATGGCGCGCCCGGGAGCTTCACGGCATTCCCAAGGGTTGGAACGGGAGTTCGCGGTTCTCGCGCAGGAACCGCACCGAGTCGGCCGTGATCGGCCCGGTCTTCTTGTGCGGCAGCGCCGCCGCCCATGCGTCGAGAGCGGGGTCCGCGGACGGACGCGGAGGCGGGGCGAACCCCTCCGCCTGCGGAGTGCGGCCGACATGCCACTTCCCGAACGAGCCGCACGCGTAGCCGGCGGGCGCCAGGATCTCCGCCAGCGTCGGCGCGTCGTCCGGCAATTCTGTCCGGTTCGTCGGCGGGGTCATGCGGGCGTACGGGCGCGGCGCCAGGTTCAACACCTCGTACATGCCAAGGCGCCCCGGCGCGCGACCGGTCAGCAGGCTCGCGCGAGTCGGCGAACACACCGGTGCGGCGGCGTACGCCTGCGAGAACCGCATGCCCTCCGCGGCGAGCCGGTCGGCCCGCGGCGTCTCGATGAACGTCCCGCCGCAGCAGCCGGGATCCTTCCAGCCCAGATCATCCGTCAGCACGACCAGGATGCTTGGGCGCGGCGGCGTTGACTCGGACGCCGTCGCCACGCCGTGGACGGCAAGAAGCACGGGCAGAAGCAGGACGCGATTCACGGGGCCTCCCGTCTCACCGTCCCGCGGGCAGCCAGACGGACATGTCGCCGGGGCCGCGGTTGCACCATGCGTAGTACGGCACCATGCGCAGGCGGAACGGCCGTCCGCCGGTGCGCGCCGGGCGATAGAGATTCTGCGCCGCGCCGCCGGACGGCAGCACTCGGGCCTCGCACTCAAGCACCGTGACGCCGCTGAGGAGAGCCGGTTCGTGGCGGACGGCCCACGCGGCACCGACGGGCAGCACGATATCGTCGATGTCGACCCCGGCGGGCAGGTCGGCGGACTCGACGCAGTAGACCAGCGGTCCGCGCATCACCGCCACCTGCCCGCGGTTCTGCTCGACGACCGGATCCGCCTCGATGAGACAAGGTTCCATCGGCAGCGACAGTTCCACGCGATCGCCCGCCTTCCACGTCCGCCGGATCTCCGCGTAGGCGCCGGCCGCGGGCGCGGGCGACACCGGCGCGCCGTTGACCGCAAGCGTCGCGCCCGCCGCCCATTCCGGGATACGGACCCGCAACGTCCACTCGGCCGCAGGCGTCACGTCGACGCGGACCGCCACGCTCCCGTCCCACGGGTAGCGCGACGCCTGAGCGAGGCTCACGGCGCCGCCCGCGACCGCCCCCGTCATCGTCCCCGTCCCGAACAGGTGCATCCACACCGCGTCGTCCGACAGGCTCCACGCCCACTCGCCAAGCCCCGCGATCGTGCGCGCGACGCTGGGCGGGCAGCAGTAGCACTGCCATGCGGGCCAGCGCTGCGCCGCGTCCTGCCACTCCAGCGGCACGTCCGTGCGGCGTTCGAGCGGGTTCGTGTAGAAGAAGTGCGTGCCGTCGAGGCTCATGGCTGACAGCATGCTGTTGTACAGCACACGTTCCATCGTGTCGGCATATCGTGCCCCGCCGGTCAGCGCGAGCAGGCGGCGGCTGAGCATCGCGTGGCCGATGCTCGCGCACGTCTCGTTGTACGCCGTGCGCTGCGGAAGGTCGAAGGCGGCGCCATAGGCCTCATGGACGCGGTCCTTCCGCACGGAGAGCCCATGGTGATAGGCGGCGGTGCCGCCGGTCATGTACATCTTGCGGCCGGTGATGTCCTCCCAGATCCGGACAACGGCCTCACGCAGCGCCGCCTCACCGGTCTCCGCGACGACATCCGCCGCGCCGGAGTAGAGGTAGGCGCCCGTGACCGCATGGCCGACCGCCTGGGTCTCCTTTCGCAGCGCGACGCGGTCCTGCGTCTGATCGCCGGGATCCTTGTCCTTCACGTCCGTCGCATTGGGTCCCGGCCACGGCTCGGACCCGCGCATGCTGACGAAGATCCCGGCGAGTTCCAGATGGCGCGGATCGCCGGTGACGCGGTGGAGGTCGACCAGGCCCATGATGTTGGACGGATTCCACCCGAAGTGCGCCAGTTCCTTCGGCCGCGGCTGGAACGTACGGTAGAGGTAGTCTGCACATTTCCGCGCGACGTCAAGAAGCGACGTCTTGCCCGTGGCGCGATGGTGGGCCGCCGCCGCCGTCAGCAGGTGCCCCATGTTATAGAGCTCATGGTAGTTCCGCATGCCCCAGCGCGGTTTCGCTGGATTGAACTGGGTCTGGGTGCCGAGGTAGCCGTCCTCCGCCTGCGTCTTCGCGACACGCGCGATCCATTCGTCCATCTTGCGGTCGAGCGCCGGGTCGCGCGTCAGCGCGAAGATCCGCGCCATCGATTCGATCCATTTGTAGACGTCGCCATCGCTCCAGTTGTTCCCCGTGTGCCGGGCGCCCTCGACGCCGGCCAATTCGAAGTTGCAGAGCAACGCGCCGTTGGTCGGGCATCGCATCGCCGCCTCCAGCGCATCGAGGGTCTTCGCGCGGCACAGGTCCACGCGCTCGCCCCAGAATCCCCCGGTCCATCGCGCCGCCGCCATCGTCGGCGGATGCATGCAGACGTGCGGGCTCCCCGCCACCGCCGCCGCCGACAGACCCCCCACAACCGCCAGAATCCCCGCGCCCCGCGTCCAGATTGCGTCGTTCATGGTCATCCTCCACCGGTCACGGTGTAACATTATCAAGTGCGACCGCATCAGCTAATGTTACATTCCGCCATTCGATCTCCGTTCATCCACGCGTGCCGCCGAGACGCTCCGTGATCGCATCCGCGCACGACTTCACACGCCCGCCGTACCACGCGAACTTCGAGCGTGGCATCCGCTCCGCCGGCCCCGTCACCCACACCGCGGCCACAGGATGTCCGTGCAGGTCGCGCACAACCGCGCCGACACAGTGAACGCCCTCGAACTCCTCCGCCCGGTCCACGGCATAGCCGTCGCGCCGCACACGATCCAACTCGCGCTCGAAGGCCGCCCGCGACAGAAGGGTACGCGGCGTCAGCCGCGGAAAAGACATGCCCGCCAGCACCGGATCGCGCTCGGCGGACGGCAACGCCGCCAGGATGGCCTTCGCCGGCGCAGCGGTGTGGAGGCTGTGGAAGACGCCTGCGTCCACCGTGTAGCGGAACTGGTGGAGCCCGGGCATCTGGGCCAGGATCACCCCCTCGGCCTGGCGCAGTGTTCCCACCAGCACCGTCTCCCTCACCTCGTCGCGCAGCGGCCGCATCGCGTCGAGCGCGATCTCAACCAGGTGCTGGCCGCCGATCGCCGCGTACCCGAGACGGAGCAGCGCGGGCGTCAGGAAGAACCGGCGCGACGCGGCATCCCGGCGCAAATAGCCGCGGTCCAGCAGCAGCGTCACAATCCGGTGCGTACTGCCCGCCGGCGCGCCGATCGCCTCCGCAATCTCCTGCAGCCGCAGCCCGCTCGGCTCCCGCGCCAGTTGCTCGAAGATGTCCAGCGTCCGGTCCGTGCTCGGCGCCGGCGATGTCGACGGGGACTCGCGAATGGATGAATCCTTCCGCATATGTAATAGGCTTTCTTACCCGTAATCGAAGGGGGGCGTCAAGCCGGCAGGCAGACGCATCTTCCGTGATCCACGATCGGGTCACGTTCCGTGGGATTCCTCGTGGCGCCCGAATCCGTCGGGCGCGATGCTGAACTCCGGACGAAAGGCCGCGCCGCCGGACAGCGGATTACGATTACGATCCGGCGCATCCCAAAACGCGCCTCTTCCCCCCTCCCCCGATCCTACTCGTACTCATACTCCTACTCTTAATCGTAATCGTAATCCCCGCCGCCCGAGGCAGCCGCATCGGCTACGACCTGCGGCGCTGCGGCCTCTGCCAAAGTACCGGCACGCCACGTCGTAGCCGTGGCGCTACCCGGACGGCAGACAACACGAAGGCGCAAAGACCGCAAAGCGGATGGAGCCTTGGCGAAGGCGGGGCCGGCCCTACCGTCACTCCCATGCGGGTCTCATCGGCCGCCGGCTTGCGATTCGCGGGGGACGGCATAGACTGGCCGCATGGATCGGCCGTCCGGAAGAGATCGCGTGCTGGTCGAGGACGCGTTGAAACTCCTGATCGAAGACGAGCAGGAGAACCGCGCGGCGTCGACATTTGCACTTGCGAAGGCCTTGGTGCTGACGCAGGAGCAGGCCGGAGGAATCTTGCGGACGCTTCGGGACGGCGGGCTGCTGGACCCGGCAGACGGCCCCCCTCTCCTGACCGCGGCCGGCCGCGAATATGCGCTCCAGGTCGTGCGCGCCCACCGACTGTACGAGACCTATCTCGCGCAGCGAACCGGCCTCGGCGAGGCCGCATGGCACGACCAGGCCCATATCGCCGAGCACCGGATGACGCCGGAGCAGGTCGAGTCGATCGCCGGCGAGCTCGGCAACCCTCCGTACGACCCTCACGGCGCCCCCAGCCCGACCCGCGGCGGCGCGTTGCCGCCGCGGCGCGGACGGCTGCTCACCGAGCGGGCGCCAGGGTGGGCCGGGCGGATCGTGCACGTGGAGGACGAACCGCCGGAGATCTACCGCCGCCTCGCGCTGGACGGTTTCGCGCCGGACGTCCGGCTGCGGGTCGAGGAGACCGGTCCGGGAACGATCCGCGTCCGCATCGACGGACGCACCGTCGCCCTCCCCCGCGAAGCCGCGCTGAAGGTCACGGCGGACGACCTGCCCTCCGGCGAACGGTTCGACGACTCAATCCTCCGCCTCTCCGACCTCCGTCCCGGCGAGCGGGCCGAGGTCGTGAGGATGTCGCCCCTGATTCGCGGCCTGGCGCGCAGCCGTCTGCTCGATCTGGGCGTCGTCCCTGGAACCGTGCTCGACATCGACCTCGTGAGCCCCTCGGGCGACCCCGTGGCTTACCGCATCCGCGGCGCATCGATCGCGTTGCGGCACGAGCAATCCGACCGGATCCTCGTGCGCCGCCGCGCGGAGGCCGCCGCATGAGTGCGCACGTCCCCGGCGCCTGCGAGAGCTGCCCCGTCGCCCGGGCGCACCTCGAGAAGCTCGGCGTGAAGACCGGCGACACGGACCACGTGGTGGCCCTCGCCGGGAATCCGAACACGGGCAAGACGACCGTCTTCAACGCACTGACCGGCTTGCGCCAGCACACGGGCAACTGGCCGGGCAAGACGATTGCGCGCGCCGAGGGCGGGTTCGTCTACGGCGGCAAGCGCTACAAAATCGTGGACCTGCCCGGTACCTACTCGCTGCTCTCCGCCACGCCGGACGAGGAGGTGGCGCGCGAGTTCATCCTGTTCGGCCGCCCCTCCGTGACGGTCATCGTCGCCGACGCGGCGCGCCTCGAGCGCAACCTCAACCTCGCGCTGCAGGTGCTCCAGATCACGGACCGCGCGGTGCTCTGTGTAAACCTCGTGGACGAGGCGCGCGCCCACGGCATCGAGGTGGACGTCCGCGGCCTCTCGCGCGACCTCGGCATCCCGGTCGTCGCGACCGCCGCGCGGCAGGGCGAGGGCATCGACAACCTGCTGCGCGAGATGCACGACGTGGCGACGGGCGCGTTCGTATGCCGCCCCCGCCGACTCCACTACGACGTCCCGGGCCTGGATGAGGCCGTGCGGCGGATCGACCGCATGCTCGGGGACCTCTACCCGCGCGCCCCGCACCGCGAGTGGATCGCGATGCGGCTTCTCGAGGGCGACCGGAAGGTGATCGATGCCGTCCGCGACGGGCGGCTCGGCGAGCTTGCGGACGACCATGCCGCCCGGGGAGGCGGCTGAGGAAGCATGGCGGATCCCGTCCATAGCCGCGAAGACCTCCTCCAGGCCGCCGAGAAGATGCGGTGGAGCCTGCCGCAGGACTTCCGCGACCGCTGGGTCGAGAACGTCTACGCGGAGTCGGCCCGCATCGCGGCGCGGCGCGCGGTCCGGACCGGCGCATCGACGCGGCTCGCGTGGGAGCGGCGGCTGGACCGGTTCCTGACCAGCCGGTGGACCGGCTATCCGACAATGGTCCTGATGCTCGGCCTCGTACTGTGGCTGACGATCGAGGGCGCCAACGTCCCATCGGCGATGCTGGCCTCCCTTCTCGTCGAACACGGCCACCCGTGGCTGAAGTCCCTCGCCGCCGCGGGCGGCCTGCCGGCGTGGCTGGCCGGCCCGTTGATCGACGGGATCTACCTGACCACCGCCTGGGTCATCAGCGTCATGCTGCCGCCAATGGCGATTTTCTTCCCGCTGTTCACGATCCTGGAAGACTTCGGCTACCTGCCACGTGTCGCCTTCAACCTCGACCACTGGTTCCGCCGCGTCGGCGCGCACGGCAAGCAGGCGCTGACGATGAGCATGGGATGGGGCTGCAACGCGGCGGGCGTGGTGGCCACGCGTGTCATCGATTCGCCCCGCGAGCGGCTCATCGCGATCGTCACGAACAACTTCTCGCTATGCAACGGGCGCTGGCCGACGCAGATCCTGATCGCGACCGTCTTCCTCGGTTCCCTCGCACCACCCGCGCTCGCGGGTCTCGTCGCATCGACCTCTGTCCTCGGGGTCGCCCTGCTCGGCGTCGGGCTGACCTTCCTGACCTCCTGGATGCTCTCGCGCACCGTGCTGCGAGGCGAGACCTCCACGTTCAGCCTGGAATTGCCGCCCTACCGGCCTCCGGACATCCTGCGGACGCTCTACACGTCGCTGATCGACCGCACGGCGATCGTTCTGTGGCGCGCCATCGTGTTCGCGGCCCCGGCGGGACTCGTCCTGTGGCTCATCTGCAACGTCCACCTCGGCGGCGATTCGATCGCGGGCCACATGGTCCGCGGGCTGGATCCGGTCGCGTGGATCCTCGGGCTCAACGGCGTGATCCTGGTCGCCTACCTCGTCGCCATCCCGGCCAACGAGATCGTGATCCCCACCGTCCTGATGCTGACCGTGCTGGCGACCGGCGCCACGGGCATCGGCGAGCAGGGCGCGGGCGTGATGTTCGAGATCGACGACCAGGGTGCGCTCTCGACGCTGCTCCGAGGCGCCGGATGGACCCCGCTGACGGGCCTGTGCCTGATGCTCTTCAGCCTCTGTCACAACCCCTGCTCGACGACGATCTACACGATCTACAAGGAAACCCGCAGCCTTAAGTGGACCGCCGTCGCGACGCTGCTGCCCATCGTTTTCGGCATCGTGCTCTGCGGCGCCGTCGCCCTCGCCTGGCGTGCCATCGCGCAGTGAGAGGCGGGGTCCGCAGATTACTTGGGGCCGACGGCAGCCGGGCTATGCCAGGCCGGCAGCGCGAAGGGCGGCGGCGGCGCGGACTGCATCCTCGGGAGTGTCGACGCCGATGCCGTGGTCCTCGACGACAAGCACCTTCATCCGCGCGCCGAGGTGAAGCGCCCGCAACTGTTCGAGTTTCTCGATGCGCTCGGTGAGGCACGGCGGCTCGCGCACGAGGCGGTCGAGGAACTCACGGCGATACGCGTAGATGCCGATGTGGCGCAGGTAGACCGGCCCCGTCTCGCGCACCGCCCCGCCGTCGCGGTCGAACGGGATCGTCGCGCGGGAGAAATAGAGCGCCCGGCCGTCCGCCGCGGCGACCACCTTGACCACGGAAGGCTGCGCGATGAGAGCGGGATTGTGCATCGCCGTCGCCGCGGTCGCCATGTCCCATCCGTCGTCGCCGCCCACGGCCAGGGCCAGTTGGTCGATCACGGACGGTTGCACGAGCGGCTCGTCGCCTTGGATGTTGACGGCGGCGTCCGCGTCGATCCCGCGAATCGCCTCGGCAATGCGGTCCGTGCCGGAGGGATGGTCGGGCGAGGTCATCACGGCGCGTACGCCGTAGGATTCGGCGGCGGCGCGGATGCGGGCGTCGTCCGTCGCGACCAGTAACTCGGCCAACTTCGTCGCACCGCGGGCACGCTCGACCACCCACTGCAGCAGGCTCTTCCCGCAGATCACGTGCAGGGCCTTGCCCGGAAAGCGGGTCGAGGCCCACCGGGCGGGGATCACTCCGACGACGCGTCCCATGGTTCAGCCCTCCTCCGCGCCGCACTCGCGCATGTGGTCGATCAACTCGGCCGGCGTGCAGGTGGCGGTGCCGAGCTTCGCGACGACGACGCCGGCGGCGTAGTTGGCAATATCAGCGGCCTCCTCGTCCGTCGCGCCCGCAGCGAGCGCCAGCACGCAGACCGCGATGACGGTGTCGCCCGCACCGCTGACGTCGTAGACGGCGATGGCCCTCGTCGGGATGTGCCGCGGCCTTGCGCCTGGCGCGGCGAGCAGCATGCCCTGCGGACCGAGGGTCACAAGGAGGTGCCGTGGGGCCCAGCGGCGAAGCAGAACGCGCGCAGTATCGAGGAGTGCCGTATCGGCCAGCGGCTCAGGCCCCGCGCCCGGATCCTTCCTCTGCGCGCCATGGAACGCCTCCTTGCGGTTCGGCGTGGCAACGGTGATGCCGCGGACGTTCAGTTCGTGGTTGTCCTTAGGATCGAGCCCGCTCGGGATTCCGGCCCGCGCGGCGGCCTGAAGGGCGGCATCGACGACGGGCTGGCAGACGAAGCCCTTGCCGTAGTCCTCGATGATGACGCCCGTGGACCGCGCCACCTCGTCCGCGACGCTCCGGCAGGCCGCCTCCAGCGCGGCGCCGGCCAGCGCGGTCGTATCCTCGTGATCGACCCGGACCACCTGCTGCCGCTCGGCGAGGATGCGCGTCTTCACGGTGGTGTGGAGTCCCGCCGGCCGCGTGACGCCGCCTGTCCCGACGCGGGCCTGTCGCAGCATGCGGAGCAGATCGCGCCCCGCAGCGTCGCGGCCTGCGAGACCGCAGACCGATGCGCCGCCGCCCATGGCGCGCAGGTTGACCGCGACGTTGCTCGCCCCGCCGGGCACGGCGCGCTCGGACCGCACGCGCACCACCGGCACCGGCGCCTCGGGCCAGCCGGCGAGGCCGGGGCCCTCGACCGCGCCGCCGAGCATCAGGTCGCCGACGACGGCGACCCGCTGCCGGCGGAATCCGGCCAGCAGTTCCTTCGCGCGCGAAATGGACAGCGACATGGCGTTCAACCCCCTCCCGGCGCCTTGCGCGGCACCGGCTTCCTCAGATCCTGGGGCGGCCCCCGCCCGACCCACCGGTCGCTGCCGGGTCCGCGCACCCGGACCAGCACGGCCTTCACGTTGGCCACCGGCACCTCGGCGGCGAGGCGGACCGCGAGGCGGCGGTCGTCTTCCGCGACCCAGACCCACAGCCGTCCCTTGCGCACGAACAGACCGTCGAATTGGGCCTCGGGCTCGAAGCGCATGCACGGCACCTTCCCAAAGTCCCCCGTCCGCAGCGTCTCCCGCGCGACGGGCTTGGGGATCACAGTGTAGATCTTCTCGTCGGCCATCACGCGATAGACGCGTGCGTCGCCGGGATCGAACCGCTCCTTGCGGAACCAGTACAGCATCGACGGGATGTCGCGTGTGTCGTCCTCGATGGCGAACTCCTTGATCTTGTCGTCCCGCATCGAGCGCCATGTCCCCAGGCGCTTCGCGTGATCAAAGGTCGTCAGTTCGTCGTAGCGGCTCTTGCCCTCATTGATCTTCTTCACGAACCGCAGGGGAAGGAACGACTTTGGCTCGACGATGCTCTCGATGAAGTCGTCCACCGGGTAGACGGTGTCGAGGACCGAGGTCGTCCGGGTGCGCAAGCGGATGGCCAGGAGCCAGCGCCCATCCTCGCGCACCCATTCGGACCACACGTGGGAGGAACCGACGGGTATGATCCCCCACTGGAGGTCGAGAAACTGCTCCTCCCCGACCGGGAACCAGAGTCCGGGC
Organism: uncultured Verrucomicrobiota bacterium; assembly: GCA_964423465.1. Taxonomy (GTDB): domain Bacteria; phylum Verrucomicrobiota; class Kiritimatiellia; order PWTM01; family PWTM01; genus VGWF01. The sequence continues at coordinate 4,831 of CAYRFK010000079.1, read as the reverse complement.
ACTTCGCCTGCCGCGGGCACGGGTGCGTTGGTCGCAGGGCCGTCCATCGGCAGCGGAATCTTGACCGGCCAGGCGGCCGCCGGGCCGGCGAGCAACGCGACCGCCAGGGCGAGCGCCGGCGCGGCGCGGCGGATGGTGCGGGCGGCGGTCATCGGGGCTTCGCGGGTTTTCGGGCGATTCGCAGCACAAGCATCTCCATCAGCAGGTCGGCGGCGGAGAATCCGCCGGCCATCTGCTCGCGGGTCCGCGTGATGGCAGCGGAAGCCCGGGCGATCTCGGCGGCCGTGTAGGCGCGGGCCTGCTCGGCCAGTTTTCCGGCACGGAACGGATGCATGCGCGACGGATTCCACTCGCCGAGGCCCGCGAGCGCCGCCGCGACCTCGGGACCGCCCGTCCACGCCGCCTCGCGACCGTTATAGCGCAGCCAGCCCCGGTCAAGCGCCTCGCGGAAGATCGCCAGGTCGCGGAATCGGGATTCAAGGCCGCCGACCATCACGATCGGTTCGACCTTCTGCTGAAGGAGCCGCCGGAGGACCGCCAGCGCCCCGGGCGCATCCCGCGCACCCACTCGGTCGGCCAGGTCCCAGCCCTCGACCTCGCGCGCGGGCGAGGTGACGGCGCGGACGTCCTCGATCGTAATGTCCTTCCGCCCGATCGCGTAGAGGATCAGTTTGTCGACCTCGGACTGGATGGTCCGTGCATCGGGCCCCACGGCGTCGACGAAGGCCTCCAGCGCATCCGCCCCCATCCGCATGCCCACGGGATCGAGGGCGGTGCGGATCAGCGATCCGGCATAGCGCTCGAGTTCCCACGACTTCTCCGGCAGCGTGTAGGCAACCGTTTCGCCCTTGTCGTTGCAGGCCTTGTAGAACGCCAGGCGCCGGTCGACACCGGTACACGTGACGATCAACTGATGTCCCGGGGGAAGCCCTTCGCGGATGTGCCGGGTCAGTTGGTCGATCCATGGCACGACGGCGGTGGAGCGGAGCATCTTGGGCGACTCGAAGAACCCGCCGGCCCGGTACCAGACCACCTTGCGTCCGCCGAGAAAACTGGCCGTATCCACCGCCAGCAGCAAGCGGCGGATCGTCGAAACCGCCTGGTCGGCGGAGTCATGGGAGCTTTCGATCTCCTCCAGGCCGAATACCTGCTGGTCCGGAGGGCAGAGGGCGTCGACGAGCCGCCGGGCGGCCTCTTTCACGCGAAAATCGTCGCCGTACAACAGATAGACAGGCGTCGACGCCGAAGGCTCGGCATCCCCGCCCGCTCCCGTATCCTGCTCTGTTCGCGTCCTCATGGCTGTCCGCCGGATCGAAACCCGGCGATTTCGCGTCTATATCGCACGAACGGAGGCCCGTCTGCAAGACGGCGCCTATGTTGTCAGAACGATGGTCCGGCCGGACCATCGTTCTGACAACATGGACGACGGGAGGCGACCCGTCAGCGGGCCGGGGCGGCCCAGGCGCCGGCGTGGCGCTTTCGCGCGCCGGACTGAAGGCCGTTCAGGCGGTTCCAGTGTTCGCGGATCGTCGTACCGTCGGGGAGGTCGATGGACTTGCCATATGCCCGCGCGAGGCCGGCCTCGATCAGCGCCTCGTGAAGCCAGCGGCCCTTGACCTCGATGAAGGCGAAATGCCGCGTCATCCGGCTGCTGCCCTCGGCAACCTCCATCTTCGTGTGGACCGTACACCCGTCCTTGAGAAACTGCCGGGTGAACTCGAGAGCCTGCTTGCCGATCTCCGGAATGCGCGGCGCCGGCACACCGAACACCTTGGCCTGCTCCGCAATCCGGTCCTTCAACGTGAGGTCGGTCTCGGGACAGTCCGCAAAATAGAGCCGGAACACGCCCTCGGCGCCGCGCGCGGGCTTGAGGTGGAAGCTGTCGCCGTCGAAGTAGCGATCCTCCAGAAGGCGCGCGTCGCGAAAGACGGTCCATTCCCGATCCCGAACCGCCGAACCGACCGCCGCGGACGGACGGGGCTGCGGCGCCGCATCGGCCGACCCGACGGCCAGCAGGGCGAAGGCGGTTGCAACCAGGCGCCACACTCCGGTCACGGCCGCCTCGCGTTCAGCCGATAGAGCTTCACCGGCGCGGTGTTCGTATGCATCAGGGTCGTCACGCCGTTCGAGCCCTGGCGGTCGAGGATGACCGAATTCCAGCCGGCCGCGTCGAGGAGGTTTGTGCGCAGATGGACCGAGTAGAGCCGGCCGGTCGACGACGCGAACCCGATCTCGGCGACATCCCCGTGCAACACGACCCTCGCCACCTCGAACCGCGATGTGGACGATCCCGGGTGAGTATCGGCGAGGAACTCCTCGAGGGCCGTGAAGCCGTCGACGTCATCGTCGGACAATGCATCGATCCCCGTGGGCGTACCGGAGTGGCGCGATTCCCATTCGTCGGTGATGCCGTCGCCGTCCGTGTCGGCGGTGCCCGTCATCGCGACCGAGCCGAAGGCGCGCACATCCTCCACGCGCCACGTTCCGCCGGCCCCCGTGGCGTTCTCGCCGTGGAGACGGACGACGAGCGGAACGGACGACGCGGCGGAGGTGAACCATGCCTCGTTAGTCCGCCATGCGGCCGGCACCGTGCCCGAGGCGAGCACCCCCGCGTGGCCATCGGCGCTGCTTGTCAGCCGCCACGTCTGGGGCCCGGTGCCCGAGCGTGTCGCGGCGAAGCGGAACCCGATCATCCGCACGCCGCGACCGGCGTCCGGCGTCAGCGTGAACTCGAAGTAGTGCACCGTGCCCGTCCAGCCGATGTCTCCGACCGCCCGCGTTGAACCCAGGCCCGTGTAGTTGGTCAGGGATCCATCCGCGCTCCGGAACCCGGAGGCGGTGAGTTCCGGCGCGACCTGCAGGGCATTGGTGGTGAAGGCGCCGTCGTAGTCGAAGGTGTATTCGACCAGAAGATTGGAGGCCATGCCCCCGACGGGCACGACCTCGATCGTGGAAGAGGCCGTCGACACGCCGTCGGTGTCGGCCGCCCGGAAGAACACGGTCCAAAATCCCGTGTCGGCCCCGCCCGGAGTGCCGGAGAGGATGCCTGCCTCGTTGGTCGCGATGAAGGAGGCCCACGGCGGCACGTTGCTGGCGGTCAGCGTCACGGGATCGCCGTCGGTCGGCGTCGCCGTGACAGCCACGGCCACGGCCTGCCCCGCCTCGACCGCGGGATTCGCGATGGCTCCGAAGACGGGCGCGTAGCGCGCCGGAGGGCCCGCCTCCGTGCCGTGCACGGACAACGTCAAGGAGGTGAGCGTTCCGACCGTGCCCGAGGTCCGGTCGGCCACGCGCGCCGTCCATGTTCCCTGCGACGCCTCGCCCCAGTGCCGGACGCTCGTGAAGGTCCACGGGGCGAAATCGTTCCCGGTGTCGGCGTTCGTCTCGATCAGGCGGCTCTCCATGCCCGAGGGCGACGTCAGAATAATCTCGAGTTGCCCGCGCGAGGTGTGGGCGATGCTAACCGTGACCTCGACATGCTCGACGCGCAGGTTGGTCGCGACGTTGAAGGACCGGAGCAACCCGGTGGAATTGTTGTCCGGAATCGACAGTCCGAGGCCGGTCTGGTCAACGCGGGTGGACAACCGGGCGCCAAGGTTCGTCCATGAGAGAGCGCGCGCGACGGAGCCGGATGCGTTGACGAGGCCCGCACCAAACTTGTGATTGAACGCCAACCCTACACTGTTCGTGCGCCAGTCCGCATCGGACGGATTGATGCGCCTCGCGCTGCGTATGAGGATCTCCTGCACGTCGCGCCAGCCAAGTTCGGGGTTGGCCTGCAGGACCAGCGCGACGACACCCGCAACGAGGGGCGTGGCGGAGGACGTGCCGCCGAAGGTGCCGGTGTAGTCGCGGTTCGACGGCTCGCCGATCGTCCCGTAACTGCTGTTGTAGCCGTCGGTGCCTGTGATGTCGGTAGTGTAGATGTCGGTGGAACCTCCGCTCGACGGGGCGCTGACTACAAGGCATGCGCCGGGCTCGCTATAGTAGGCCTGCGTTCCGTCGTCCGCCACCGCGCCGACGGCGATGGTGTAGGGCGAATTCGCATAGCCGTCCTTGTTGGCGTTGTCGTCGGACTCCAACCCGTTGCCGCCCGCCCAAGTGTAGATGATGCCCCGCCCGCCACGGCCGTTGGCGACGCCGTTGGACAACGCCGCCAGCGTGAGCGTTCCCGGTCCCTCAAGCGTGATGCCGTCATCGTCCGGCCCCCAGCTGTTGCTCTTGATTTGGACGACCGAGTTGCTGTGGGTCAGGGCGTCGGCCTCATCGGCATCCTCCACGGTGCCTGCGATCAGCCGCAATCCCACGATCGTTGCCTCGGGCGCAGCCCCGCTGACGCCGATCGTGTTGTTGCCGCGCGCGGCTGCCACACCGGCGCAGGAGGTGCCGTGAAAGTCCTCGTTGGAGATGTCCGGGCTCGGATCAAAGGGCGACGCGTCGTTCCAGTCGTAATCCCAATTCGTATTCACGTTCGAGATCAGATCCGGATGCGTCACCTGCAGACCGTCGTCGACGATGGCGATCACAAGGTTGGTGCCGCGAAACGAGTCCCAGACGGATGTGATATTGACGTCGATACCGAACGTCCCCCCGCCCTGCCCCGTATTGCGAAGGTGCCACTGGTTCGCGAAGAACGCGTCGTTCGGGATCATCTTCTTCCGCGGCTGGCGGCCGAGCTGAACCTGCGTTTCGACAACCCCGGGGATCGCGACGAGCCGCCCGGCCAGATCCGGAGCCCCTGCGATATCCGCAGCGCGAACGAGGTGCCATCCCGGGGCGCCCGCGACGGGGCCCGCCGGCTCCGCGCCGGCCGCGGCGGCCACGGCCGCGG
>CAYRFK010000078.1:0-19149 GCA_964423465.1 uncultured Verrucomicrobiota bacterium | reverse complement strand
TTCCTCCATTGCGCGCAGGTAGCTGTTCATCTTCTGCGTTTCGGCGAGCCAGTCCTGCTGGCTGCGGTGCTCGGCCAATGCGGCAAGCTTGGTCGGGAAGACGGGGGTTGTGTCGACGAAGAGGCCGGGGATCACGCGGCGTCGAAGCGGGTCGCGGAGCGCCGGGGGCATCGCGTGGTAGATCGTCACGTCGCCGGTCCACGGCGTGCGCGGCGGGATCGTACGGCAGTTCTCCATCGATCGTACGAACGCCGCGGATACCGCAAGGCGGCAGGTGTTCGTGTGGTCTTCCATGTAGTCGACGGGCGAGGGGACCAGCAGGATCGTCGGCCCCACCTCGCGGATCACGGCGGCCAGCCGGTGCAGCGTGCGGGGTTCGTAGTAGACGGCCATGTCCTCGACGAGCGGCGGATGGTGAGCCGCGCCGAGGATCCGCGAGGCGGCCCGTACCTCGGCAAGCCGCATTCGGCGCAGTTTCGCGCTCGGGTGCACGTGGCTCCCGAGCGAGCCGTTGGCCACGTTCATGCTGTGGATCTCGTAGCCCGCTTCGCGCAGGAGGACGAGCGTTCCGGCCATGACGAACTCGACATCGTCAGGATGCGCCCCGATCGCCAATGCCCGCGGCGCGATCATGGCCGCGCCCCGCAGGAAGCACGTTCGCGATACGTGGGCGGAGGACTGTAGCCGGGGGCGTCATGTCCCGGCGTAGCCATGCGAAGCCGGATGACCCCGGTCGCCTTGCGATCAGGAACACTTGGTTTGCCGGCCTCAGCGCGGCCGGCTAGAGCCGAACCATGAAGACTCATGGTTCGTATCCCGGCTGGCCCCTTCATAATGTCACGATCCCGCCTGTCCGGATGGACTCTTCCTCGGCCTCGACGATTTCGACGGCGCTTGCGGCGTCGCGGGCGGTGACGACGCTGGGCGCGCGGCCGGCTGCTATGGATTCAACCATGTGCGTCAGTTCGCCGAGGTAGCCGTCGCCGGCCGGGCAGGCCACGGTCTGCGCCGGCTGGCCGGCCTCGAAGAGCCGGAGCGCCTCAGCGCCGCGGTTGCAATCGTAGTCGGCCGTGGCGCGCTCGAACTGGACGGTCCAGCCCATGTGAAAGCCAAACCCGGCGTTCATCGCCCAGCCGCCCTCGGCCGAGACCACGGCGCCGCCGGCGACGCGGAACTGGGCGGTGACGTGGTCGATGGCGCTGCTGACGACCTGGCAGCCCGACGCGAAGACCGCCTGCGGCCGGCCAAAGCAGTACTGGATGAAGTCGACGTCATGGATGTGCAGGTCGAGCAGCGCGCCGCCCGACTTCGCGCCGTCCATGAACTCCGTGCTCCAACCGGGCGGCTCGGAGACGCGGCGAAAGCGCGCGGCGAGGACGCGGCCGTGGCGCCCCGATGCGATGGTTTCCTTGAGCCAGGCGTACTCGGGCCAGAACCGGATGCACATCGCGGGCATGAAGAAGCCCTGAGCGGTTTCGGCTGCCGCGGCGATGTCGCGCGCGAGGGCCGCGGTGCGGGCGAGGGGCTTCTCGCAGACGACGTGCTTGCCGGCCTTGAGCGCGGCGATCGCCAGCTTCGGGTGCGCCAGAGTGGGGACGCAGAGATCGATCAGGTCGATGCCGGGGTCGGCGAAGAGGTCGTCGAGTTGCTTTGTCGCCTTCACGCCGGTCATGTCCAGCTTCAGCGGCTCCTGGCCGCCGATGTTGCCGCTGATGGACGAGAAATCTCCGTCGAGCGGAAGCCGCGCCGCGTCGCAAATCGCCGCCACCCGCGCGCCGGGGATCTTGAGGTAGGCGCGGATGTGCGTCGCACCCATGAATCCGAGACCGACAATGCCCACGTTGACCATGGCCCGAGCCCTCCGTTGTGATGTCAGCCGCCGGCTGGGGATCAGCCCGCGATCAGCCGCTCGATGAATTCGCGTCCGGCGCGAAGCTCGGCCACGCGCTTGTCGTCCGCCTCGCGCTCGAAGCACAGCCACCCCGGGAATCCGATGTCCGCGAGTGCGGTCAGGAAGGCGGGCCAGTCGACCTGGCCGGTGCCGACCGCCAGTTCCGAGCCCCAGGTGCCGGGCACCTGCGTGACGGCGGCGTCCTTCATGTGGACGCTCTTGACCCACGGGCCGACCGTCCGCACCGCTTCGATGGGGTCGCCGTTTCCGTAGAGCAGCATGTTGGCAGGGTCGAAGTTGACGGCGAGGTTGGGTTCGTCGAGGTGCTGGAGAAAGGACTTCAGCGCGGCCGCGGACTCCTGGCCCGTTTCGCAGCCGAGCGTGATGCCGCGCGCGGCGAAGAGGCGGGCGATCTGGCGGACGCGGCCCGCGAGCTTGTCGAACGCCGGGTCCTTCGGGTCGTGCGGCAGGAATCCGGCATGGAACATCACGAACTTGAGGCCGAGCTTCGCCGCATTGCGGGCCGTGAGTTCGGCGTTGCCGAGGTTCTGCGGCCAGGTCGCATCCGGCACGATGCCGCCGGTGAGGCGAATCGACTCCAGCGTCGAGTAGTCCTCGCCGACCGTGCGGAACATGCCCGATACCGGTGTGATGCCGTGCTGCGCGAAGAGGTCGGGGGCGGCGTCCCAGGCCGACGGATTCTCGCGGAAGGGATCGAGATCGAGTTGCACACGGCTGAAGCCGGCCGCCTTGATCCGGTCAACGAGCGTGGCCGGGGCCGTGGCCTGGAGCGACCATCCGCACACCGCAAGCCGCGAGCCGAACTGCGCGATCCGCTTGTCCGTCATTTTTCACCTCCGCCGGCTGGGCCGGCCATGCAATGGACTATAAGATGCAATCGTGGCCGAATGCGACCGATTTCCGAGGGCTTCGCCTGTCGTGGACTTGCGTGGGGCCCCATCCCGGCGCCCGCTAATCGATCGCCTTCCGCCATCCTGCGTTATCGACAAGAGAAGAACGGTTGATGGAGAGTCGCGAGCAACCATCCATGCCTCGGATGATGTCGCGCACCGTCTCCACCACGGAGTCGGGAAGCCACGGACTCAGGGTCACTTTCCGAACGGCGGACAGGTCGATGTCCACGCACTTCGAGCGGACAGACTCCGTTCGGCTCTCGAAGAGGATCCGGAATTCGGCCTCGTCCTTGTAGGGCATCCGCTTCAGAAACGGCCATGTCTTCATGTCCGGCTTCTGCCTCTGAACCCTCTTGATCGGCAGATAGGTCACCTGCTCGGAGCGAAACCCGTCCATGCCTCGGACGGATCGCAAAAGACGGTTCCTGTCGAACTCGATGCAGACGCCCGACGAGCCGTGTGAGAACACCCGCCACTGGTGAAACGTCTCGGGACGCATGGAGAAACAGAGGGCGAGGATGGTGCGAAGCTGCTTCTCATCGCGGTATCGCTCGAGGTAGTAGGCGTCGTTTCGGTCCTCCCAAGCTTCGGGGCTGAGCAGGGTGATGCGATGTTTGGAGAGGATATCGAGCAGGAATGGCAGGCTGGTGTACCGGTTGAGGACCGCGTCCAGCGTGAAGGGCTTGTCCGCTTGTCTCTTGTGAGTCCGCCGCCCGTCCGTACGCGACCGGTTGGCTCCCGCGAAGCCCTCCGGGCGTGCCTGGACCTGTCCCCGCCGCCGATTGGTCATGCCGGATGCTGCCCCGGTCGCCGGTCGGGTGCAAGAGGCATTTCATCCTCCGGGCATGGTGCGAGTTGGTTCCGGAGGGTGGAAACACGGAGGCCCGGCTCCGGATCGGGGCCGGCATCCTCGGGGCGGCTCACCGACCGGCGGGCGGATTGAATCGCGGATCGTCGAAGACGAACGGCGGAGTCTCGCCGAGCCAGACAGGGTAGATCCCGAGGTTGGTCTTCCGCATTTCCGTGACGGCGTCGGTCCACGGGCGGTCGGTGACGGCGATGAGGCCGGAGTTGCCGGCCTCGCCGTTGAAGCCGGAGAACCAGCGACCGGTTGCGGACTGGTCGACGAGGGTGAACCATTCGATGCCGACGACGAAGCCGAGGGCGGCGGCGCGCTCGACGTAGTTGCGGTAGGCCAGGCCGCGCTCACGCTGGCTCTTCATGTCGCGCCCGCCGGTGAGGCCGGAGTCGGAGGGCGAGGACCAGAAGAACTCGCTCAGCATCAGCGGACGCCCACCGGTCCAGCCGTGGATCCGCTTCAGCAGGTTGGTGTCCAGCGCGGCCGCGGTGTAGTAATTGAACGACATCACGTCGACGTGCTTCCCGACGATGCGGCAGGTCTGCTCGTCGTCGATGGTCTGCGGCTGCAAACGGCAGCCGAGGAGCATGTGGTTCGGGTCGTGGCGGCGGAAGGATTCCGAAACCAGCCGCATGTACGTTTCCAGGAAAGCACCGGCGAAGGCCTTCATGTCCGCGCGCGCGGCATCGGTCGAGATCGCCAAGCCGGTCGCGGCGAGTTCATCGAACGTCTTCACCGAGAGCCCACACGCGGCATTGACGGCGTCGATCGTGCCGTACTTCGCCTTCAGCGTCTCCACGAGCTTCCGCTTGCAGGCGTGCTTCGCGTCCAGTGCTGCGACCGCCTTCGGGATGTCCTCGAAGATCGGCTCGTTGACGATGAAGTAGCCGATGATCAGCGGGTTGCCTGTGGCGCGGGGCAGGGTTTCGGCGAGGTTCTTCTCCACGCGCGCACGGATGGCCTCGTCGAAGGGATCGAACACCTCGTGTGCGCCGGGCAGCCGCGGGATGCCGTTCCACTGGTCGATCGGCAGGGATGCGACGTAGGGGAACTGCGCGGCCTCGCGGGCTGCCTGACCGCCGCCGGAGAAGGCACCGATCGAATTGAAGCCCCAGCCGCGCACGCGTGCGATCATGCGGGCGTAGTAGGCGTCCTCGTCGTACGGGCGGCCGGTCTTGCGGATCATGTTGGCAAGATGGAACGAGACCACGTCCCTGCCGTTGTCGGGGCGGAACGCGGACTTGATGGCGCCGTCGAACGGAGGGATCCATGCGTAGATCGACTCGCGGCCCTTGACCAGCGTGTAGTCGTCGCCGGGGCCGAAGACGCAGACGCCGAGGTGGAAGAAGGCGTTGCCGTCGGGGTTCACGAGGATCCAGCGGCCGCTCTTCTGCTCAAGATGGAAGAATCCGGTGGCCTTGAGCCCGAGCTTCGCGCCGCTGCCGGGCAGACCGCCGAAACGGTCGGCGGGGGGCGTGGGCCGTCCGCCGTACATTTCATCCTCCCGCTCCGCGTCGGCCTTGAGTTCGTCCTCGGACTTCACCTTCCCGGGCCAGTCCTCGAGGGCGAGCTGCCCGAACTGGTCGATGCGCGGTTTGGCGGCGGTCGTCGCGCCGGTGCCCGCCCGGACGGTGAGGACCATCTCGGTCTTGTCCGGGTTCACGGGTGCGTGGAAGCGCCAGGCATACACGGCCCAGCCCCACTCGCGGTTGTCGGTGAGTTCCTGGTAGGCGAACTCGGGGGTCGTGATCTCCAGGCTGGCGCCCTCGTGGCTGGCGAGACGGAAGGCGGTCTCGTTGCCCTGGAAGAGCTGAGGCCGGGTCGTCGGCTTTTCTTTGGGGAAGGGACCCTCGGTCGCGCCGCAGCGCCAGCTTCCGCCCTGGTTGAACTGGATCGGGATCAGCATGGTCATGACGACCTTCTTCACGTCGCCGGGAAGTTTCCCATAGGCCATGACGACGCGGCCGTCGGGGCCGGCGGTGAGGGACATCGTGGGACCGCCGTCGAACTCAAGAATCGCGGTCTGCCCGGCCGGCTTCGCGGCGGTCAGTTTGTGGACCTCTTTGTTTGCCGCATCGAAGAGCTTTGGGTATTCGATCTTGAACTCGCCAAGTCCGGCGGTCTGGATCTCAAGCCCCTCCTGTCCGAACTTGAGCCCGCCCGCGGCCACGGTCACCGCCGCGAAGGTCACCGCTGCCGCCGTCGCAAATCGAGTCATGTCCATGTGTCCTTCCATGATCCATTCGGAGTCTGCCCTATACGCCGCACCCGTCCGCCGGTCAACGCGGGGCGCGAATCTGGACACAATGTCCGCGTGCGGATAGCGTCTCATGCACTATGACAAGACACGGACCGGCGTGGATGGAAGTCCTGGGCGCAACCGTCGCGTTCGCCGGGCTATGTGGGACTGCGGGTGTGGCGGTCGCGGGTCCGGCGCGGCCGAACTTCGTCGTCATCTATAGCGATGACCACACCTATCGCGCGACCGGGTACCGGAACCCGCAGGTCAAGACGCCGCACATGGACCGGCTGGCGGCGGAAGGGCTGAGGTTGGACTGCATGTTCACCGCCTCGCCGATCTGCGCGGCGAGCCGGGCGAGCGCAATGACGGGCATGTTCCCGCAGCAGCACGGGACCGTGGCGCTCCACGGCGCGGCGTTCAAGGAGACCATTGTCGACGGGAAGCGCTTCCCGACCCTGCCGCAGCTTCTCTCAAAGGCCGGCTACCGCACGGCGCTCTTCGGCAAGTCGCACCTTGGCGATCCAACGACGTACGGGTTTGACGAGGGTCGGGAGACGAAGGACCAGAACGACGACGAGAGCTTCCCGCTGGCCGTCGAGTTCCTGAAGCGGCAGGCATCGTCGGGCCAGCCCTTCTTCCTCTGGGTCTCGCCGCACAACCCTCACCTCGGGTTCAACGCGCCGCAGAAGTTCCAGGATCTCTACAAGGACGGGCCGGTCACGCTCGATCCGAACTGGCGCGAGACGCCGCCGGTGGAGAGCCTCTACAGCCAGGGGCCGGCGGGACAGATCAGCTTCCGCGACAGCGGCCCGGGGCGGATGTCCGGCGGCCCGCCGCGATCTGCCGAACTGACGAAGAACGTGATCCGCGGCTACTACGCCGACGTGAGCTGCCTCGACGAGTGTCTCGGCGCGTTTGTGACCGAGCTGAAGAAGATGGCCCTGTGGACGAACACGATCCTGATCTACACATCCGACAACGGGTACCACCTCGGTAACCACGGGCTCGGAAACAAGATTACGATGCACGAGGAGTCGGTGCGCGTCCCGGCGTTCGTCGTGTCGCCTTTGGTCCCTGCGAAGGGTGCGGTCAGCGAGGCGCTGGTCTCGACGCTGGACATCCTTCCCACGCTGCTCGACTACGCGGGCGTGACCGCGCCTCCGCACCTGATGGGGCGGTCGCTGCGGCCGGTCTTCGGGGATCCGAAGGCGACCGTCCGCGATCACATCGTCAGCGAGTGCATCGGCCCGCCCGAGAGCCGTACCGGCACCGGCCACCGGATGGTGCGGGACGCGCGGTACAAGTACATCCTGACCATGGCCGACGAGGAGGCATTCTTCGACCTGCAGGCCGATCCCTGCGAGACGAACAACCTGATCCGCGAGGTGGCGCAGGCGGATGCGGTCGATAAACGCAGGGAACAGTTGAAGGATTGGATGAACGCAGTCGGGGAGCAGCGGCTCCGGGTGCCCATCGAGACCGTTGTTCCGGCCGGCACGCGCAGCGCGAAGAAGCAGAGGCAGGCTGCAGAGAAGGCTGCGGCGAAGGCCGGGGCGGCTGTCGCGGTTCCGGCGGCCGTGGAGCGGGCGCATGCGGAGATGTGGCGGCGGTTCATCGGGCCGGACAACATCGTTTTGGACTACGCCGGACTCGACGGCACGATCGTCCGTCCGACGCCGGACGACTGCCGCGAGCACCGGCCCAACGCACTTTCGTGGGGCGTTCCGGTCGAGGACGGCCCGATGCTCGGCGGCCTCTACCTCGACGCCCTCTGCAACCGGTGGAAACTGACGGGTGACGATGCGGACCGGGCGAAGGCGCGGCGAGTCATCGACGGGCTGCTCTTCCTGGCCTCGCGCGGGGGTCCCCCGGGGTTCATCGCGCGCGGCGTGGCCACCGACGGCCGGACAACCCACCCGATGGGCTCCAACGACCAGACGACGCCGTGGCTGTACGGGATCTGGCGCTACCTGCGCGAGGGGATTGCTGAACCCGTCGAGCGGGCGGCGCTGGAGAAGCGGTTCATCGAGGTCGTGACAGCGCTTGACGCGAACGGCTGGCGGATGCCCTGCAACGGGGGGCCCTCGCCGTACCGCGGCGACTTCACGCGGCCCACATGGGAGTCCGCGCCGCGCCTTCTGTTCGTCATGAAGGCGATGCACAGCCTCACCGGCGATGGGCGGTGGCAGGAGCGATACCTGGCCGCCGCGCGCGAGGAGGTCGGCAAGGCGCGCCGGAGCCGGCTGGAGATCTGCCGGGCGGGGATGATTTTCGACCAGGGGCAGGGGCCGCGTCACTCGTGGACGGGGTCGGAAGGCGTGGTGTGTCTCCGTGCGCTCTGGGAGATGGAGACGGACCCGGCGATGCGCGCGGCCTTCGCGGAGGGCCTGCGCGGGAGCGCGGAACTGGCCGCGCAGAGCCTTCCACTCTGCCGGGAGTTCGACGAGGCGCGGGCCGGACGCTTCGAGCACGACTGGCGCGTGATGAATGAGGCGTGGAGGCCGCAGACGAACGAGGCCGAGGCGGTGGCTGTCGCGCTCACAGGGCTCAAGGTGCAACACCGGGTTTCGCCGCGCATGGTGGCGGAGAAGGATCTCGTTCGCGAGCCGTGCTTCGCGGCCTGGATCGTGACTCTCAGTCCCGACGACGCCCAGGTGGCCCGGCACCGCGCGGCAGTTCTCGGCGTGATTCGCGCCTATCCGTTCGAGCGGCTGTTCATGTCCCAGTTCTTCCCGGTGGAGTCGGCATGGTACCGCCTCGCCCTTCGTGCCCCTGCGCAGGCCGCAGCTTCCTCGACGGATGCGGTTGCGTTCTCCGGACGGTAGACGGAAGATCCGGCGCGGTCGACGCCGACGTGCCGCGGCAGCCGCGGGGAAGGAGAGCGATCATGAAACGCACGACATGGACGGCCGGAGTGGTGTGGATGGGACTTGGATTCGCCTGTGCGGCCGGGCCGGTGACGTTGCAATCGCTGCTTTGGGAAATGGTCGACCGCGATGTCATCGCGCGCACTCCGTCGCCCGCCTACACCTGCCGCCAGTTCAGCAGCTACGACCGCCGCGCGGATTGTCCCACCAACACGGCGACCTGGTACGCGAACGGCGACCAGCGCCAGTTCCTGCGCGTTGACGAGGTCAACGGTCGCAGGGAATCGGTCATGATGGATGTCGACGGCCCGGGCGCCATCGTGCGGTGGTGGTGTACGTGGAAGGATCCGCAGGGCACCTTGCGCGTCTACGTCGACGGCGCCTCCGAGCCTGTGATCGAGGGAAATGACGGAGCCATTCTGAGCGGCGGTGCTCTGGCGGGCGCGCCGCTCTCCGCCGAGCGCTCGCGCGGCCACGACCTCTACCTCCCGATCCCGTATGCGAAGCATTGCCGCGTGACGTGGGAGGGGCCGGACAAGGGGCCGTTCTACTACCAGATCAATTACCGGACGTATGCCGCCGGCACGGCGGTCGAATCGTTCTCGATGTCGGCCCTGCAGAAGACCGGCGCGACTCTGGCGCAGGTACAGACCGCGTTGACCAACGCCGCGGGGACGGTCGCGGGGGACCTTGCGGGATCACTGGACGGCACACTGGCGCCCGGCGCCTCGCGCGAGGTGAAACTCGAGGGCCCCGGCGCGATCCGCGGGATTGCGCTCAAGGCGGCGGCGGCGGACATGGACCAGGCCCTGCGGTCAACCGTTCTCGAAATCGAGTTCGACGGCGAACGCGCCGTGTGGTGTCCGGTTGGCGCCTTCTTCGGCGTCGGACACAGCCTGCGGCCTTACGAGAGCTGGTACTCCGATGCGAAGGCCGACGGCACTCTGGCGTGCCGGTGGGTGATGCCCTTCGCGAAGTCGACGGTCGTGCGTCTGCGCAACCTTGGCGCTGCGCCGGTGGACGTCGCATCCGGCCGCGTCATGAAGGGCGCATGGGCGTGGGACGACCGCTCGATGCACTTCCATGCGACGTGGCGGCAGCATGCGGACCTGATGACCCAGACCAACGCGGGCGCGGATCACGGCGCGTTCGACGTCAACTACGTCGAGGTGAGGGGCGCCGGTGTCTATGCCGGCGACTCGCTCACGGTCGACAACAGCGTCCGCGCGTGGTGGGGCGAGGGCGATGAGAAGATCTTTGTCGATGGTGAGGCGTTCCCGTCGCACTTCGGCACCGGCACGGAGGACTACTACGGCTATGCATGGTGCTTCTCCGCCCCGTTCTCGGCGCCGTTCCACGCCCAGCCGACGGGCGAGGGGAACAGCAAGCCGGGTATGAGTGTGAATTCGCGCTGGCGGTCCCTCGATGCGATCCCGTTTGCAACGTCGCTGAAGGTCGACATGGAGCTGTGGCATTGGAAGAAGACACGGGTCCACTACGCGCCTGCGACCTTCTGGTATGCGCGCCCCGGCGCAACCTGCAATATCGAGCCTGCGCCTTCGGAGGCGTCCCGCCCCGTCGCGGCGGTGCCCGTGCCGCCCGAGGGCGCCGATCCCGTGCTGACGATCGCAGGGGCCATCGAGGGCGAGTCACTGCGCATCGTCGAGTGCACCGGCGGCTCC
Organism: uncultured Verrucomicrobiota bacterium; assembly: GCA_964423465.1. GTDB lineage: Bacteria > Verrucomicrobiota > Kiritimatiellia > PWTM01 > PWTM01 > VGWF01. The sequence continues at coordinate 8,694 of CAYRFK010000078.1, read as the reverse complement.
ACGAAGACCCAGCAATGGGCGCAGCCGATCTGGAGCCGCGACGAACAGCTTTGGTGGACGCATGGGAACCCGGGCGACCGTCTTGTGCTGGAGGTACCCGTGGCGAAGGCGGGGCGCCACAAGGTTGAGGCGAACTGCACGCTGGCGGTCGACTACGGCATCATGAAGATCGCGGTCAACGGTCGGGTCCTCAAGGAGAGCCTCGACTTCTATAACGACGGCGTCATCGCGCGCACGATCGACCTCGGCGTCGCCGAGCTGCCCGCGGGCACGGCGAAACTCGAGGTCACGATCGTCGGCGCCAACCCGGCCGCCAAGCCGTCGCACATGTTCGGCCTCGATTGCCTGAAGCTCACGCCGGCGCCGTGAAACCCGGGCCAACCCAACGGCAATGAGTTGCAGAGGGACGCGACCGCAAGGCAATATCCTTCGGAACGGTCCGCTTGGAGGGAGACACCGATCATGCGCATGAAATCGACTCACCATCTGCTGGCGGTTCTGGGCTGCGCGGCCTGCATCGCGTGCCGCGTCGCGGCCGCGGAACCGGTTGTCATCCCGCGGCCGGCCGGGGTGACGCCGATGGAAGGGCGTCTCGCGATCCGCCCCGGCGCATTCGCGCATGTGCCGGCGGATTCGGCCGCGCTCTACCTGCGCACACTTTCCGACGCGGCGGGAATGCCGGTGCGCCCCGCCCCGGCGGATGCGGCCTGCGCGGTGCAGTTCCTTTCATCCGACATGATGGGCGCGCCCACAGCGAAGCCGCAGGGCGAGGCGTACCTTCTGCGCATCGCGCCCGAGACCGCGATCGTCTTCGCCGCCACGCCCGTCGGACACTTCCGCGGGCTCCAGACGCTGGCCCAGTTGCTCCGCGGCGCCGCGCGCGAGGGCGGGGGATGCGTCCTGCCGTGCATGGAGATCGCCGACGCGCCTCGCTTCGGCTGGCGCGGCTACATGCTCGACGAGTCGCGCCACTTCTCCGGCAGGGACGCGGTGCTGCGACTGCTCGACGCGATGGCGGAGGCCAAGCTGAACCGCTTTCACTGGCATCTGACCGACTCGCCCGGCTGGCGCATCGAGATCAAGGCCTATCCGAGGCTCACCGACATCGGCTCGCGCGGCAGCGAGACCGACCGCCGGCCCGCCGCGCCGCGGCAGTTCTACACACAGGACGAGATCCGCGAGATCGTCGCGTACGCCCGCGAGCGGCACATTGCCGTCGTGCCCGAGATCGACATGCCCGGCCATGCGGATGCCGCGGTGCTGGCCTATCCCGAGCTCGACGGCGGCGGGTTCCTGCAAAAGGGGCGGACCGACAAGTGGCCGCACTTCACCTTCAATCCCGCGAAGCCGGAGACCCTGGCATTCCTCGACACGGTTCTGAAGGAGGTCGCCGGTCTCTTCCCCGATGCCGGCGTCATCCACTTCGGAGGCGACGAGGTCCATTTCGGATGGCAGAAGTGGCCCGAATTGCCCGAAGTGAAGGCGCTGATGGCGAAGGATGGGCTCAAGGACCTCGCCGGCGTCGAGACGTGGTTCAACCGGCGCATGGCCGGCGTCATCAACGGGCTCGGCTTCAAGACGGCCGGCTGGGACGAGATCGCCGCGCGCGATCTGCCGCGCGACAAGACCGTGATCTTCTGGTGGCGGCACGACAAGCCTCAGATCCTGCGCGAGGCGCTCGACGCCGGCTACCCCGTCGTTCTCTGTCCCCGCCGGCCCTGCTACTTCGACTTCCTCCAGAGCGAAAGCCACAAGGTCGGCCGCCGCTGGGGCGGGATCAACCCGATCGAAGACGTCTACGCATTTCCCGCAGCGCTCAAGCTCTCCGCCGCCGACGAGGCGCAGGTGCTCGGCATGCAGGCGTGCCTGTGGACCGAGACGACCGTGACCCAAGAGCGCCGCGATTTCATGACATGGCCGCGCCTGCTGGCCCTTGCCGAGGCCGCATGGACCCCGGAGGCGCGGAAGGACTTCGCGTCGTTCCAATCCCGCCTCCCCGCCGGCCTCGCGCGGCTGAAGGCGCTCGGTCTCGGCGTCTACGATCCCGCCACGAACTCCCCGGAAGTCACCGACGATCAGGCCGGCAAGCCCAAGGCGCACCTGAACTGACGGAGACCTGTGATGGAGAGGAGTCGTGAGTGCGGATGTCCAAGGGTTGGATAAGGCCTGCATTCGGGTGTCCAAGGATTGGACGGTGGGGACGAAGCGGAAGGGAGGCCGGCGTGAAGAAAATGGTCGGCGGATTCGCGGTCGGAACCATGGTGGTGGCGGCCTGGCTTGGGACGGCCTCGCCCGCCCCGGCGGAGCTGGCGGAGTGCCATGCGCGCGGCGGACTGCCGAACGTCCTGGCGAAACTGGAGGCCGGCGGCGAGGTGCGCGTGGCCTACCTCGGGGGCAGCATCACGGATGCCGAGGGATGGCGCGTGCTGTCGCGGCGGTGGCTGGCGGAGCAGTATCCCAAGGCCCGCGTGACGGAGATCCGTGCGACGATTCCGGGCACCGGCGCGGAGCTCGGCGCGTGCCGGCTGGAGCGCGACGTGCTCGTCCACAAGCCCGATCTCCTGTTCGTCGAGTTTGCCGTCAATGGGGCCGGGACGACGGAGCAGCGACGCATACAGTCGATGGAGGGCATTGTACGTCACACGTGGCGCGCGAATCCCTCCACGGACATCTGCTTCGTCTATACGGTCAGTGCGTCGCTCCTGAAGGACCTGCAGGCGGACCGTCTGCCGGCCGTCATGGCGTCCATGGAACGCGTCGCGGACCGCTACGGCGTGCCGTCCATCCAACTCGGTCTCGACGTAGCGCGCCGCGAGAAGGCCGGCCGGCTGGTGTTCCGCGGGCCCGCGCCGCGCGACGGCGACCGGATCGTCTTCAGCGGCGACGGCGTGCATCCCTATCCCGACACCGGCCATCCGCTCTACCTGGAGGCCATCGTCCGCTCCATGCCGTCGTTGCGCGCCGCCGGCGCGGGCGGACCGCATGCTCTGCCGGACCCGCTGGAGCGCGGCAACTGGGATAAGGCGCGGATGGTGCCGCTCGACGACGTGCAGCGCACCGGCAGTTGGCGGACCGTTCCGCCGCCCGGCGAACCCGGCGGCGTGCAGCAGGCGAAGACCTACCTGCCGTCGGTGTGGAAGGCGGACCGGCCGGGCGACTCGCTGACGTTCCGCTTTCGCGGCACGGCGTTCGGACTTGCCGGCCTGCGCGGCCCGGATTCCGGACAGTTCCTCGTCACGGTCGACGACCGTCCGCCGGTTAAGGGGACGCATTTCGACCACTATGCGACCCCCGGCCGCTACCGCATCCAGCCTTGGTTCCATCCCGTCGACCTGCCCGACGGCGAACACCGCGTCCGCATCGAGTTGTCTGCGGAGCCGCCCGACAAGGCCGCGATCCTGAAATCCCGCGGCCTCGCGCCGGGCGATCTCGCCGCCTACCGCGACAACACCCTCCACCTCGGCGCCGTGCTCCTGGTCGGGGACATGGTGCGTCCCTAGGTCAGCGCATCAACTCCCGCATCCGGGCGAGGCGGGAGGCGGCTTCGATGAGGGTGGGTTCGCGTTTGGCAAAGTGGAAGCGGATCAGGTTGCGCACGGGCTCGTGGAAGAAGCTGGAGCCGGGGACGGCGGCGACGCCGACTTTTCGCGCGAGGCGTTCGCAGAATTCCACATCGTCGGCCGCGCCGAATTCGCCAATGTCGACCATCACGTAGTAGGCACCCTGCGGCCGCGAGTAGGAGAGCCCCGCCGCGTCAAGGCCGCCGAGGAAGACGTCGCGCTTGAGCGTGTATTCGGCCTGGAGGCTGGTGTAGTAGGCGTCGGGGAAGTTCAGTCCGACGATGGCCGCCTCCTGCAGCGGTGCGGCGGCGCCGACGGTGAGGAAGTCGTGGACCTTGCGCACGCCGTCGATGATCCGTGGCGGGGCGATCACGTAGCCGAGACGCCAGCCGGTGATCGAGTAGGTCTTGGATAGCGAGCTGCAGGAGATCGTCCGGTCGAACATCCCCGGCAGGGTGGAGAAGTAGACGTGGCGGTTCGGCGCGTAGACGATGTGCTCGTAGACCTCGTCGGTGATCACGAAGGCGTCGAACTCCTCCGCCAGCCCCGCGATGATCTCCAGTTCCGCGCGTGTGAAGACCTTGCCGGACGGGTTCGAAGGGTTGCAGAGGATCAGCGCCTTCGGCCGCTGCTCGAACGCGCGGCGCAGTTCGGCGGGATCGAACGTGAAGTCCGGGGCGCGTAGCGGCACGTGGATCGGTTCGGCGCCCGTGAGGATCGTGTCCGCGACGTAGTTCTCGTAGAACGGCGAGAAGACGACGACCTTGTCCCCCGGGTTGCAGGCGGTCATCATCGCCGCCATCATCGCCTCGGTACTGCCGCAGGTGACCACGACGTTCGCGTCCGGGTCGATCGGCAGCCCCGTGAACCGCGCCTGCTTGCGCGCCAGCGCCGCCCGGAAGCCCGGCGCACCCCACGTCACCGCGTACTGGTGCGGCCCCTCCCGCGCCGCCGCCTCCAGCGCCGCGCACAATTCCTCCGGCGGATCGAAGTCGGGAAATCCCTGCGACAGATTCACCGCGCCGCACTGGTTGGCGACGCGCGTCATCCGACGGATGACCGACTCCGTGAAACGGCGGACCCTCTGGCTCGTCTCGGGCATGATGGACTCCGGATGCGTTGGTTGTCCGACCCTACCATGCCGGCCCGCCGTCGGGAACCCGGAGCGCACCGGCCCGCGCCTTTACAGGCTTCGTGGTGCGTCGTCGAGGCTGAGGCCGAGGATCTGTGATCCTGTCGGGCTTGGTAATGCATTGACGGAAAGCAAGGCGGATGTAGACTGCAAGGCATGAACGCAACATCCACTCTCACGCGGCGCCACCAGACGACGATTCCGAAGACTGTGGTCCAGGCGCTGCGGCTGAAGCCCGCCGACCCGCTCGTGTACGAGATCCGGCACTCCGAGGTCATCCTGCGGGCACGGACCGGGCGGCTGGCGGATGCGCTTCGCGACTCCCCCCTGAAGGCCCCGCCGCGCCGCGCCACGCTCGGCGAGGTCGCGGAATCCGTGGCGGTTTCGTACGCCGCCCGCGGGGCGCGCGGGGCGGTCGCGGGACGCCGGTCGTGATCGCGGTCGACACCAACATCCTGCTGCGCCTGCTAGTCCGCGATGACGGACGACAAGCCGCCGCTGCCGAGGACTTGCTCCGTCGCTCCGCCGGGTCGGCGATCCTGATTCCCGATCTCGTGCTGGCCGAACTGGTCTGGACGCTGCTGCGCCTGTACGGGTACTCCCGTGGGGCCACGGTCGAGGCGCTTCGCTATCTTGCGGGACTGGCCGATGTTGAATTCGAAGACCGGGACCGCGTGGAGAGGGCCATGCAACTCTTTGAGGACGGGGGCGACTTTGCAGACGCACTGCTGGCCGATATCGCGCGTTCGCACGGGGCATCCCAACTTGCCAGCTTCGATGCCGGCCTGGCGCGGGCCTTTCCGGGCTTCGTGGTGCGCCCGCAGGTGGTAACCGGGCCATGAGAGCCTCAATCATTTGGTTTGTTCGTCCGATCCTTGGAAGCCTCCTGTTGCTGGGCTTCCAACCCTTGGAACTTCCTGCGGTGCAGCCAGTGCGCCTGCCGAACATCCTGTGGCTGATCGGGGAGAACCTCTGTCTCGACCTCGGCTGCTACGGGGCGAAGCACGTGCGGACGCCGGTTCTCGACCGGCTCGCCGCCGAGGGTGTGCGGTACACGCGCGTCTATTCGACCAACCCGGCGTGCGCGCCGAGCCGGTCGGCTTTCTTCACCGGCATGTACCAGACGACGACCGGCACGCACCCGATGCGGTCGCACCGCGACGACGACTTCCGGCTGCCGCCGGGCGTGCGGCCGGTCACGCACTGGCTGCGGGATGCGGGATACTGGACCGCGAACATCAAGACGGCCGGCGTGCACAACGTCGGCACGGGGAAGCTCGACCTCAATTTCGTCAACGAGGGGCCGGTGTACGGGACGGGCGACTGGGCGACCCTGAAGTCGCGGCAGCCGTTCTTTGCGGTCGTGAACTCGCACGAGAACGAGTACGACATCTACGACCGCCAGAGCGCGAAGAAGGAGCGCGTCGAGTGGGTTGGCGAGCGCGAGCATGAGCGGATCGCGACGCCGGGGAACGTGACGCCGCCGGCATACTACCCGGACCATCCGGTCGTCCGCGCGGAATGGGCGCGGTTCCTGAACTCCGTGTCCGGCATGGACCGCCGGATCGGGCAGGTGCTGGACCAACTGCGGGCGGACGGCCTCGAGGACGACACCGTCGTGATCTTCTTCGCTGACAACGGCCGGCTCGACGCGCGCAGCATCCATTGGTGCTACGACAGCGGTCTCCACGTGCCGATGATCGTGAGGTGGCCGAAGAACTTCCCGGCGCCGCCGCAGATCCGGCCGGGCGCGGTCGACGATCGCGTGATCAGCCTGATCGACGTCACCGCGACGACACTCGCGATCGCCGGCGTGCCGCGCCCGCCGCTGATGCAGGGCCGCGTGTTCCTCGGCGCCGATGCCGACCCGCCGCGGACGTACGCGTTCAGCGCGCGGGACCGCATCGACGAGACGGTCCACCGCATACGCTCCGTGCGCGACGCGCGGTGGCGCTACATCCGGACCTTCACGCCCGGGCCGACGATCGCCTCGTTGAACCGCTACAAGGAGAAGTGCTTCCTCGTGATGCCGCTGCTGCGTGGCATGATGGCACGCGGCGAACTGTCCGGCCCGCCCGCCGAAATGATGGCGCGCTGCGGTCCGTGCGAGGAGTTGTACGACCTCGATACGGACCCGGACGAGGTCCGGAACCTGGCCGCGTCACCCGACCCCGCGCATCGCGAGGCCCTGGCGCGCCTGCGCGCCGCGCTGGAGACGTGGATCGTCGAGACCGGCGACCAAGGGCAATGGCCCGAGCCCCCGGAGGTCGTCGCGCCGTTCGCAAAGGAGATGGACGCCTGGTTCGGCACGCCGGCGTGGGGGAGATAGCCCACGGCGTCGAGCCGGCTCAGGCCATTTCCCAGCCCTTGCGGTAGGCGCGGCGGATGATGGGGGCGGCCTCGGGTGCGTTGGTCGCCTTCAGGTTCTTCGCGTCCCATTCGATCTTTTTCCCGAGGCGGACGGCAAGATTCCCGAGGAGGACCGTCTCGCTGAACGGACCGGAGGAGGCGAAGTTGGAAAGCGCGGACGTGCCGCTCTTGATGGCGTTGAGCCACTCGACGTACGGTCCGCCGCTGTCATCGCTCTTGCCGTCGCGCTTGCCGCCGGCCACGCGCGGAATCGTCCGCTGCGGCTCGGTGAAGCCGGTCGCGAGGGACTCGGGCTTGTAGACCCAGTCCTGGCGGGTGCGGCCGAAGAACATGCGGCCCTTCTCGCCGACGAGCAGGAGGTCGAACCGGCTGAACACATGGTTCGCCGTCGGGAAGTCGGCCTTCCATAGTTCTTCGGGCGGCGCGTGCCGGTAGACGCCGTCCTTGGACGACACGCCGTCGTACCAGACGAACTTGACCGGCGCACCGAAGTGGCCGGTGGGGAAGTGATAGGTCACGGTCGACCACAGCGGGCCGGCGATGTCCGTGCCGCCGCCCTGCTTCGCTTCGACCCAGTCGGGCGAGGTCAGACCGAGCGCCCAGTAGGGCATATCCATGATGTGGCAGCCCATGTCGCCCAATGCGCCGGCGCCGAAATCCCACCACCCGCGCCACTTAAACGGCGCGATCTCGGGGCTGTACTCGCGGAAGGGCGCGGGCCCGATCCAGAGGTCCCAGTCGAGGCCCTTCGGTACCGGCTGCGCCTTCGGCCACGCCGTCATGCCCTGCGGCCAGATCGGACGGTTGGTCCACGTGTGGACCTCCGTGACCTTGCCGATGACTCCGGCGCGCACGAGTTCGACGCCGCGGCGGATGGGTTCGCCCGCGTGGGCCTGGTTGCCCATCTGCGTCTGGACCTTGAATTCCGCCGCGGTTTCGGTCATCCGCCGCGCCTCCCATACGGAGTGCGAGATCGGCTTCTGACAGTAGACATGCTTGCCCTTGCGCATCGCCGTCATCGAGGCGTGGAAGTGGTGGTGGTCGGGCGTGGACACGGTCACCGCGTCGATGCCCGGCATCGCGGCGAGCATCTCGCGGTAGTCGGTGAAGTAGCGTGCGTCCTTGAACGAGTCGAGGATGGTGACGTCCTTCGCTTTCGCGTTCTTCTTGCGCCCGAGTTCGGGATTCCGCGGGTCGGCCACGTCGCAAAGCGCCACGATGGCGGCGCCAGCCTCGGCCGTCTGCGTCGTGTCGGTGTGTCCCTTGCCGGCGATGCCGATGCATCCGACCTGGATGCGGTCGTTCGCGCCGCGCGCGGAGCGGGGCAGGATGTGGAATCCCAGTGCCCCGACGGCCGAGGCCCGGAGGAAATCGCGACGTCCGATTCGAGCTGTGTTCATACTTGTCCCTTCATGGTTCCATGGCCTTCCGGCTCGTGCCGTAATCCTTCTTTCCTGTCGGCCCGCCTTTGAGGGGCAGATTGACACGAAGGCCGGCCCGGCGGAAGGCAATAACCCGACCGGGCGCGGGATCTCCGGATTGGGCGCATCTCCGATTCATTGACCTGATCATGCGGTTGCCTCTCGGAATCTGCATGGCTACCGGGATCCATCGAACGGCCGGGCCAGCGGC
>CAYRFK010000077.1:0-19423 GCA_964423465.1 uncultured Verrucomicrobiota bacterium | reverse complement strand
CGATGTTCGGCTTCGAATCCGTCATTGACCGCCCGCCCGGCGGGGCTTCAAATGGACGCATGAACTCCGCATGGCTTGCCGTTCTCGTCCCGCTGGCCGCCGCCGGGAGCGCGGGGGCCGCCTTCGAGCCCGCGCGGGTGCCGGAGCGCCCGCCGGAGATCGAGATCTGGCGCGCGCACCGCCTCGGCGCGCTGGGGCGCTCCATCGCCACCGCCCGCGCGGAGCACGGCGACCGCTACGCGCGGGGCGCCGAGTACGCCGCCGCGCTCGCGTCGCTGAGCAACCGCCTTGAGGCCGCCGCGACGGCGGGCGCGAAGTCGGAGACCGTCGACCCGCTGCTGCGCGAACTCGAAGCGCTGCGCGACACCGCGATGCGCGACCACCCGCTCGTGCGCGACGCGCAGATCCTGGTCGTCCGCCGCCGGCCGAAGGACATGCAGGCCGAGAAGAAGCGGGTGAAGAACCCGGACCAGCGGATCTCGATGGGACGCGAGGCGGGACGCGAGATCGGCTTCCCATCGAACCACGAGTGCAACAGCTCGCTCGAACGCGACGGGTACGACAATGAAATCGCCGTGCTGTCGTGGACGAACGGCGCGCCCTCGCTCCGGCCGCTGTACCGCCCGCCGGACGGCGGCTACGTCGGCGAGATCGACCTCGACTGGGACGCGCAGCGCCTGCTGTTCACGCAATCCACCCCCTCCACGTGGCGCATCGGCGAGATCGGCGTTGACGGCGCCGGCCTGCGCGACCTCTCGCCGCTGCCGGAGGACGTTCACTGTTTCGACCCCTGCCGCCTGCCCGACGGCGGTATCGTCTTCGGCTCCACCGCGACCTTCCAGTCGGTGCCCTGCTGGCACGGCCTCAAGCGCGTGTCGAACCTCTACCGCATGGACGCCGACGGCTCGGGCCTGCGGCAACTCTGCCACGACCAGGACCACGACCTCCACCCCGTCGTCCTCGCGAACGGCCAGGTCATGTACAGCCGCTGGGACTACACCGGCATCAGCCACATCTTCCTGCGCATGCTGATGGCGATGAACCCCGACGGCACAGGCCAGCGCGCCGTCTACGGAAGCAACTCGTGGTTCCCCAACGCGCTCTACTTCCCGCGCGAACTGCCCGGACGCCCGGGGCGCTTCGCCTGCATCCTCTCCGGCTACCACGGCCCGCACCGCATGGGCCAGCTCGTCATCATCGACGCGTCGCGAGGCTGGCAGGAGGACGAGGGCATCGTTCAGCGCCTGTCGGGCGAGGGACAACCCGTCCGCCGGATGGTCCATGACAACCTCGTCGAGAACGACTGGCCCAAGTTCCTCACCCCGTTTCCTCTCGACGCCTCGCACATCCTCGTCTCCGCCCAGTTCGCGCCGGATGCGCCGTGGACGCTCTGCCTCGCGGACACCCACGACACGCTGGCCGTCCTGCACACCGACCCGGACTACGCGCTGCTGGAGCCCGTCCCCCTCGCCCCGCGCCCGCGCCCGCCGGCCATTCCGCCGCGCGTCGACCTCGCGCGCACGGACGCCCAGGTCTACCTGCAGGATGTCTACACCGGCCCCGGCCTCGCCGGCGTGCCGCGCGGCACCGTCAAGGCGATCCGCCTTGTCGCCTACCACTTCGGCTATCTCAACATGGCGGGCCCGGACAAGGTCGGCCGCGGCGGACCGTGGGAGGTCATGCGCATCGTCGGCACCGTGCCGGTCGAGGAGGACGGCTCCGCCTTCTTCCGCGTCCCCGCCAATACGCCGCTCGCGTTCCAGGCCCTCGACGCCGACGGCCGCGCCGTGCAGCTCATGCGAAGCTGGTACACCGCCATGCCGGGCGAAACCGTCGCCTGCGCCGGCTGCCACGAACCGCCGCCCCAGGCCGCGCCGTCGCTCATGGCCGCCGCCGCCCGCCGCACCCCGCGCGACGTGACGCCGTGGCGCGGGCCGGTCCGCGGCTTCGACTTCGCCCGCGAGGTGCAGCCCGTCCTCGACCGCCATTGCGCCGGCTGCCACGACGGCTCACGCCCCGGCCTCCCCGACCTGCGTCGCGAGGAACTCGTGCCGGGCTACAAGGGCCTCCCGGGAAGCCGGCTCGACACCGACCGCCTGCACCCTGCCATGCGCGCCGCGACCGACGGGATGCTGAAATACACGCCGGCCTACGAGGCGCTCGTCCCGCGCGTGCGGCGCGTCGGCATCGAGGACGATGTCTCCATGCTCATCCCCGGCGAATACCATGCCGGCACCAGCCCGCTCATCCAGATGCTCCAGCGCGGCCATCACGGCGTGACGCTTGCCGCGGAGGACTGGGACCGCCTCGTCACATGGATCGATCTCAACGCCCCCTGCCACGGCACGTGGGGCGAGGTGTTCCCGATCCCCGACGGCATGCACGAACGCCGCATGGACCTACGCAAGCTCATCGGCGGGCCGGCCGGAGATCCCGAGGCAATTCCGAAGGCCGACCCCTACGACGCCACGCCCGTCCCGCCCGCACCGGCGCCCGCCGCCGCAGCCCCCGCCGTCGAGGGCTGGCCGGTCGCCCGCGAGGAGGCCATCCGCCGTCAAGCCGCCCTCGCCCGCCCGCGCGAGACGATCGACCTCGGCGGCGGCGTCACGCTCGAGTTGGTCGCCATCCCCGGCGGACGCTTCGTCATGGGCGATCCGAGAGGCGCGGCCGACGAGCATCCGCCCTGCGCCGTCGAGGTCGCCCCGTTCCGGATCGGCGTCTGCGAGATCTCGAACGAGCAGTTCGCGCGCTTCAATTCCTCGCACGACAGCCGCTACTACGCCAAGCGCCACGCCGTCGACGACGACGTCGGCCTGCCGCTCAACGAACCGCGACAGCCCGCGCTGCGCGTCTCGTGGAACGACGCGACGGCATTCTGCCGGTGGCTCTCCGCTCGCACCGGCCGCACCTTCCGCCTGCCCACGGAGGCGCAGTGGGAATACGCCGCCCGCGCCGGCTCCGATGCCCGCATGCCCGCCGGCTGGACCGACGCCACCGCCTTCGCCCGCCTTGCCAACACGGCCGACGCCTCGTTCACCGGCGTGCTGCGCGGGAAGACCCGGATCACCGGCGGACTCGAACACCTGCTGCTCGACGGTGCGGGTGCACATGACGGCGTCGCCGACGACGGCGCCGTCGTGACCGCCGCCATCGGATCGTTCGGCCCCAACGCGTGGGGCCTGCACGACATGGCCGGGAATGTCGCCGAATGGACCCGCAGCGCCCGCGCACCCTATCCCTATGTCGACGGCGACGGACGCAACGACGAGTCGCGCGCCGCCGCCCGCGTGGTCCGCGGCGGCTCCTTCTTCGACCCGCCCGAACGCTGCCGCCCGTCGCTCCGCATCGCCTACCCCGCCTGGCAGCGCGTCTTCAACGTAGGCTTCCGCGTCGTGTGCGAGCCGTTGTAGGCTGTCCGAATGAACGACGAACTCCGCTGGGGGATGATCGGGTGCGGGGCGGTCACGGAGGCCAAGAGCGGGCCGGCGTTCGACCGTGTCGCGGGCTCGCGCCTGCTCGCCGTCGCCTCGCGAACGCCCGAACGCGCGCGCGACTGGGCCGCGCGCCATGGAACGCCGCGATGGCATGCCGACCCGGCGGACCTTCTCGCCGACCCCGCGATCAATGCCGTCTATGTCGCCACCCCGCCCGACGCCCACGCGCCGTGGGCCGTCCGCGCCGCACAGGCGGGCAAGGCCGTCCTGCTCGTCGAGAAACCCCTCGCCCGCTCGGCCGCCGAGGCGCGCACCATCGTCGACGCCTGCCGCACCTCGGGCACCCGCCTGTTCTGCGCCTACTACCGCCGCGCCCTCCCCGCCTTTCTGCAGATCAAGCGGTGGATCGATGACGGCGCCCTCGGCCGCGTCCGCGTCGCCGCCATCGAACTTCGCCGCCCAGCACGGTTCGACGAGGCCGACCCCGCCGCCCGCCCGTGGCGCGTGCGGCCGGAGATCGGCGGCGGCGGACCGTTCGTCGACCAGGCCGTGCACCAGTTCGACTTCCTTGACTTCATCCTCGGCCCCGTCCGCGATCCGCAGGGCACCGCGCGCTGCACCGCCGGCCTCTACGCCGCCGAGGACTGCGTCGACGCCGCCTGGACCCACGACGGCGGCATCACCGCCGCCGGTTCCTGGCACTACGCCGCCGATCCCGCCGACACCTGCGACCGCGCCGTCATCGCCGGCGACCTCGGCCGCATCGAATTCGCATTCTTCGATCTCCGCCCCGGCACCGTGCGCCTCGTCACCGCCGCCGGGCCGCAGGAGTTCACGCCGCCGCCACAGCCGCACGTCCATGAACCGCTCATCCGTTCCATCGTCGATGACGTCCTCGGCCGCGCCCCCTGCCCCGCCACCGCCGCCACCGCCCTCCGCACCGACGCCGTCCTCGATGCGATCCTGCGAAGAGCAGAATGAGGGAGGAAGGTGGAAGGTGGAGGGTGGAAGATTGAGGGTTGTTGCGAGATCGATTCCGCCCCTCCACCATCCACCTCCCACCTTCCACCTCCGTCCTCCATCCTTCCACCTCCGTCCTCCATCCTCCGCCCCTCCCACCTTCCACCCTCCACCCTCTTCCTTCCCCGCTCCCTTCTCCCTCTTCCCCAATCACTTGCATCCTAACATAATTTTCGCATCCTCCGGGCTTGCGGCGCGCGCGTCCGAGTCGTATAAATTCTGCGACCTTGGATCGTCAGTCCGGCGGAATCAGACGCAGTCAACTTCGCGGGAGAGGGGTACGAGCCATGAGAAAGCTTGCAGGGATTCTTGTACTCTCGGCCGTCGCCGGGGCGGCCCGCGCGGACTTGTGGACGTACGATTTCGGGACCGCTGCGAGCAATCACACGAGTGGTATCTCGTCGAATTTCCTTCCGCAGGCACCGAGTGGCATTGACCGGGTTCGCGTTGGAACTACCGCGGGTGGATTCTATATGGAGAACCCCGGCGATGCCGGCGTCGGATCTGGAACTGAGCTTCGGATCGTCGCTCCGACATCCACGTCCGTGAACAAGTTCTCGATCACCGATTATTCGCCCTCCAACGTATTCAGCCTGGGCATGACGCTCAAGATTGGCGGTGGCGCAGCGGGGACGTTCTACTTGTTCACTGGCGACGGGGCCAGCCTTGGCGATAATAGCGGTTTCACAGGAGCCCAAGTATTCACGGGTCTCCGACTGGTGCTTGGCGCCAGCGACGCCGTCACTACAAGTTTCCGCGTCGCCAGCACTTGGGCGGCTGCCAGCGGCACTCCCTTCGCTCAGAACACTGTCTACGAGATCGAACTCTTTGGAAACAACTCGACCGGCGCACTGGATTACGACAAGGGTGGCTCACAGACGCTGAATCCTCAGGAATGGGATCTCTGGATCAACGGATCCCTCTGGCAGGAAGGCATTGGCAAAGCGGCATTGGCCGTTGGTGCCAACATCGACTCCTTCATGATCTACGGCGAAAGTTCGGCCGGCAACGTGGCCAATATCATCGTCGACGACATCACCTACGGCAATGAACTCACGGTCATCCCCGAGCCCGCGACGATCGGCCTGCTGGCCGGGCCGGGGCTGGGGATTTTGGTCGCGTGCCTGCGGCGGCGGCGGAACGAGGATTGAGCGGCGGACGAACGTCCGGGTTTTGGCGGAAAAACGGCGTGATATTCAGGTAAGGAAATGCGAGCCATGAAACGACTCGGTGGAATTCTTGCGATCGCGGCGGTGGCGGGTGTGGCGCAGGCGACGGTGTACACCTACGATTTCGGAACCGGCGCCAGCAACCACACGAGCGGCGCATCAACGGTATTTCTACCGCAGCCTGCGACGGGCGGCGGCGAGGATCGGGTTCGCATCGGGACGGCCGGCGGAAGCATCAACATGCTCAATCCGGGCGATGCGGTGGTCGGTACGGGAACCGAACTCGTCCTCACGGCGCCAACCAGCGCCTCGGTGAACAAGTTCTCGATCTACGACTACACGGCGGCGAAGTCGTTCAGCCTGGCGATGTCGCTGAAGTTGACGGGCGGGAGTTCGGGCATCATCACGCTGTTCGCGGGCGACGGGGCGATGTACAGCGACAACAATACGTTTTCCAGCGCTCAGATCTTCAGTGCGGTGCGATGGACGTTCGGCGCCTCCGACGCCGCCGCGACGACGTATCGGAATGCCGCGGCATGGTCACCCCTCGGCGGCTCGCCATTCGAGCAGAACCAGGTCTTCGACATCGAGATCTACGGCAACAACACCGCGGCGGCGATCGACTACACGCGAGGCGCCGCGCAGACGGTGGCGGCGAACAAGTGGGATCTCTGGGTGAACGGATCGCTGGTGGGCAACGATCTTGCCAAGGGGCAGCTTGCTAACGACGCCAACATCGACTCCTTCATGGTCTATGGCGAGACCTCGGTCGGCAACGTGGCCAAGGTCATCATCGACGACATCTCGTACGCAAACGAGATCACGGTCATCCCTGAGCCCGCCTCCGCCGGCCTCCTGCTGGCTGCGGCCGCGGGGTTTGCCTTCCGCCGCATGCGCCGCCACGGCCAGTCCGCCTAGCCATCCGCCCGCCCCGCACACCGTGACGTCTGGTCGCCGGGACAAGCCGCGCCCGGCTTCAGAAGACCTCTACTGTTGGCGGGGGCGTCGATCCGCCTTCGCTCAGAAGCTATGGCGGACAGGCCCCGCCCACCTTGCTCACTGTGACGTTTTGTCGCCGCGCTACACTCTTCCCGCGATCGTTTCGGCGAGGGCGTCCAGGGCGGCGAACGTATCCTCGCGCGGGGCGCCGCGGGCGGTGACGGGGGGGAGAAATTCGGCCTTGGATCCGGGCATGCGGGCTGCGGGATCCAAGAGGGCCTTGGGGCTCCATCCGTACGATCCGAGCGTGGCGACGACGCGGGCCTTGGCTTTGAGGCCGGCGGCAATGGTCATGGCGAGCAGCGCGGCCGGGTGCGGGCCGTCCCACACGGCGGGGGCGGCGAAGACGATGGCGCCGGAGTCGACGAGGGCCGAGGCGTAGCGGTCCACCGGCAGAGTGCAGGCATCGAACGGCTCGACCTCGACGCCGCGGTCGATCAGGCCCGCGACGAGGCGGTCGGCCATGGCGGCGGTACTGCCGTGGGTCGAGACGCGCACGAGGACGGCCTTGCGGCGCGGCGGGTCATTGAGCCAGCTTCCGTAGGCGTCGAGGATCGCGGTCGGGGTTGCGTGGACGGGTCCGTGGCTTGGCGCGATCCATGCGGGATTGAGAGCGCGCACCTTTTCCAGGTTCTTCCGGACGACGACCGCGTAGGCCATCATGATCTGGGCGTAATACAGCCGCGCGCCCGGCAGGGTGCGGGCATCCGCCTCGGCCCAGAGGGACGACGTGGCCAGGTGCGAGCCGAAGAAGTCGCAGGAGAAGAGGCCGCGGTCCTCCTCGAGAAACGTGACCATCGTCTCGGGCCAGTGGACCCACGGCGTGTGGACGAACCTCAGGGTGCGTCCGCCGATGTCCAACCGCTCGCCGTCGGCCACCGGGCGCATGCGGTCGGCCGGCAGGTCCGGCAGCAGATCACACAGCATGCCCTGGGCCTTCGGCGTACAGAGAAGCTGTGCGGACGGAAACATGCGCATGACATCCGGAATGCACCCGGAGTGATCGGGCTCGGCGTGGTGGGCCACGACATAGTCCGGCGCCGGCAGGGCGGCAACCTGGCGGAGGAAGACGTCGCGGAAGGCGGGATCGGCGCTGTCGAACAGGACGGACTTCTGCGCGCCCTGGACGTGGTAGGCGTTGTAGGACGTGCCCTCGGGGATGGGGATGAGGGCGTCGAAGAGGCGGCGGTCCCAGTCGATGGCGCCCATCCAGTGGATGCCGGGATACAGGAGTCGGGGATTCATGTTCAGGGTCTCCAATGGCGACCGCAACCGGCGTCGCCGTGCACGATCACGGGGCCGTGAGGCCTGAAGCCTTCAACTCCGGGGAAAGCGGCTTGTCGCCCATCGTGAACGTGCGGCTCTTGTAGTAGGCGTAGCCGCCGATCCCCGCGAGGCAGGCGACGAGTCCCCAGAACAGGATACGTCGGCGAAACTCCCGCCGGCTCATGCGGCGGCCCTCGCGATGCTCCGCCGGGTACTGGGAACGGGTGGTCAGGCGGCGCTTGCGACGCTGCGAGGATTTGCGGACGCGATTCTCGCCCCTCCGCGGTGCCGCAGGGGA
Source organism: uncultured Verrucomicrobiota bacterium (assembly GCA_964423465.1). GTDB lineage: Bacteria > Verrucomicrobiota > Kiritimatiellia > PWTM01 > PWTM01 > VGWF01. Next base: position 11,237 of record CAYRFK010000077.1, on the reverse strand, counting down.
CGCATAGATATCCGTTTTGGCTCCAGACTCCATGCGCTGAACATTACCCGATACGGTCCGGCGCCGCAAGGCGGCCCCGGCCCGCATGGGCGCATCTCCGATTCATTGACCTGATCATGCGGGTGCCTCTCGGAATCTGCATGGCTACCGGGATCCATCGAACGGCCGGGCCAGCGGCCCGGCCCTACCACGGACTTCTCGGGAACGATGGGTAGGGCCGGGCCGCTGGCCCGGCCGAACGGAAAGCCCGTGCGAGTGTCTTCGTCATCGCTGCACCGGACCGGAGTTGCGCCCGGCCCGGATCAGTCGGCATGGAACATCTCGGGGAGGGCCGTGCAGACCGGGGAGTGGTCGGGGTGGGTGTCCATGATGTCCGCCATGTGATCCCACCATCGGCGCACGACGGGATGCATCGGAAGACGATCGGCGGTGTTGTCGTCGGCGAGTTTTTGGACGGCGAAGAGGATCAGGGTTTCGGGGTCGAGGAAGATCGAGTAGTCGGAGACGCCCGCCTCCGACAGGGCGCGCGACAGTTCCGGCCAGATTTCGTCGTGCCGGCGCCTGTATTCCGCCTCGCACCCCGGCTTCAGCTTCATCTTGAACGCAGCTCGTCGCATGGGTTTCCTCCTCCCGGCACATCTCCGGTGAGCGGCTTCAGTTCACGCCCTGGCGTCGGCGGAGTCAAGCGCCCCGCGAGGCGCGGACGCATTATGGATCGTGGGCGCCCGGCGGCCTTGCGCCGCCGGGGCCGAACATCCCCGCCTTGCCTCCGGGCGGGCCGGCGGGTACCTTGCATGCATCGTTCCGAACCGGAAGGACTTGGCGGAGATGCTGAGTGTCGGCATGGGTTCTCTTTCAGGGCTGCCGGCGGGTGGATTCGCCACCCACGCGGTGATCCTTGGCGCCTACGTCCTGCTTTCGCTTCTTGCGTTCATCCTCTGTCTCCGCCATGTGCGGCGGTCGCCGTCACGGCCGCTGCGCGGACTGCTTCCTCTGACGATCCTGCTGGTGGCTGCCATGGGCATGGCGGCCTCGGCGGTGCGACGCGAGCTGGTCGACCGCCGGATGCGTGGGGATTTGATGTCGGAGTCGGAACGTATCGCGCGGGCGATGGATCCGGACCTCGTGACCGCCCTCACGTTCAGCGGGGCGGATGCGACCCATCCTGCGCACATCCGGCTGTGCGGCCATCTTCGTGATTTCGGGCGGGCGCGGGGGCATCGCAGCGTCTACACGCTGGCCGTCTCGGGCGGCCGGCTGGTGTTCGGTCCGGAGAGTCTGGAGCCCGGCGATCCCTACGCCTCGCCGCCCGGAACGGTCTTCGAATCGCCGCAGCCCGGAGACTGGGCCGCCGTCACGGGCGGCGTGCCGGCGGTCATCGGTCCGGTCACGGACGAGTACGGCACCTTCGTGTCGGCGCTGGCGCCGGTGCAGGAGTCGACCCGGGCTGCGCCGCGCATGGCGGTGGGCATCGATGTCGAGTCGCGCGAATGGATGGCCCGGCTCGCGGCCGCGTCGCTGATGCCGATGGCGTGGGCGCTCTCCATCATGGCCCTTCTCCTCGCGGGTCAGCTCCTGCTTCAGGATCCGCGATCGCGCCGCCGGACCGGTGTGCACCGTCACGCGGCGGCGGCGGTCACGGCGTCGTTGGGCCTTCTGCTGACGGTGATCCTCGTATGGACGGCCCAGGACGTGGAGAACCGGTCGCGCGATGTGGCGTTCTCCCAACTGGCCGGGGCGCATGCGCGCCGCATGGCGGACGTCTTTGCGGACGTCGGGCGCCACGGCATCGCATCGCTCGCCACCTTCTTCGAAAGCAGCGACCACGTCACGCATGCAGAGTTCCAGACCTTTGCCCGCTCGCTGAGCATGCCCGGCAGCGTCGTTGCCTACGAATGGGTGCCCCGCGTGCCGGCGGCGGGGCGGGCCCGTTTCGAGGCGGCGTCGCCGTCATCCGACCCGCCGGGCTGCCCGATCTGGGAACCGGGACCGGACGGCCGGCGCGTGGCGGCGGCCCCCCGCCCGGTTCACCACCCGGTCCTCTTCGCGGCATCCCCGGCGCCCGCCGCCGCCGCCGCAATCGGATTCGACCGTTCCTCTGATCCGGCGTTTCTTGCCGCGGCGGAGACCGCCCTGCGCAGCGGGCTGACCACGGCGGCGATGATGGACGGCCCGACCGACGGGGACATCACGATCCTTCGTTCGATCCGGATCCAGGCGGACGTGAAGGGCCGCCCGCCCGCTCCCGACAGTCCGGGCTTCATGGTGACCACGTTGCGCCCCGGGGAGATGGTCCGGACGACCCCGGGGGGCGGAAACCCCGAGTTCAACGCAATCGCCATTGAGCTTGCCACAGTACCCGTCCATGCCCCGCGCGAGATGGGCGTGCAGGGATCGGATCTTCGATTCTCGCCCGCGCGCACTGCGCGATCCGCCCCGGCGGCGGATATCCATCCGCTGTTCGTGTTCGGGCGCACGATGGCCATCAGCATCCGGCCGGGACATGCGTTCCTCGCGGCGACGCCGCCCTGGGCCGGTATCGGCATCGCGCTGGCGGGGTGTCTCGTCACCTTCCTGCTCGCGGCCTTCGTGGGGATCCTTTCGGGACGGGAGCATCTGCTCGGCGAGGAGGTTCACCGGCGGACCCGCGAACTGCGGGAGAGCGAACGGCGGCTCATGCGGGCGCAGCAGGCGGCGCGCATGGGAAGCTGGCAGATGGATCCCGACCGCGACGAGCCGGAGTGGTCCCCCGAGGTCCGCCGCCTGTTCGGCCTTCCGCCGGGCGAACCGGCCACGCCGCAGGCCTTTCTCTCGCGCATCCATCCCGACGACCGGGATCGCGTGGCCGCGGCCTGGCGCGAGGCGGCGGATGGCGGCTCGTACGAGATCGAGTACCGGGCCGTGACGGACGACACGACGCGCTGGATGAGCGAGCGCATTGAGCGCGATCCCGAATCGCCGGCGCCCTGCGTCGGCATTGTCCAGGACATCACCGACCGGAAGCAGTTGCAGGACCAGTTGTTCCAGGCGCAGCGGCTGGAGACGGTCGGACGGCTCGCCGGGGGTGTCGCGCACGACTTCAACAACCTGCTGCAGGTGATCAGCGGCTTCTGCGACCTCCTCCGCGCACGGATCGCGCCGGAGGACGAGAGCGCCGGCGATCTTGCGGAGATCGAGCGGGCCACCGAGCGGGCCACCGACCTGACGCGCCAGTTGCTGGCGTTCAGCCGCCGGCAGGTCATGGCGCCCCGCGTCCTCGACCTGAACACGGTTTTGGAGAACAACCGCCGGGTTCTTGCCCGCGTACTGGGCGAGGATATCCAGTTCAACCTCGACCTCGCCCCCCGGCTCGACCGCATCCGCATCGATCCGGGCCAGTTCGACCAGGTCTTCATGAACCTCGCCGTCAACGCGCGCGACGCCATGCCCGGCGGCGGCAGGCTCACCATCACCACCACCAACATCCGCGTCGGCGAGGCCGAGGCCCGGACCTTCCCCGACAGCGTTCCCGGACGGTACGTCCGCATGACGGTCTGCGACACAGGCTGCGGCATGTCCGCGGATGTCCGGCGGCAGGTCTTCGAACCGTTCTTCACCACCAAGGGCCGCCAGGGCACGGGGCTGGGGCTTTCGGTCGTCTACGGCATCGTCCGGCAGCACGAGGGGTTCATCGGCGTCGAGAGCGAGCCCGGGCGCGGCGCGACGTTCCACGTCTGCTTTCCGGCCTGCAGCACGGCGCACGACGCGGACGGCGCCCCGGTCGCCGCGGAGGATCCCGGCGCCCATCGCGGGCACGGCGAGACGCTGCTGGTCGTCGAGGACGAGCCCGGCGTGCTGCGCTTCATGACGCGCATCCTCGGCGAGGCGGGATACGTGGTGCATACCGCGTCGACCCATGCGGAAGCCCTGGACAAGGCCCGCCGGCTCGGCGAGGCGATGAACGTGCTCGTGTCGGATGTCGTGCTGCCCGACGGCACGGGACTCGACCTGGCGGACCAGCTCCTCGCCCGCAGCGCGCGGCTGCACGTCCTGCTCGTCAGCGGCCACACCGAGGAGCGCAGCCGGCTGGAACTCATCATGCAGCGCGGGATTCATTTCCTGCAGAAGCCGTTGGCGGCCCGGAGCCTGCTCCGCACCCTCCGCGACATGCTCGCCCCGCCGGCCTCCTGACCGCAGGGCGCACCTCCGGGCCGACATGGCTGCAGGGATCCCTCGAACGGCCGGGCCAGCGGCCCGGCCCTACCCGCCGCACCCTCCGTGGTAGGGCCGGGCCGCTGGCCCGGCCGAACGGAAAGCCCGTGCAAGTGTCTTCGTCTTCGCTGCACCGGACCGGAGATGCGCCCCTGGGCTGGGCGTGCCGGACGGCCCTTTCGGATTGATTTCCGGCCCCGGGTTTGATAGGAGCGGCGGACCCCGGTTGGCCGTTTGGCGGGGATACACGGGCGGATTACATGCACGACTGGATCGCCATTCTTGATTTCGGCTCGCAGTACAGCCAGTTGATCGCGCGCAGGTTGCGCGAGAGGCAGGTCTATTGCGAACTCCTGCGTTTCGACACCTCCGCGGAGGTCCTGCGGGCGCGCGCCCCCCGGGGCATCATCCTTTCGGGCGGACCGGCCAGCGTGCTGGAGGCGGGCTCGCCGGACTGCGACCGCGCCCTGTTCGACCTGGGCGTTCCCATCCTGGGCATTTGCTACGGCATGCAGCTGACCGGCAAGAAGCTCGGCGGCGTGGTCCGCAAGGGGGAAAGCCGCGAATACGGAATGGCGTCGATCGACATCGCGGAGCCCGGAACGGTGTTCCGCAACCTGCCGGAGCAGATGCCGGTCTGGATGAGCCACGGCGACCAGGTCGAGGCCATGCCCCCCGGCTTCCGGGTGCTGGCGAAGACCCACACGTGCCCCATCGCCGCGATGGCGGACGAGTCGCGGCGCATCTACGGCCTCCAGTTCCATCCCGAGGTCGTCCACACGCCGCACGGCGGGGAGATCCTCGAGCACTTCATCTTCGATGTCTGCGGGTGCAAGGGCGACTGGAAGATGTCGACTTTCATCGAGGAGAGCACCCGGTCGATCCGCGAGCGCGTCGGCGACGGACAGGTCCTGCTGGGCTTGAGTGGCGGCGTGGATTCCTCCGTCGTGGCCGCCCTGCTCCACAAGGCCATCGGTCCGCAGCTCCACTGCGTCTTCGTCGACAACGGGCTCCTCCGCTACAAGGAGGCCGAGCAGGTCGAGGACTGCTTCGGCCGCGCCTTCGGCATCGACCTGCGCACCGCGCACGCCGGGCCGCTGTTCCTCGATAAGCTGGCCGGCGTCACCGACCCCGAGCAGAAGCGCAAGGTCATCGGCCGGACCTTCATCGACGTATTCGCCGACGAGGCCCGCAAGATCGGCCCCGTGAAGTTTCTCGCGCAGGGCACGCTCTATCCCGACGTCATCGAGAGCATCCACCCGCGCGGCGGACCGTCCGCCACGATCAAGAGCCACCACAACGTCGGCGGGCTCCCGGCGGACCTCAAGTTCGAGCTGATCGAGCCGCTGCGGGAGCTGTTCAAGGACGAGGTCCGTGCGCTCGGCCGTGAGTTGGGTCTTCCCGACTACATCGTCGACCGCCAGCCCTTCCCGGGCCCCGGCCTCGGCGTCCGCATCCTCGGCGAGGTCACCGCGGAGCGCGTCGCGATCCTCCAGCAAGCCGATCTGCGCGTGCAGGAGGAGGTCCGCCAGGTCGTGACCTACCGCGACATCTGGCAGTCCTTTGCGGTGCTGCTGCCGATCCAGACGGTCGGCGTCATGGGCGACGAGCGCACCTATGAGAACGTCGTCGCCGTGCGCGCCGTATCGAGCATGGACGGAATGACGGCGGACTGGTTCCGCCTCCCCTACGAGACGCTCGACCACATCTCGCGCCGGATCATCAACGAAGTGCGCGGCGTCAACCGCGTCGTCTTCGACATCAGTTCCAAGCCGCCCAGCACGATCGAATGGGAGTGACGCCGACATGCCCAAGAGAAACGACATTCACAAGATCATGCTGATCGGCTCCGGGCCGATCGTCATCGGCCAGGCCTGCGAGTTCGACTACTCCGGCACGCAGGCGTGCAAGGCGCTCCGCGAGGAGGGCTACGAGATCATCCTCGTCAACAGCAACCCCGCGACGATCATGACGGACCCCGAGGTCGCGGACCGCACCTACATCGAGCCGGTGACCCCGGAGGTCGTCGCGCGCATCATCGAGAAGGAGCGGCCCGACGCGCTGCTGCCCACGCTGGGCGGACAGACCGGCCTCAACACCGCTCTCGAGGTGGCCGAGATGGGCATCCTCGAGAAGTACGGCGTTGAGATGATCGGCGCCGACGCGGAGGTCATCAAGCGCGCCGAGGACCGCGACCTCTTCAAGGAGGCCATGCGCAAGGCCGGGATCGAGTGCCTCCGCAGCATCTTCGTCCACAACCTCGTCGAGGCCCGCGCCGCCGCGGAGCAGATCGGCTTTCCACTCATCGTCCGCGCCAGCTTCACGCTCGGCGGCACGGGGGGCGGCGTCGCCTACACGATGGAGCAGATGCTTGAGATCGTCGAAGGCGGTCTCAAGGCCAGCCTGAAGCACACCGTCCTGATCGAGGAGTCGGCGCTCGGCTGGAAGGAATTCGAGCTCGAGGTCATGCGCGACCGCAAGGACAACGTCGTCATCGTCTGCTCGATCGAGAACTTCGACCCCATGGGCGTGCACACCGGCGACAGCATCACCGTCGCGCCCATCCAGACCCTGACCGACGCCGAGTATCAGGAGATGCGCGACGCGGCCATCAAGGTCATGCGCGCCATCGGCGTCGAGACCGGCGGCTCCAACGTCCAGTTCGCCGTCCATCCCAAGACCGGCCGCATGGTCGTCATCGAGATGAACCCGCGTGTGTCGCGCAGTTCGGCGCTGGCGTCGAAGGCGACCGGCTTCCCCATGGCAAAGATCGCCGCGAAGCTTGCCGTCGGCTACACGCTCGACGAGCTGCCCAACGACATTACGCGCGAGACGCCCGCCTGCTTCGAGCCGACGCTCGACTACTGCGTCGTCAAGATCCCGCGCTTCACCTTCGAGAAGTTCCCCGGGTCGAACCCGGTCCTCGGCGTCCAGATGAAGTCGGTCGGCGAGACGATGGCCATCGGCCGCAACTTCCGCGAAGCCTTCCAGAAGGCCCTGCGCGGTCTGGAGATCGGCGTCGACGGCTACGACCTGAAGGGCGAGGCCAAGATCTCGCCGGACCGCATCGACGATCTCCTCGCAAAGCCCAACGCCGAGCGCATCTTCGCCGTCAAGGCCGCGTTGAAGCAGGGACGCACAATCGCGGACCTGTACGCGATCACCGCGATCGACCCGTGGTTCCTCGACAACCTCCTGCAGATCGTCGAGATCGAACGCGAGATCGTCGCCGCACCGCGGGACACGCCCCCGGATCCCGCCCTGCTCCGGCGCGCGAAGGAATCCGGGTTCAGCGACCGCCAACTCGCCGCCCTGCGCGGCAGCGCCGACGCTCACGCCGACGTCCGCCGCAGCCGCATCGAGGCAGGGATCAAGCCCGTCTACCGCCTCGTCGACACCTGCGCCGCCGAGTTCGAGGCCTACACGCCCTACTTCTACTCCAGCTATGCGAAGGAGGACCAGTCGCGCGTCACCCACCGGCGCAAGATCATGGTCCTCGGCAGCGGCCCGAACCGCATCGGCCAGGGCATCGAGTTCGACTACTGCTGCGTCCACACCGTGCAGGCCCTGCGCGAGCTCGGCTACGAGACGATCATGATCAACAGCAACCCCGAGACCGTCTCGACCGACTACGACACCTCGGACAAGCTCTACTTCGAACCGCTGACGTTCGAGGACGTCATGAACATTTACGAGAGCGAGCGGCCGCTGGGCGTCATCGTCCAGATGGGCGGCCAGACCCCGCTCAACCTCGCCGTGCCCCTGATGAAGGCCGGTGTCCATGTCTTCGGAACACCCGCGGACAGCATCGACATCGCCGAGGACCGCAAGCGCTGTCGCGAACTGCTCGAGCGGCTCGGCATCCGGCAGCCGGAAAGCGGAACGGCGGTCTCGATCGACGAGGCCCTCGTCACCGCCCGCCGCATCGGCTTCCCGGTCATGATCCGCCCGTCCTACGTCCTCGGCGGGCGCGCCATGATGGTCGCCTACAACGAGACGGAGCTCGTCCCGTTCACCTACGCCGCCTTCCAGGCCAGCCCCGGGTTCCCGGTGCTGATCGACCGCTACCTCGAGCGCGCCATCGAGGTCGACATCGACGTCGTGGGCGACGGAACCGACGTCTACATCGGCGGCGTCATGGAGCACATCGAGGAGGCGGGCATCCACTCCGGCGACAGCGCCTGCTGCACCCCGCCCCACTCGCTCTCGCCCGACATGACCCGCCGGCTCGAGGATGCCGCGACGCGCATCGCGCTTGAGCTCAAGGTCCGCGGCCTGATGAACGTCCAGGCGGCCGTGAAGGACGGCGATTTCTACATCATCGAGATCAACCCGCGCGCCTCGCGCACCGTGCCCTATCTGAGCAAGGCGTCGGGCATCCCGCTGGCCAAGGTTGCCACCAAGGTCTCCGTCGGGATGACGCTGAAGGAACTCGGCCTCACCGGCCCGCGCCGCGACCTGCCGTGGCGTGCCGTCAAGGAGGCCGTGCTGCCGTTCGACCGGTTCCCCGGCGTCGACCCGGTGCTCGGCCCCGAGATGAAGTCCACCGGCGAGGTCATGGGCATGGACAAGACTTTCGAGGTCGCCTACTGGAAGAGCCAGATCGCCGCCGGCCAGCGCCTGCCGCATGAGGGCCGCGTCTTTCTCAGCGCCCGCGATCCGGACAAGCCCTGGATGGTGGAGATCGGCGCGGAACTGGTGAAGATCGGCTTCAGCCTCGTCGCCACCGAGGGCACGGCGCGCGCCCTGAAGGCCGCCGGCATCGAGTCCGACGTCGTCGCCAAGCTGAGCGACCACACCGGCGCCTCCGTCCTCGACCGCATGCACCGCGGCGAGATCGCCATGGTGATCAATACGCCCAGCGGAACGATGGCCCGCGTGGACGAGGTCCGCATCCGCGGCGAGGCGATCGTGCGCGACATCGCCATCGTCACCACCGAGTCCGGTGCCCGCGCCACGCTGGCGTCCATCCGCCACATGATGACCCACGACTGGGACGTCACCGCCCTGCAGGATTACCTGGCGCAGTTGAAGGACTGAGGACCGGAGCAGCCGTCACGGTCCGCCGGGGTGGCGGATCTCGACGCGGTCGAGTTCCATGGCGGTCGTCCACCCGATGCGGAGAAGGCGGCACCCCTGGGGGACATCCGCCTCGTAGGTCGCCATCGTCCGCTGCATCTTGCCGGCGGCACCGCCAGGCGTCGGGGGCAGCTTGCGGTCGATCCGCGTCGGCGCGAGATCCCGGTATGTCCTTCCATCCTGCGACACCCGGAGGGTCGGCCCGGCGATCGCACCGGGGAAGAAGGCGACCACCCTCACCCGGCGCATGTCCCCGGGCACCGTGTAGGAGATCCAGTCGTTGGTGCTCCCCTTCGCGCGGAAGAGGTATTCGGCGCAGATCGCATTGTATTCGTTGGCGGTCGTGAGGCCGTCCGATTTCGCCGACGCACGGGAGAAGTCCTGCAACTCGTCGGCCATGCTCACCTCGCGGACCGTGACGGGCCCGACCACATTGGACGGCTTCGAGACCCCCGATCCGTTGCGGGCGGACACGCGGTAGAAGCAGGTCTGTCCGGGCTTCACCGCCGTGTCGCTGTAGAGCGGGCGGTAGGCGATGTCGGCATCGGACACGTTCTCCGCAATCCGCGTCCACGGCCCCGCCGCGGCGGCAGCGCGCTCGATGTCGTAGCCGGACGCGCCGGCCGAACCGCGCCAGGAGAACATCGGCACGCCGTCGAACCGCAGCAGTTCCGGCGGTTCGGGGACGGGGACCGGCGGCACGGGCAGGCCCTGGATGCGGAACGCGGCTTCGCGCATCTCCCGCATGATCCCGATCTCGGCCTGCGCGTGGGCGCTGGGGAATCCGGGCCAGTGATAGGACCATACGCTCGGGAAGGTGAAGATCTGGTGCCAGTAGTAGCCGCCGTTGCGGTGGTGGAAGTACATGCTCCAGAGCATTGCGCCGGACATGCCGTCCATGCCGATGCACGCATCGAGAAACTCGCGCAGCTTGGCCGGGGCGCCGTCCGCCGTCCATGTCTTGCCGTCGACATAGGGGCCGAACTCGCCGACGAAGAACGGACGCTGGCCCTTGATCGACTCGATCTCCGCGCGGCACGCGCCGGCCCAGTCCTGCCCCACCCCGCCGTAGCTCGTGTAGTAGTGGCGTGTCAGGATGTCGATGTTGGGATCGATGAGATGCGCAGGACCGGGGCGGTGACGCGTCTCGGCGACGAGGTGGTTCGGATCGAGGCTCTTCATATACGCCGCCAGTTCGGAAAGCCAGTTGGTCGTCGCCGTGTGCATCTCGTTCCCATACTGCCAGGCGAGGATGGCCTTGTCGTCGCGGTACGGGACCTTGCTGACGGTGTTCGTGCGTCCGAGCACGAACCGCACGGTGGCCTTGTAGTCTTCCTTGAGCTGCGGATCCGTCCAGAACTCCGCCCGCTTCTTCCCGCGGTGCGCGGCGTATGTTCCAATGCCGCCGAGGTAGTCGCCGGCGTCGGCGGAGAGGCACAGAATGACGCGGATGCGGTGCTTGTTGGCCAACGCCAGGAGGTGGTCGATGGTCACGAAGGCCTTCTCGTTGAACTGCCCCGGACCGAGCACGTAGTGCCAAGGCTGAGGGGGCTCGTCCGGTCCGCGCATCGGGAGGTTCCACGTTCGCACAACGCGGCCGTTAATCTGGTTGAGGGTCTTGAGCGCATCCTCCTGCTCCCACGGCGTCGGAAGGCCCATCCGCTCGGGCAGTCGCATCGTGAAGTCGTACGGCACGACGAGGCCCGGCATGTTCGCGCCGATGAAGCGGAACTCACTGCCGCCGTCCATCAGCTTGTTGCCGCTGCGCGTGATGAAGTTCTCAAACCCGCCCTCCGCGGCGGACACGGACGCCGGAAGGAGACAACACGAAGACGCAAAGGCCGCAGAGAAGACGAGGAGCCGGAAGGATGCCGGGGCGGCCGGGCAGCGCCCTGACCTCGCGGTTCTGCCTATCCGTGAAATCCGTTTCATCCGTGGTTTCCTTTCCCGCCGGCTCCGGGCCTCTT
>CAYRFK010000076.1:0-19535 GCA_964423465.1 uncultured Verrucomicrobiota bacterium | reverse complement strand
CGGCCCCGCCGACGACCTCCGCCCCCTCGCCCCCCTCGACGCGTGGCGGTGATTCTCCGCATCTTTCGGTTGCGCCGGACGGGCCGGTGCGGCGATGATGCGCGGCCATGAAGCTGCTCATCGCAACGCGCAACCGCCACAAGCTGGACGAGATCCGGGCGATCCTCGACGTACCGCACCTTGAGCTCGTCAGCTCGCTCGACTTCCCGGAGATCCCGGACGTGATCGAGGACGGGACGACGCTGGAGGCCAACGCGGTCAAGAAGGCCGTCGAACTTCACCGGGCGACCGGGCTGTGGACCATGGCCGATGACTCGGGCGTCGAGGTCGACGCGCTCGGCGGAGCGCCGGGCGTCTATTCGGCCCGCTACGCCGGCGAACCCTGCAACCACGCGAACAACATCGCAAAGATGCTCGCCGCCCTCGGCGACCGCCACGACCGCATGGCGCGCTTCCGCTGCGTCATGGCCCTCACCGGCCCCGGCTTCCCGCCACAGACTGTCGAGGGCCGCATCGAAGGCCGTATCACGTCGGCCCCGCGCGGCACCGGCGGCTTCGGCTACGATCCGATTTTCATCCCCGACGGCTACGACCGGACGTTCGGCGAACTCGATGCGGACACCAAGAACCGCATCTCCCACCGCGCCGCCGCCCTCGCCGCCGCCCGCGCCGCGTGGACCCGCATCCTTGGCGCCAAGGCACGTTGACGGGACTCGCAGGCGGGCGTATGGCTCTTCCCATGAACACACCGATGGACGGCAACCGGCTTCTCGATCTGATGCGCGGATTTCAACTGCCCTGCGTCGTCGCGGCGGCGGCGGAACTGGGCGTGTTCGGCGCGCTGGCGGAGGGAGCCCGAACGGCGGAGGCCGTGGCCGCCTCGTGCGATGCATCGACGCGGGGGGTGACGATCCTGCTCGACGCGCTGGCGGCGGCCGGCATCCTTGTGAAGACGGACGATCGCTTCGCCGTCGCGGGACCGCTCCGCGCGGCGCTGGATCCGGCGGACCCGGCGTGCGTGCTGCCGATGGTTCTGCACCAGGCGAACTGCCTGCGACGGTGGTCGCGGCTGGCGTGGACCACGCGCAGCGACATGCCATCGGACACCGGCCCGAGCATCCTCGGGCACGAGGCCGATCTCGAGTCGTTCATCCAGGCCATGAACGTCGTCAGCGGCCCGGTGGCGGACGGGCTCGTCGCCTCGATCGACGCCGGACAAGTCGCTCACGTTCTCGACATCGGCGGTGCCTCGGGCACGTGGACGCTCGCCTGGCTGCGGGCGCATCCGGCGGCCCGCGCGACGATCTTCGACCTTCCCGAGGTGATCCCCCTCGCCCGCGCCCGTGTCGCGGCATCGGGCTTCGGCGACCGCATCGGCTTTGCGGGCGGCGACTATCTCCGCGATCCGCTGCCCGGCGGCGCCGACGTGGCGTGGATCAGTGCGATCGTCCACCAGCATTCCCGCGAGGAGAACCGCGGCCTGTACCGCCGCGCCGCCGCCGCGCTCGTCCCCGGCGGCCGCGTCCTGATCCGCGACATTGTCATGGACCCCTCCCGCACGACGCCCGTTGCCGGCGCGCTCTTCGCGGTCAACATGCTCGCCGCCACGCCGGGCGGGGGGACATGGACGATGGACGAATACCGCCAAGATCTCGAGGCCGCCGGCTTCACCGCGGTCCGCCTCCTGCGCCGCGACGAGGGCATGCACTCCATCATCGCCGCGCACCGCTGAGCCGTCCAAGGGTTGGGCAAGCACCTCGGCGCCGCTTCCAACCCTTGGACGCGTTGCCTCATGTGTAACATTATCGGATGCGGTCGCATCCGATAATGTTACACTTACTGGCATACCGGACGCGCGGCCGATACTCTCTCTTGACCGCATCTCTGAGAGCCCTCCGCGCCATCCACACCCTCTGGCCTCCTTCCCATGTGTAACACTAGTTGATGCGACCGCATCCTGTAATGTTACACTCTGCGGGGGCAGGACGGCAGGCGGCGGGCTCGATCAGCGGGGCACACGCCGCGTCCGCGGGCCCTGCCGGCCGGCGTACTCTCCTTGCGTTCAGCCCTCTCTGCCGTATTGGTGTGGCAACCGGCGGACGCTCCGCGAAGGGGCGGGCCGGGGGAGAAACCAACGATGAAACGGATGCGATGGACGGTATTGGCCGCCTTGCTGGCGGCGGGCGGGGCGTGGGCGGGCGCGACGGAGTTCGACTTCGCCGACCCCAAGGGCGTGAATGCGATCCACATCCTTCTCGACACCCCGCTCGAGCCGATCGCGGGCATGGCGGGCGGCGTGGGCGGGAAGGTCTCCTTCGACCCGGCGGCGCCGGAGAAGACGACCGGGTTCATCGAGGTCCTTTCCGCCGAGATCGCCTTCGTCAACCAGATGATGACCAAGGTTGCGCGCGGCGCGGACTGGCTGGGCGTCGATCTGCATCCGGACATCCGCTTCACCGTCACCGAGGTTCTCGATTCGCGCAAAGGCGACGGCGAGGGGCGCTTCGTGCTGAAGGTCAGGGGCGACTTCGAGTGCCGGGACATCAAGAAACCGCTGGTGGTCGACGTGGCCGTGCATCACATGCCCGGCCGGATGGGCGACCGCGTCCAGAACACCAAGGGCGACCTGCTGGCGCTCCGGGCGACCTTCGTGGTAAAGCGCACGGACTTCGGGTTGAAGAAGGATCCCGAGTTCCTGCACGTCGCGGACGACGTCCAGGTGCAGTTCGGTATCGTCGGCCACGCGGCCGCGAAGTGACGCGTCAGCCGGCCGGCGCGTCCTCGACGGCGCGGCGGCTCTCGGGCACACCGTCGCGATAGCGGATGAGCGAGATCGCCACAGCGCCGACCAGCGCGAGGGCGGTCAGAAGCAGCAGGCCGCCCTGGTAGCTGCCGGTCGTGTCGCGGATGTGCGCGACGAGATAGGGCATCATCGCCTCGCCGACGGAATCCGTCGTGATGACGATCCCCAGGACGCGGCTCAGGGCACCCAGGCCGAAGCACTCGCCGGCCATCAGAGGAATGAGCATGTAATCCGCGCCCAGGCCGAAGCCGAAGCACACGGCGAAGACGTAGAGCAGCCCCGGCTGCCCCCGCGCCAGCAGCAGCACCGGGATCGACGCCCCGACGATCAAATAGGTCACCAGCATCACGTGCTTCTTGCAGATGCGGTCCGCCAGCCAGCCCATCGTGATCCGGCCGGCGATGCTGGAGAAGAGCGTGAGGCTCGCAATGCGCGTCCACGCCATCTTCGCGTCCGCCTCGGGCAGAATGTCCGCCAGGTAGAGCGCGAGATTCTGCATCACGCCGCCGACCGCCCCGATGCTCATCACGCTGCCGACCATCAGCAGCCAGAAGGCCGGCGTCCGGGCGACGCGCGCGAGGCGAACGGGCGGCGGGCGCGCGGCGGCGGGCGTGGGCGCGGCCGCCGCGCCGTCCGGTTCCTGGCCGACATCCGCCGGGCGTCGCCGAACGAGCAGGATGAGCCCGAGCATCACGACGAGGAAGAGCGCCGCGAGAACCTGAAGCGACGTCCGCCAGCCTCCACAGCGCGTGACCAGCAGATGGATGACCCACGGCACCGTCATGCCGCCGACGCCGATGCCGACGTAGGCGATCCCCATGACACGGCCGCGCAACCGCGTGAACCAGTGCGAAAGCAGCACCTGGTTGGGCAGCGGTCCCGCGCAGAGATAGCCGAGCGCGTTGAGAAAGAAGAATGCGTAGAGCATCGGCAGACTTTTCGCGACGAGACTGAACCCGAGCAGCGCCGCCGCCGCACAGACCGCACCGAAGACCATGACGCCCCGCGGCCCGCGGCGATCGATCACCCAGCCCACGAAGAACCCGAACAGCGGCCCGACGATCAGCTTGGCCAGCGTGTTCCCGAACTGGATGTCCGCCCGCTTCCACCCGAATTCCTTCACCCAGTCCGGGTAGTAGCGGGGCAGGCCGTACAGCGCGAAGCCGACGATCAGCATCATGAAGAAGAACGAGACGGCCAGCATCCGCCAGCCGAGGAACCGCCGTGTGTTCGAAATCATCACAGTCTCTCCAGTGAGAATCCCCCGTCCACCATCACCACCTGCCCGGTCGAGTAGGCCAGGTCGCCGCGGGCGAGCATGGCGACGGCGCGACCGACATCCTCCGGCTCTCCCCAGCGCGCCTGAGGCAGAAGTCCGCCGGCGATCAGGCGGTCGTACTTCTCCGTCACGCCGGCGGTCATGTCGGTGCGGATGATGCCGGGGCGGACCTCGTATACGGGGATCCCCTCGCCCGCCAGGCGCGCGGCCCAGAGGCGCGTCGCCATCGCCACGCCGGCCTTCGAGATGCAGTACTCGCCGCGGTTCACGGAGGCGGCGGTGGCGGAGATCGAGGATACGTTGACGATGCAGCCGCGCCAGGCCGGATCCGCCGCGCGCTGCTCCACGATCCATCGCGCCGCGGCCTGCGTGAAGAAGAACGGTCCCTCCAGATTGATGCGCAGCACCCGCTCGAAGCTCTCGGGCGCCATGTCGAGCAGGTCCGCCCGCACATCCGGCGCGACGCCCGCGTTGTTGACGAGCACATGCAGCGCGCCGAACCGCCCGCGCACCGCGGCCAGCAGGCGGGCGCGGTCCTCCGCCTTCGAAATGTCGGCCGGCACGTAGAGTACGGCCGCGCCGGCCGCCTCCAGCGCCGCGACGGCGGCGGCGGCCGCATCGTGGACGCCGCAGATTGCGACGTCGAAGCCCTCTCGCGCCAGCGCCGTCGCGACGCCGAGGCCGATGCCGCGGCGGCCGCCGGTGACGAGCGCCACGCGCCGGCTCACGGCTTCGCCCCCGCGGCGGCAAGATCGGGCACGCCGACCCAGGCGCGCTTCGCCCATGACGCCTGCGCCAGTTCCGCGAGCTGCACGCCCTTTGCGCCCTCGAGCAGGGTCCAGCGGAACGGCGTGCCGAGGACGACGTGCTTCAGGAACAGCTCCCACTGCACCTTGAACGCGTTGTCATAGGTCTCCGCATCCGGCATCTCGAGCCAGCCGTCGTTGAACCGGATCGGCTGATCTACGTCCGGGTTCCACACGGGCCTCGGGGTCGCGCCGGAGGGCTGCATCCAGCACTTGCGAAGGCCGGCGACGGCGCTGCCGGCGGTGCCGTCGGCTTGGACCGTCAGCAGGTCGTCGCGGCGGACGCGCACGCACCACGACGAGTTGAAATGCGCAATGATGCCGCCCTCGAGCTCGAATGTCGCATAGGCCGCGTCGTCCGCGGTGCAGGCGTAGGGCTGTCCCTTCTCGTCCCAACGCCTCGGGATGTGCGTCGCGCCCATGCACGACACCGAACGCACCGCGCCGAAGGTATTGTCCAGCAGGTAGCGCCAGTGGCAGAGCATGTCGAGGATGATGCCCCCGCCCTCCTCCTTGCGATAGTTCCACGACGGGCGCTGCGCGGGCGTGCGGTCGCCCTCGAAGACCCAGTAGCCGAACTCGCCGCGGACGGAGAGCAGGCGCCCGAAGAACCCCGACTCGACCAGTCCGCGCATCTTGCGCAGGCCGGGCAGCCAGAGCTTGTCCTGGACGACACCGTGCTTCACGCCCGCCGCCTCGGCGCGGCGCCAGAGGTCGAGGGCCTCCTCCGACGTCAGGGCGATCGGCTTCTCGCAGTAGATGTGCTTCCCGGCAGCGATGGCCCGGCGGACGGCGTCGACGCGGCGGTCGGTGGTCTGCGCGTCGAAATAGACGGTGAACGCGGGGTCCGCCAGCGCCGCATCCAGGTCGGTGGTCCACGTCGCGTCCCCCGCCTGCGCCGCCAGCGCCTCGAGCTTCGCCGCGTTGCGCCCGACCAGCATCAACCGCGGCATGATCGCGCCGCCGTCCGGCGTCCGCACTCCGCCCTGCTTTCGAATCGCGACCAGCGACCGCATCAGGTGCTGGTTCGTCCCCATCCGCCCCGTTACGCCGTTGAGGATGATGCCGAGGGGCTTGCCGGGCTGCGTATTCATGGTTGCTCTCTCCATCGTTGTTCTTCTATCAGATCGACGTTCCACGGGCTACCGCGGATGATGCCTTCATGGGACCGCGGTCACCGGCCCGCACGGAGGCGGGCCCTCCACATCCTTCCACCGAGATTCCCTCACCCGCACTGCCCCCGCGCGCCCTCGGGCAGCGGCGGGGCCTCGCGGCCGGCGCGCGGGAGGGTGCCGTCGAGTTCCTGGCGCCAGTGGGCGACGTCGCCGCCGGGGGCGTAGACGTAAATCATGCGCAGGGGGCGGCTGCCGGTGTTGGTGATCTGGTGGAACACGCGCGGCGGGATGTAGACGGCCTGTCCGGTGCGCAGTTCGCGCCGCTCGTCACCGAGGCACATCTCGCCCTCGCCCTCGATGACGAAGTAGAGTTCCTCCTGCTCCTGGTTGTGCCACGGCACCTGCCCGCCCTCGGGTTCGAGCGTCACATGGCCCATCGCGAAGTTCGCCGCCTGGATCGGCGAAAGCCCGCCCGCGAGGTTCTTCGTGCGGCGCCGGGCGGGATAGGTGCGTCCGGCGATTTCGGCAAGGTCGGCGATGATCATGGGGCCTCCGGAGGGTTCAGCGGAAGAACACCAGGTCCCGCCCGTCGGCCATCCGCTGCGCCAGCAGCACGGCCTCGCGGGCATGGTAGTCGCCCCAGAGGCACGACTCGCCGCAGGGGATGCGCCGGCCTTCGGGAACGTGGTCCCAGCCGTTCGGCCGGTGGTAGACCGCGTGCAGGATGAGCCCTTCGTGCGCCGGGTCTTCCGACAGGTAGGGAGGACGCAACAGGGTGTCGAGGACCGTCAGGCCCGCCGCGACATAACGGGCACCGGCACCGGCGTCCCCGCGCGCCTCGAACACCCGCCCGAGCCGCAGCATCCCCTGCGCGGCGATCGCAGCGGCGGAGCTGTCGAAGGGCTCCCCATCGTTCATCGGCTCGGAGGCGCGCGCGCGCCAGTCGCCCAGCCCGGCGAGGGCCGGGGCGCCGGTGTCCCACGGCGAAATGCCGTCCGACGCGGTGTTTTCGATATAGAAATCCGCCGTCGCCCGCGCGGCGCGCAGGCATATCGCGTCGACCACCGCCGCGCCGCCGCATGGGGCCAGTTCGGCGGGATCGACCGTCGCAAGGAACTCGAGTTGCTCCGCGAATCCGAGAATCACCCATGCCAGCCCGCGCGTCCACGTCGTGAACGGCGACCAGCCCTGCTGCGTGCCGGGGCAGCGGTACGAGCCGTTGACGGGATTGAAGAGGCTCTCGTGCGCGACGCGGCCGGACACGTCGTAGGCATCGCGGCCGGCTCCGTAATAGACCGCGAACTCCGCCGTCGCGCGCAGGTGGGCGACGAGGCGGATCAGCAGCGACTCGCGGAGGTCCTGCTCGCCGTGGAACGCCGCGCCGAGGTGGTGCGCCAGCGCCAGCGAGCGCATGGAACGGATCGTGTCGGCGAAGAGCGAGTGCGGCCCGTTGAACGAGTGCACGAACCCTGCGCCGCCGCCGAGGCCGGTCCAGCGACGCGCCTGCACGCAGCCGGAGGCCTTCAGCGCGAGTTCCAGGTGCCGCCGTTCCGCCGCGTCCTCGGGGATGCGGTCCCTGTTCATCATGCGCCACAGGGCGCCGTAGGTGCTGATGCAGTTGAAGCCGTGGTCGTGGACGCCGAAGTGCGTGACGTGGCCGTCCATCTGCGCGAACGTTCCGTCGCGGCCGAGGTCGAGGAACGTGTCATCCCCGGTGGCCTCGAACTGGAGCAGCGCGGAGCCGTGCTGGAAGCCGCGCGTCCAGTCGGTCCAGCCGCGCGCCGTGTAGAGACCGCGCACGGTGAACACGGGCGCACCAGCGGCGGGGTTGTAGCGACGGGCGATGCGGAGGATCTTCTCCCCCGACAGCCGCCAGAAGTGGTCGGCCGCGGCGGCGAGGTCGGAAGGCTTCAGCGATTCGCGGATCTTCATCGGGATCCCTCAGGCTCCAGCCCGGTTGTATTCGTCGACAGCGTCGAACATCGCCACCACGTTCTCCGGCGGCACGTCGGGCAGGATGTTGTGAACGGCGTTGAAGACGAAGCCGCCGCCGGGGGCGAGGATGGCCATCCGCTCGAGCACGTGGCGGCGGACCTCGGCCGGCGCGGCGCGGTTGAGCACGTGCCGCGTGTCGCAGCCGCCGCCCCAGAAGCAGATGTCGCGCCCGAACTCGCGCTTCAGCTCCGCGGGATCCATGCCGCGGCAATTCGTCTGCAGCGGGTTGATCACGTCGTAGCCGGCCTCGATCAGGGAGGGCAGCAGTTCGCGAATCGAACCGCACGAGTGCAGGAAGGTCTTCATGCGGCTGTGGCCGTGAACGAAGGCGCACAACTTCGCGTGGCGCGGCAGGAACAGCGACCGGTAGAGGTCCGGCGGCATGAACGGTCCGCCGTCCATGCCGAGGTCGTCGCCGAAGCGGAGGATATCGCAGACGTCGCCCACGGCCTCACAGACCTTCTCCAGCGCGGCGAGGTGGCGCTCCATGAGGGCGTCCAGCAGGGCCTCGACGCGCGCGGGCTCCAGGTAGAGGTCGGCGAGGAAGTTGTCGATCCGCCGGAGGAAGGTGCCCCATTCGAACAGGTTGCACCCGCACACGATCATCAGCGCCCGGTCGGTGCGGGCGCGAAGCGCGAGGGCGCGGGCGCGAAGCTGCGTCCAGAAATCCGGCTCGCCGGCGCGGTCCCACGGGCTGTGGACGAGCGCCATCCAGAGCACGCGGCCCATCGCGTCTGGCAGCGTGGCACGCAGGTCGTCGGGATAGCCCTCGACCCACGGGAAGCACGTCTGGTCGAAGAACGCGGCGCCCTCGGGCATGCGGGCGATCTCGACACCGTCCGCGGCGCGCGCCGACCACGCGCCATCGGACTCGGACATCGGGTGGAACCACGCCGGATACAGCGCGGGCTGCCCGTCACCCAGCGTCATGCCCCGCCAGTCGGCCTCGTCCGTGTTGAAGGCGCGGCCGACGTCGACGGCGTCGATGCGGAAGCGGTCGAGGACCGCATCCTCGGGCTGCGCGAGCTGCTGGACGACGTCGTAGACGCGGGTCGCGCCGCCGGCCATGCCGAGATGCCGCTTGAGCCGGCCGTAGGCCATCGCGGAGATGCCCGAACTGGGCGTGGCGCCGAGGTCGACCGGCACGCGGTCAGGCTCTCGGTGCTCGATCGCGGCGAGGACGCGCTCCCGCGCCGTCATGACCGGCCTCCCGCCATGCCCGCCCGCAGGGCGGCGGGATCGTCGGTCATCACGCAGGCGACCCCGAGGGCCTTCAGTTCCAGCGCGCGGCGGGGATCGTTGACGGTCCATGCGTGGACCTCGATGCCGCGGGCGGACGCCGCCTTCACGAGCGCGGCGTCGATCGCGGTGTGCTCCACGCTGACGAAGACCGAATCGGCGGCATCGAGTCCGGCGGAGTCGCCGGCGAGGATGCGGCCGGCGGGGACCGTCGGGCATACGTCGCGGAAGCGCTGAAGGACGGCCGCGTCAAACGAGGACACGATGCAGAAACCCAGCGCGCCGCACTCCTTCAGTGCCGCCGCGACACGATCGGCAAGATCGAGCCGGCCCGGAGCGGGCTTCAGCTCGATGTTCAGGCGGAGCCGGTCTCGCGCCACCTCGAGGGCTTCGCGCAGGAGCGGAATCCGCTCGTCCTTGAAGGCCGGGCCGAACCAGTGCCCCGCATCCAGCGCGGCGATGACTTCGGCGGAGCAGCCGGCCACCGGGCGCGGATCGCCGGTCGTACGCAGGAGATCGGCGTCGTGGATCAGGACGACCTCGTTGTCGCGTGTGACCTGGGCGTCGACCTCGGCCCCGTCGGCCCCGTCGTCGATCGCCAGCCGCAGTGCCGCCAGGGTGTTCTCCGGCGCCCGGGCCGAACTTCCGCGATGCGCAAAGATCTGCACGGCCGTCTCCTCCGCCCGCCGCCCCATCGTCCTGCGGGCGCCTTCCATCCTACCCGCCACCCGTCCGTCGCGCCAGCGCAACCACCGGCCGGACCCGAGTCGGCCGGCCGGCGAAGTGTAACATTACCGGATGCGACCGCATCGGCCAGTGTTACACATGAGGGAGTCCATTTCTCATTCCCCGGCGACGGCGGGAGGGGCGAGTGGCGCGAGTTCGCGGCTGCGGCCGCGGGCCGGAACGGCGCCGGGCATGTCGGCACGCGGGGACTGCTGGGCGGCGACGCGCGCGGACTCGATGACGGCCAGCATGGACCGGTACGCCGGGGCGGACGCGTCGGCGAAGACCGTGGCCGGCGGGCCGGAACGGTCGGGCGCGGCATACGGCGCCGGACGGCGAACGTCGGGCGGCTGGATCTTCTGCGTAACGAGAGGCATGGCGACTGGGCGTGCCTTGCGGTCACGGCACCAGCCGAGGCCCCCGCCGGGCGCGCCGGCGGCCAGCGGGGCGCGAAGCATCCGGCTCCATGCGGGCGTCTGCAGGTTCACCCAGTCGCTCCCGATCTCGCGATCGTGGCACTTCAGGCAGCCGGCCCTGTCCATCTCCGCCAGCAACGGTTCGCGGACGCCGGGGACCGCCTCGCACGTCGCATGCGGCGTGTAGTCCCACGTGCCGGCGTAGTTGCAGTTTCCGTCCATCCACGCCAGCAGCAGCGCCCGCTCCTCCGGCGTCGCGCCCCCGTGCCCCTTCGCCAGCCGGTCGGCCAGCGGGGCCGCGCCGGAGCCGTGCGCGCGGGGCGGAAGGATCTCCGCGGTGTGGACGGACCCGTTGTTGCAATTGAGGAAGCCGGTCTGCGTGCGCGCGATCAGCGATTCGTAGCTGAGGCTGAACGCCCAGGTCCATCCGCCCCCCAGGTCGAGTCCGGCCGCGATCCCCTCCGCACCTCCGTGGCAGCGGACGCAGCGCCGGTCGAGCACCGGTTGAACCATCGACGGGTAGTCGAGCGCCCCGCGGCCCCACGGTTCGCGCTGCGGAACGGACGGCGCGCGCCGCAGCGCGAGCGGGCCCGGCGGACGGTTGACCGGCGGCTGATCGTCGTCCTTCACGTGGCAGCCCTGGCACGAACGCGTGACGCCGGGGGCGGCCTGCACGAAGGTGCGCATGCTCTGCACCAGGCGGCCGTTCCCGTCGAGCGCCTGCACGTAGAGGGCCCGGCCCGGCGGCGCCTCGAAGTAGGCCGAACCGTCCGGCTCCACGGGCACGACACCGAGGAAGTTCTTCACGTCGTATGAGCCCTGCCAGCTGACGAGGAAGGCCTGGTTCCACCAGCGGCCGCCGGGCGGCACGCCGCTGATGCGCGATGTGGTTTCGAGGAGGCGGAGCTGCTTCACGGCGCCGCGCGGGATGCCGTCGAGGCCCTGGTAGACGTCATGGACGAGGAATCGCGCCGGCTCGCCGTTCTTCACCTGCGGGGGGATCACGGGCGGCTGCGGACGCGCCTTCACGAGCATCGGCGAGAAGCAGGAGATGTCCGGCTCGCTGCGGATCGTTGTTCGGAACCCGAACCGGTCGATCACCTGCAGCACGCCGTGCGGACCGTGCACCGCGGCGTTGTCGGCGATCAGCATCACGTCCCCGTCCAGCGGCCACGGGTCGCTCGGGCCGAGGCGCAGCCCCTGGTCCATCTCCGTCGGGTACTCGGGCGTGAAGTTGACGATGGCCTCGAGCCGGTTCTTTCCGAGCCGCGGGTCGACCGTGGCGATCGCACCGACCGACTGCCCGTTGTGGGGAGTCAGCGCCGCGGCCAGCAGCGGCGACCCGGGCACCGGGCGCGCGTCGAGAAGCGCGGTGGGCTTCGCGAGGTTGTTGGCGAAAACGGCGGTCTCGCCGGTGCCGTCGGGATTCACAACCCAGAGGCTCTGCATGTAGAGCGCGGTCTTGTCGACGTACTCCCAGCGGCCGTAGAGGATGCGGCCGTCGGGCAGGATCGCCGGATCGAACTCGCTGACGTTGTTGACGGAGATGCAGCGCACGTCGGAGCCGTCGGCGTTCATCGTGTGCAGCGTGGCGATGTAGTTGTTGAAGCACATGACAAGCCCGGCGGTGCGGGTGCTGAGGAAGACGATGCGGCCGTCGGGCATCCAGCACGGCGCGATGTCATGGTGGCCCTCGCCGATCAGCCCGGCGGGCTTGTCATCGCCGGCGCAGTCCTTCGAGGGCTGCGTCAGCCGGCGCAGCCCTCGGCCGGGCGCGAGGCCGGCGGCGGCGGGGCCGAGGCGGAGTTCGTGGATGGAGGTGTCGCCCTTCGGATCGCCCTTGAACGCGAAGAGAAGGCGCGTGCCGTCGAACGAGAGTTCCGGATCCCGGTAGACTCCCTCGCCGAGGGTCTCCGGAGTCGACGGATCGATCAGGGCGCGCACGACCTGCCGGCCCGCCGGCTCGCGCGGGTTCTCAATGACATGGATGCCGCCGCCGGGATGCCACGTGAGGTAGTCGTCGTAGATGTGGGCGGAGAAGTACGGATGCCGCTTCACGAACAGCAGCGGCGCATCAAGGTAGAGGCGGTGCACGCCGCCGACCAGCACCTCGAACGCGGCCAACCTGTCCCGCACGGGCGCCGGGTCGCCGTCGAGCGCGGCGCGCAGGGTGTCGAAATCCCGCTCGTAGCCGGCCAGCGTTCCGCGCAGGACGGCGCCGTCCGCCCCGGACCCGCGGGGCGCATCGAGCACGCGGCGGAGCCATGCGAAGCAATCCCGGGTGAAGCCGCGACGCAGGCGGGCGACCGTGAGATCCCACTCGACCGCGGCAGGGTCGCATACCTCGAAGACGACCTCGCCGCGGGGGCCGGCCGTGTCGTTGATGCCGATCCAGGATTCGAAGCGGACGACCTCGCGGTCGAGACGGAAGACAAGGTGGCTGTCGGCGTGGGCGAAGAAGCCATCGGCCATCGCACGTCCCGCGACCGACAGGGGCCTGCCGTCCGGTCCGCGGCCGACGCCGAACGAGCCCCAGCCGACGTGGACCTTCTCCGGCGCCAGACGTGCCAGCCGCTGCGTGGAGCCGTCGGCCGCGATCAGCAGCGGCTCGCCCCAGACAGCCTGGCCCCACGAGTAGCCGGTGGCCCGAAGCGCCAGCAGGCGCGCCCCGCCGAGATCCGCCGAGATCCGCTGCGCGGCCTGTCCGCCGCGCAGGGGCGCGCTCCGTACCGCGGGGCCGGCATCCGCCGCACCCGCCGCCATCGCCATCACCGCAAGAAATGGGATCGTCCTCATGGCCCCTCGCACGCCGCTGCCGCGCGTGCTTTGTACCCACGCCCCGCCCGGATGTCACGTCCGCCAGACGACACCCGGCACCTGCCGCCCGACACGGCCCCGCCTCGCCCCTCGTCCCCCGTCCCTCCCGTATTCGGTTTCGCCGCCGGCCCGGCCCGTGCGATACTGGCGCGCATGAATCGACGGGGTGGACGAACGGCCAAGGCGGCGGGCGCATGACGCCGCACGCCGGGGCCGGCGGGGACGACCGGTGGCACGCGCGGGCCGCGATGGGGCTCGTGGCCGTGCTGACGGTCTTCCGGCTGTTCTACTGCACGACGATGGAACTGGCGGGCGACGAGGCCTATTACTGGCTCTGGTCGAAGCACCCGGACTACGGCTACTACAGCAAGGGGCCCGGCGTCGCGTGGACGATCCGGGCCGGCACGGCCGTCTTCGGCGACACGGAACTCGGGGTGCGCGCACCTGCGGTTCTGCTTTCGGCCGTCTCCTTCGCCCTGCTCTTCCGCATCGCACGCCGCCTGTACGGGGGGCGCGCGGCATTCTGGACCATCGCGATAAGTCAGACCGTGCCGCTTTTCCTTTCCGGCAGTCTGCTGATGACGATTGACCCGCTCAGCGTCTGCTTCTGGCTTGCCGCGGCGGCCGCGTTCCTGGAGGCGGCGGAGACGGACCGGCCGGCCGCCTGGACTGCGACCGGCGCGTGCGTCGCCCTCGGGGTGCTGTGCAAGTTCACCAACCTCGCGGAGCTCGCGAGCTTCGCCCTCATCCTGGCATGGGTGCCGCGCTGGCGCGCGCGCTTCCGGCGCCCCGGCTTCTGGTGGATGTGTCTTCTGGCCGTCGCCGGCCTCGTGCCTCCGCTGATCTGGAACGCGCAGCACGGATGGGTGACGGCCCGTCATCTGGCCGAGCGGGGCGCGATCGACCAGCCGTTCCGCGGCGACGTCCTTGAACTGCTGAAGTTCGTCGGCAACCAGGCGGCGGTCCTGTCGCCGCTCTACTTCGCGGCCCTGATCGCCGCGCTGGCGCGGCGCGAGGCCCCGGGACCACGACCCGAGAGCACCCGCGTCATGATCGGCTTCATCGCCCCGCTGCCGGTCTTCTATGCCGCGATCAGCCTGAACGGCGAATCCGAGGCCAACTGGACCGCCCCGGCGCTGGCCCTGTGTCCCGTGTTCCTGGCGGGATCGTGGCTGCCGTGGGCGGACGCATCCACGCGCCGGCGACGGATGCTCGCGGGCGTGGTCGGGCTCCACGCGGTGCTCGCGGTGGCGCTCCACGCCGCGTTCGCCTCGCCGTGGATCTTCGGCGCGACACGCTTCTACCGCATCGGCGGCGCGGCGGACCTCGCGCGGCAGGCCGAGACGCTGCGGGCCGCGCACGGGGCGGACTTCGTGATCGGCGGCGGCTACCAGCTTGCGTCCCTGCTGTCGTTCTATACGCCCGGCCATCCCGTGACGTTCATCGCGGACCGCGGCCGCATTGAGAACCAGTATTCGTTCTGGCCCGGCTATCGGACGCAGTTCGCGGGAAAATCGGCGATCCTCGTCAGCCGCACGGACGCCGTTCCCGAGGAATTGCAGAGGCAGTTTGCGTCGGTCGAGCAGCTCGGAACGGTGGACCCCGCCTATCGCGGCCGCGACATGCGCCCCCACCATGTGACCCTGCTTCGGGACCTGCGACCGGAGCGCCCCCGCCACGCAAAGCCGTAGGCGGACGGAGCCCTTCCGCGACGCCGGGTGGCGCCTCGATTCGCACCCTACATCCGCGCCGCTTCGCGCCAGCTTCCGTGCCCATGGAGCGGGCCCGACCGCACCTGCACCGTGGATCCTGTCCAGGACGGCGGCAGCACGATCTTCGTGTCCGGAGCAATGATGTCCACCGGCGGCGGCGGCATGCCATCCGGCACGACGATCCGCAGGTACCCGCCCGGCATCTCCACGTGCAGCGACGCGACCTGCCATGCGGGCATCCGGACCGTGAGTTCCAGCGTCAGGTCCGTGAACCGGCCCTTGGGCTCGGCCCAGAAGTTGAGGCGGGGCTCGGCCGGATCGCCGCCCGCGATCCACCCTCGCGACAGGTAACTGCCCGCCAGACCGAACCCCTCCATGTGCCCGGTCACGTCCACGCCGTACGTATCGTCCAGCACAAGATTCACATCGCCCGCCGGGAAATGGAACTCAAGCGCGCAGGCCGGCTCCGATTCAGGGCCCAAATCCCACGACTCCTTCATGTCGCCGTAGTAGGGCGTGGCGAACGCGGAGGCGACGGCGACGACCGCCGCAAGAGTCCCCCACGCCAGAGCGGGGCCGCGCGCCACGCGGGGCGTCCACGCTTCGGCGCGGACCGCGCCGCGACCGGGCAGGTTCAGGATGAAGTAGTACACGAGCAGGTTCACGGCGAAGACGAGCAGGGCCGACCACAGGACGTCGGACGCGAAATGCGCGCCCGCCACCATGCGGGCCAGCCCCAGTGCGGAGCCGTAGACGATGGAGAGCACCAGCAGCATCCACGCCAGCCGGGGGCGGCTCCTTCGAAACAGCAGGAAGAAGATCGACACGACGAATCCGGCCGAGCTGTGTCCGCAGGGAAACGACTTCCCCTTGCCAAACTTGCCGGGATCGGTCGCATCCTGATAGGCCCATGCGCCGCCGAATTCCTGGATATGGCACGGCCGCGGACGGCCCCAGTGGTTCTTGAGCCCGGCGTTGACGACCAACCCCGGCCCCAGCGCGAGCGCCAGCAGCACCGCCAGCGACGGGCCGTTCAGATGCCGCCACCGCTTCGCACGGTAGGAGGCCGCCAGGGCCAGCACGGCGCCCACCGCGAGAAGGGCGACCGGAATGGAGGCGAACCGCCGGAAGAACGCCCAAGGTTGCTCCGACTGCCCCGCGAACGCGCGAGGCGCATCCGGGGTGTGGAAGATCCGGGCCAGACGCAGGTCGAGCCCCGTATCGGTGAAGAGCACCACGGCCAGCGCCATCAGCACCGCGAGCACGGCAAAGAGCGGCACCCATTCGGCGCGAAATATCCACGGGCCGGGGGGGCGGACCGTCGCCCCGGCACTCGTACCATCCCGCTGGCCGTTCTCATCCATGTGCAATCGGACTCGCGGGGAAGCCCGCAAACAGCAATGTACGGCACGTCGACCCGTGATGACAGGATTCCGTCTGTCGATTTCGTAAGGATCCAATCCCGGCTGCGCGACGGCGGAACGGTCGGACGCGATGGCAAGGAATTGAACCGTCGAATCGTTTGAATCCTGTTCACCCCGGGCCGGGCCGTGTCATACTGGACGGATGGTGCATCCCGGGCCCCAGAATCTGCGCAGGAAGTGGCGGTGGATCGCGGCTGCGCTGGTCGGCGCGTGCGCGCTGGTCTCCGTGCTGGCGGCGGTCCGGTTCCCTCTGACACGGGAGCAGGAACTTCGCATCGCGCTGACGGCGCGGACGATGGCCGAGGGCGGCGACTGGATGGCCCCGCGCTACCGCGGCCAGCCGCGCTTTCAGAAGCCGCCGCTGATGTACTGGCTCACGGCCGGCGTCTACCGCCTGGCGGGACGGACCGACACCGCGATCGCCGCGCGGGCGGCGTCCACGACCTTCGCGCTCGGCCTTCTGGCCCTCGTCTACGCGGGCGGCCGCCGCCTGGTCGGACGTCGCGCCGCGCTGTACGGCACCGCCTTCGCCGCAACGAGCCTTCTCTTCCTGCGGTTCGGCTTCCGTTCCGAGGCGGACATGCCGCAGTCGTTCTTCGTGAGCCTCTCGGCGATCGCCGCCTTCACCGCGCTGCACCGCCCGGCCCGCGCTCCCGCGGCGTGGACCCTCTCCGGCGCCGCCGCCGGGCTGGGCTTCCTCGCCAAGGGCCTCGGCGGCGCAGCGCTGCCCTTCCTCGCCGCCGCGGGCGCGACCGCCCACCCGCGGCTCCGCACACGCGGATGGCGGAGCGTCGCCATCGCCCTGCTCGTCTTCGCGGCGCTCGCAGCACCATGGTACATCGCGGCGCTGGGTTCGTCGCAGACGCAGGACGCTGCGGGGGCGGCGGTGGACAAGGAACTGCAGGCGCTCTTCGTGAAGCCGACGCATCCGGGACCGCCGATCTTCTACCTCTACACCCTGGTCGCCGCACTCGCCCCGTGGGGCCTGCTGCCGTGGCTGGGCATCCCCGCCCTCGCCCGCCACGCGCGCCGGCGGCCCGGCGTCGCCTTCCTCGCCGCATGGCTCGTCACGACCCTGATCGCGCTCTCGCTGCTCAAGAACAAGCAGATCCACTACTGCACGCTGCTGCTCGTGCCCGCGTCGCTGGCGGCCGGCCTGGCCGTCGCATCGGCCGCGCGGCGGGCGCGGAACTGGACCGCCGTCGCCGCGCGCCACTACGCCTCCGCCGTCGCCCTGGTGCTCGCGCTCGCCGGCACCGCCTTCATGGTTGCGCCGTGGATCCCCTCCGCAGGCATGCCGCCGGGCGCCGCGCCGTTCGGTGCGGCCGCCGCAGCAGCGGGAATCGCCGGCTGGAGGCTGCGCCGCCGCGGGCCGGGACCGGTCACGGCCGCCGTCGCGGCCGGGATTCTTGCGATCGGGCTCGCCATGACCGGACCGCTTGCGGAGCTGGCGGCGAGCGATTTCGCGCTTCATGCGGCGGCGGACGACATCCGCGGCCGCCTTCCGCCCGATGCCACGGTGACCGTGGTCGGCGGGGACGACGCCACGCTGGAGTTCCACCTCGGCCGGCCCGTCCGCCTCACCAACGACTTCGCCGCCGCATGGGCCGCCGCGACACGGGGCGGCGCGGTCGTCGTTTCATCCTCCCAACCCTTCGTCCCGCCCGCCGACGGTCCCGTCCCTGTCGCGCGCTTCCCGTCGCGCAAACGCCATGTCGCACTGTTCCTGAAGCCAATGACCGCCGGAGGGCCGCCGCCATGATGATGCGCCGCCAGTTCCTTGAATCCGCCTCCGCCGCCGCCGCATTCCTCGCCACGCGGCCTGCAACCTCCGCGGGCGCTCCTCGCAAGCCGAACATCGTCTACGTTCTGACGGACCAGTGGCGCGCCTCGGCGACGGGTTATGCCGGCGATCCGAACGTGAAGACGCCGGTCATCGACGCGCTGGCGAAGCAGTCGGTCAACTTCCGCACCGCGGTCTCCGTCTGCCCCGTCTGCACACCCTACCGCGCCTCGCTGCTGACCGGCCGCTATCCGACCTCGACCGGGATGTTCCTCAACGACCTCTATCTCCCGGACGGCGAGGTCTGCCTGGCCGAGACGCTCAAGGCTGCGGGCTACACCACCGGCTACATCGGCAAGTGGCACCTCGACGGCCACGGCCGCGCCGGCTTCATCCCGCCCGCGCGGCGGCAGGGCTTTGACTACTGGAAGGGCGCCGAGTGCGACCACAACTATCCGAAGTCGCACTACTACGAGGGCGACTCGCCGGAGTGGAGGATCTGGGAGGGCTACGATTCCTTCGCACAGACCGACGATGCGCGGTCCTTCGTTCGCGCGCACGCAGCGGACGCCAGCCCCTTCTTCCTCGTGGTCGCCTACGGCACGCCGCACTTTCCGCACGCCACCGCGCCGGAGGAGTTCAAGGCGCGGATCGCGCCGGAGTCGATCCGCTTCCCGCCGAACGTTCCGCCGGCGATGATCGATGCGAATCTGCGGACGCAGGCGCAGGGCTATTACGCGCACTGCATGGCGCTGGACCGCTGCATGGGGCGGCTGCTGGACGAACTACGCGAGGCCGGCATCGAGCGCGACACGATCCTCGTCTTCACGTCCGACCACGGCGAGATGATGGGCTCGCAGGGCTGCCCGGCGTGCCAGAAGCAGGTTCCGTGGGACGAGTCCATCCTCGTGCCCTTTCTGCTGCGCTATCCCGCCGCCCACGGGGCGGAAGGCCGCGAGGTCCGCGCGCCGATCGTCACGCCCGACATCTTTCCGACGCTGCTCGGCCTCGCCGGCGTCGCCGTGCCGCCGACGGTCGAGGGCGAGGATCTCTCCCCCTGGGTCCGCGGGGGCGGGCCGGACGACCGCGCCGTGCTGTTCATGAACGTGGCGCCGTTCGACAACTTCTCCAAGGGCCGCGAATACCGCGGCGTACGCACCGCGCGCCACACCTACGTCCGCGCCATCGACGGTCCCTGGCTGCTCTACGACAACCAGACGGACCCGCACCAGATGAAGAACCTCGTCGACGACCCGGCTGCCGCGGAATTACGGAATGACCTCGACGCAAAGCTGCAGGCCGTCCTGAAGCGAGCCGGCGATGAGTTCAAGCCGAAGGCGCACTACCTGGCCCACCACGGCTACCGCGTCCGCCCCAACGGCACCATCCCCTACGGCCCGGCCGAGGGCGAGGTGCAGTC
>CAYRFK010000075.1:18015-19727 GCA_964423465.1 uncultured Verrucomicrobiota bacterium | reverse complement strand
CCATGGTCACCACGGCACCGCACCGGCGGTGAACAGTCTCCAGATTCGCGAGCGGGAGGTTTGTGATCTCGTCGCAGTTCATCGCGAGGAAGTCCTCCTCGTCCTCCGCGACGTGCCGCTCGATCGCGAGCCGGAACCCCTGCGCGGTTCCGCCGTCCAGCGTATGCTCGCTGATACGGACATCCATGCCGAGCCCGCCGCCCTTCGCGATATGGTCGACGATCACATCGCCGCGGTAGGCCACGCCGATCACAACCTTTCCGATTCCCTGCGACTTAAGCCATCGCAGCACCCAGTGAAGTAGCGGCTGCCCGCCCGCCGGGACCATACCCTTGGGCCGGTCGTCGGTCAGCGGCTTCAGCCGCTCCCCGCGCCCGCCCGCGATCACAACCGCCGTGCGAATCATGCGAGCCTCCCCCGCCCCGCCGCAGGCGCGCGGACGCGACCAACGACGATCGCGTTCGCGCATCCGAACGGCGTGCCGAACTTTGAGCCCCGGACCTCCGGCCATGTCGCCTCGATCCAGCGGTTGTCGGCCGAGAGCCGCTTAAGGAACCGGCGCTCCGTGAACGGCAACGCATCGGCATCCAGAAGCCGGTCGAGGTTCGCGTTGTAGCCGAGGGGCATGGTGACAAGCAGTTCGCCACCGGGCGCGAGCATCGCCGACATGGCAGCGAGCGCGATGCCCATCTTCGCGTCGTCCCGCGGCGTCTCGTCCCACCCCACGTGTTCGAGCGTCGAAAGACACAGGATCAGGTCAAAGGGCCGGTCCGGCCGGTAGTCGACGATGTCCGCGTTGATCACGCCCGTCGCCTTCTCGTACTTGTCGACCACCGTGTGTTCAAACCGGCGGTAAGCCGCCAGCACATTGCCGACCTCGAGGATCCGACCGCCACCCCGTCGCTCGACGAGCCGCAACGCCAGCGGAATCTCGACCGTGCGTTCGTTGTCGAGGATGAACGGGTGGACCAGGTGGGTGAACCGCTCGCCGCCGAGGTCGAACGGCCGGGCGCCACCCAACTTCCGGCCGACGTAGCGGAGGCCCCGGTCGATCACCACGCCCGCGGCACGCAGAGGCTTGTTCCCCGGCTCCGAGAGCCAGCGCCGCATCTGCTCGATCGAACCGGACAGGGTGGACTGGCTCATGCGTGCGGCTCCGTCGGTACGATGATGGACAACGCCTCGGCCAGGTTGCGGGCAATGCGATCCGGCTCGCCGTGCTCGAAGGCAAGGAACCGCTCGATCTGCTCGATCTTGAGGTTTGCCACGAGGATCGTCCGACATGCGGCGGCGCGGCCGGCGACGATGTCGACAAGGCCGTCGCCGACCATCCAGCTCCGGGCCAGGTCGATGCCGTGCTCCCGCGCGGCCCGCAGCAACATGCCGGGCTTCGGCTTGCGGCAATCGCAGTCGGACACGCCGGGATGATGCGGGCAGACGTAGAGCGCATCCCATACCGCCCCGCCGGCCGCGAGCAACTCCGCGAGGCGACCGTGGACGGCGTCGAGGTCTGCCTGCTTCAGCGTCCCCTTCGCGAACCCCGGCTGGTTGGTGACGACGATGGCGCGGAAGCCGGCGGTGCGTACGCCACGGACGAACTCCGCAGCGCCCGGCCGCAGACGGACCTGCTCCGCGCGGCGGGGCGAGTCGAACGTGCCATGGGTCTCGTCGTAGACCATGTCGTTCAGCGTCCCGTCGCGATCGATGAAGAC
>CAYRFK010000075.1:0-17915 GCA_964423465.1 uncultured Verrucomicrobiota bacterium | reverse complement strand
TCCAACTCCGCCAACCCCTCGGGTTTGCCGATTTCGTAGAAGCGGTCGGGGGTTTCGAAGGCGGCGACGCGGCCGGAGGCGACGAGATCGCCAAGGATGGCGGCCATGTCGAGGGGCATCGGCGCGGATCGGCGATCCTCGATGGCACTCCGGCAGAAGGCGGTCAAGCCGTAGTCGATCCACGCAGCCTCGCCCGGGCGGGCCTTCTTTGAATAGAAGACGACGCGTCCGTTCTCGACGCGCGCATTGCTTGCGTCCCAGCGGCCCTCGTTGCGGTAGACAGTCATCAGCGTGGGACACCCGGACGCCTCAAAGGCCGCAGCGACCGCGCGGTAGTCGACCGTCAGATACGAATCGCCGTACATGACCAGGAACGACGCCGCGAGATGCGGCAGCGCATTCACCAAGGCGCCGCCGGTGCCGAGAAGCCGGTCCGGTGACTCGCGCGAATAGGCAACCCGCATACCCCATCGTGCGCCATTGCCGACGTGGGCCTCGATCATGTCCCCGCCGATGCCGACGAGCAGCAGGACGTCGCGCATGCCGCAGGCGTCGAGCCGTTCGAACTGGTGCTCGATGAACGGCCGTCCTGCGACGGGGATCAGCGCCTTGGGCAGCCCGCGCGCGACGGAGGCGATCCGCGTACCCATGCCGCCGCAGAGGATCACGGTCTGCACGTCAGCGCCTCTGCGCGTCGTAGTCGTCGGAGTCCGAGAGGTCGGCAACGACGCGGGATCCGTACATGGCCGGGAACCATGCGACGCGGGGCATGCCCTGCGCGGCCATGAACTCGTCGAGTGCTCGCCCCTTCTCCGGGCAGTAGAGCAGCACGAACCCGCCGCCGCCAGCGCCGATGATCTTGCCGCCGAGGACCCCGAAGTCCTTCTTCGCAGTGTCGTACAAGGCGTCGATGGACGACAGGCTCACGGACGCCGACAACTGCCGTTTGCACTGCCAATGCTCGTCCATCAGGCGCGCGAAGCCGTCCATGTCGCACTCCAGGAAGGCCTGGCGGATGCGGAATCCGATCTCCTTGATGCGAAGCAGGGCATCGACGACGCGTGTATGGTCCGGGCGGTCGGCGCGGCGCGAGGCCTCGTCCTGACTCTTCAGAACGGCCGTGGCGGAGCGCTGAATGCCCGTGTAGTACATGCGCGCCTTGTGGGCCAGTTCCATGGCGGTCGTCGAGTCGACCGGGACGCTGCCGACGGTGACGGCGCCGTCCTTTGCGATCTCGAGCGTGCGGAATCCGCCGAAGGCAGCGATATACTGGTCCTGCTTGCCGACGGGCTCCTTGAGGATGTCCATCTCGATGCGACACGCATCGTCGGCGACCTGCGCGAGCGGCGCCGGATTGCGCTGGTAGGTGCGGATCGCGGTCAGCAGTCCGACGAGGTAGGCACCGGACGATCCGAGCCCGGTGCGCGCCGGAAGGTCGGCCATGCTGGTCAGTTCGACGTAGTCCGTCAGGTTCATGAGACGGAACGCCTCGCGCGCGAGCGGGTGGCGGATCTCATCGATCGTGGCGACCGTCTCCACCTGTGTGTAGCGCAGGATCGACTTGCGCTCCGTCACCGGCAGGCGGTGAAGCATGACGTACATGAATTTGTCGATCGCCATCGTGAACACGAAGCCGCCGTGCTCGCGGTAGAACGACGGGAGGTCGGTCCCGCCGCCGCCGAGGGTGATCCGGAAGGGAGTCTGGGTGATGATCATATGCTGAACCCGCTTTTCTGGGCGTCGTTGTAGAACATCTTCACCGTGTCGAGGGAGAACGCATCGAGGTCCTTGCCGAAGCTGGCGGCCTTGGCGAGCAGGTCGGGCGTGACGGTGATGATCGGGCATCCGAGCCACTCCGCCTGCAGGATGTTGAGCGCCTCCCGGGGGCTGGCCCAGAGCAACTCGGCCGTCGGCGTCGGACGGAGGATCTCCATCGCCTCGGCCATGACGGGCAGCGGATCGCGGCCGGAGTCGGCGATGCGCCCGGCAAAGACCGAGATGAACGCCGACGATTCCGGGTTCAGCACGGCTGCGACATCGCGCACCTGCCGCAGCGTCATCATCGCCGTGATGTTGAGCTTCGTCCCCTTCGCCGAAAGCTCGCCGATGAGCGGGCACGCCGATGCGCCCTTCGTATTGGTGATGGGGATCTTGACGTAGACGTTTGGTGCGAGGCCGTCAAGCACCTCGGCCTGTTTCCGCATCTCGTCGAAGTCGTCGGAGAAGACCTCGAACGACACGGGGAGGTCGGTGACGATCCGCAGCACTTCGCGGGCGAACATCAGGTAGTTCGTCACGCCGGCCCGGGCCATCAGCGTCGGATTCGTCGTGAACCCCTTTACAATCCCCCGCTGACGCGCCTCGATGATCGAATCGAGGTCGGCGCCGTCGGAGAAGATCTTGATCTTGAGGTCCTGCAACCGGGGAACATTCATGGTTCGGGTCTCCGGGGCGCTCACGAAGCGGCCGCCCTGGCCGTGCTCTCCCACTTCGTCGGCGCGGCCTTCAGCAGGGGATGGGACACCAGCAGGTGCCAGACGACCGCCTGGAAGGCCTCGGTGTGCGGCGTCACGGCCTCGGGGTTCACGACCGGGATGACCACGCAGGCGTCCGCGGATTTTGCGGTGTAGCCGCCGTCGCGTCCGACAATGCCGGCAACCTTGGCCCCGACCCCCTTCGCAAAGCGGATCGCCTCGATCAGGTTGGGGCTGACGTTGTGCTCGGCGTCCCCGCCGCCGACCGAAAAGATCATGACGCCGTCGCCCGCGCGCAGGCGGCTGGCCTGGAGCCAGCCGACGAACACCCCGGCCCAGCCGTCGTCGTTGATCCGCGCGGTCAACTCGGACACATTGTCCGTCGGCGCATAGGTCTCGATCGCGCACAGCTTGCGGAAGTCGTTCACGGCATGCGAGGCGTTCGCCGCGCTGCCGCCGACGCCGAGCAGGAAGAGCCGGCCACCCGCGGCGCGCACGCCGGCCAACAGCGCAGCAACCCTGCCGATGGCCTCGCGGTCGAGCCGCCGCACGACCTCCACGGTCTCGGCCAAGTGCTTCTCGATAAAATCGTCGTTCATACCGAGTATCCTGACATGTCATAGACCCTGCCGACAACCTCCAACGCGGCGCGGGCGGCGGGGAGACCGGCGGACGGCTCGCGGCCGAGACGGATGTCTTCCAGGAACTCGCCGAACTCGGCCGTCCACGACGAATCGGCGCCCGGGTACTCCCAAATGGTCGTCTCCGGCGGCCCCATCTGTGGGAGCATCCGGTAGTACGCAAGACGCTCGACGCCGTAGCTGCCGCCAAGCCCCTCGATGTGGAGCTTCGCATCGCGCCCGTAGATCTCCAGCGAGAAGAGGTTCTTCCACTCCGTGCAACTCACGTGCAGGAATGCGGTCTGTCCGCCGGCCGTTCGCAGGGTGAGAAATGCGTTATCGTCGACCGGCATCTTCCAGAAGTACGTCGCCGCGTGACCGGCGATCTCCGTGAACGCGCCGAGAAAGCAGCCTGCCAGGTCGATGAGGTGCACGCCCTGGTCGATCAACTCGCCGCCGCCCGACTTCGCCGCGTCGGCGCGCCACTCCTTCTCATAGCCGACGCGCCCGCCGTGGCCGTAGCGTCCACGGACAAACATCATGGGGCCGAGCGCGCCGACATCGAAGATTTCGCGCGCCTTGCGGAGAGCCGGATGGTAGCGGTGGTTGAATCCGACGCGGACGAGGCGCCCGGCCGACCGGGCGGCAGCGATGACACGATCCAGCTCCGCGACATTCCGAGCTGCGGGCTTCTCGACCAGCACATGCTTGCCGGCCTCCAGTGCCGCGATGGCGATCTCCGCCAGCGCGTCGTTGGTCGTGGCGACCACGACAACGCCGACGTCACCGCGCCGAACGAGATCGCGCCAGTCGCAGGCTTCCGCACCCGCCGTCGCCGCCAGCGCGCGGGCGCGGCCCTCGTCGGCGTCCGCGCAGGCCGCGAGCCGCGCACCGCACAGCGCCGCCGCCCGCTTGCGCCCGATCAGGCCGCATCCGACGATGCCCACACCCTGCGTCGTCTCGCTCATCGTGATTCACCCCAGTCCAGGTTGCGCTCCTTCGGCGTGATGCGGCGGAGCGTGTAAACGTCGCTTCCCGCCAGTTCGGCGGCCCGGGACGGAAGGTCGCGCCAGGGATCCCACACGGCGCTCAGGAGCCGGCCCGTGATGCCCTTCGATGCGGCCGATGCGAGAAAGACACACAGATCGGCGGGGGCATGGAATACGGACGGATCGCCCGTCTCCAGCGAACGGTGCGCGGTTTCGAAGTCCTTCGTACCCGCGGCATTGATCCCGGCCCGTCGGACTTCACGAAGCATTTCGGTCGGCAGGACGCCCGGCGCGAGGGCGTTGACGCGGACGCCCAGGGTACGGGCCTCGTCGGCAAGGACCTCGGTGAACCGGACGAGCCCTGTCTTCGCGACGGCATAGGCCGAAAAGTTCGGACGCGATCCGGTCGCACCGCCGCCGGCGAGGTTGATGATGCTGCCGCCCCCGCCCTGCGCCATCCATGGCACCGCCAGCCGGCTCAGCCGCACAGGACCGAGAAGGTCGGTCTCGATCGCCGCGCGCCATGCATCCCAGTCGTTCTCCCACGCCGGCCCGATGGGGCCTTGGACGGCGGCATTGTTCACGAGCACGTCGAGCCGGTCGAACGCCGAGTGCGCCGCATCCATGACACGCTTCGCGCCGTCATCGGTGCCGACGTCCGCATCGACCGTCACCACCAGTCCGCCGGGTTCGTCGCCCAGATCGTCGCCGACCCGGTCCAGCCTGCTCGCGGAACGCGCCACCAGGAGCAGGTCCGCACCCGCCCGGCGGAACGCAGCGGCGATCTCGGCCCCAAGACCGCGCGAGGCACCGGTGATCACGGCCTTCAGTCCTGCGAGTGGAAGCGCATCCTTCATGCACACGACTCCAGAAGCCAGTCCGCGCCGCGCAGGTAGTCGAGGGTGCGCAGGATTCCCTCACGGATGGACAGCGCCGGCTTCCACCCGAACGACCGGATTCTCGCGGTGTCCAGGAAGATGAACGGGCTGTCGCCGATCCATCCGCGCGTTCCGCCGCTGTAGACGAGCCGCGGAGACAGCCCGAGGGCTTCGCAGATCCAGCCGATCGAATCGTTGACCTGGCAGTACTCGTCGGTGCCGAGGTTGAAGAGGTTGACCTTGCCGCCGGCCTTCTCCATCGCCAGGAGGATCGCGTTGACGCAGTCCTGCACATAGAGGTAGGACTTCCGCTGTCGGCCGTCGCCGAGGACGGCAAGTTCGTCCGGGTTCGCGCGCAACTTGCGGTAGAAATCGAAGACGTGACCGTGCGAGTAGTGCTCGCCCAGGATCGACACGAACCGGAAGATCCATGCCTGCATGCCGAAGCCCTCGCAGTAGGCCTGAATGAGGCCCTCGCACGCCATCTTCGACGCGCCGTAGAGCGACGTCTGGACGGGGAACGGCGCGGCCTCGGGGGTCGGAAAGACCTCGGCCTCGCCGTAGATCGAACCGGTGGAGGAGAACGCGATGCGCCGGATGCCGGTGGCGCGCATCGCCTCGAGCACGTTGTAGGTTGCGATCGTGTTCTGCTCGAGGTCGCGGCGCGGGTGCTGCGTGCCGAAACGGACGTCCGCGTTGGCCGCCAGGTGGAAGACCGTGTCGCAGCCATCGGCCGCGGCGGTCAGCGCCCGCTCATCGAGCAGATCGCCCCGCACCAGCGTGAAGCGCGCGGCGCCGCGGACCGGATCCAGGAAGCGCTCCTGGCCCGTCGAGAAGTTGTCGTAGGCGCGGACGTCATGCCCGGCGGCGAGCAGACGTGCAACCAGGTTGCTGCCGATGAATCCTGCGCCGCCGGTGACGAGGGCCTTCATGAAACATCTCCGGGAGGGACGAGGGACGAGGGGCGAGGCGCACGGGACGGAAGACGATGCGGCGCAACCGGAATCCGGCGCCTAACGCATCCATCCGCCAACGGAATCTGGAACGATGCGGCCATGACGTTCTCCTTCCGGGATCTCATCCTTTCCCCGGATGACGACTCTGCCCTGTTTCGCGCATTAATTCCAGCATGGCGGCCTCGACACGCGCGGCGTCAAGATTCGTCAGGCATGCCATCGGCGTCGCATGGGTACAGTCGATTCCGTGCTTCGAAAAGAAGTAGCACGGGCTGCATTCGAGCCCCAGCCTCACCACGCGGTGCGGGACCTTGTAGGGCCCGGTTGCCACGGGGTCGGTCGGCCCGACAATCTCGACGACCGGCGTCCCCACGGCCGCCGCAACATGGGTCAGCAGGGTGTCGCCGCAGACGAAGCACGCCATGCGGCGGATCAGAGCCGCGGTTGCGCGCACAGCGCCGTCCGGGGCGAGCCCGATCCGGTCCGGCGCAAGGCCGCTGGCGACGGCGATCTCGCGCCGGAGCGGCGCCTCGTCGGGGCTGCCGAAGAGGACGATGAACGCCCCCGGTTCCGCGATCGCGATGCGGCGAGCCAACTCCGCCCATTGCCCGGCGGGCCAGCGCTTGAGGATGAGGTTCTTCGTCGTGCCGGAACCCGGGTGGAACCCCAGCAGACGGCGGCTCGCGGCGGAAGGGGATGCGCAGAAGGACGACGCCGAGGCCTCGTGATCCGTCGTGAGGTGAAGTCGCGGACGGGGATCCACCGACGCCAGAGGCCGTCCGAGCCCCTCCGTGAAGAGGCGGAGGTTGTTGTCCACGACGTGCAACCGGCGGTCCTCTGTGACCACCCGCGTAAGGAAGAGGCGCGGCCGCGCCCCGCAGTCGCACTGGAACTCGAACCCAAGCCGTTCCCGCGCCCCGATGATCCACGTGATGAGGTTGTACTCGAGCCGGTTCTGGGGCATGAGCGTCAGCGAGAGGTCGTAGCGACGCCTCCGGAGCGACAGGCAGAACGCGACCGAGCGAACCCTTCCCTGGCGCATGAAGTCGAAATGGCGCCACTCGGTGACCGAAGGATTCCCGTCGAGCACCTCGCGGGGCACGGAGCCCTGCATGGTCAGAACGTCGATCTCCGCGGACGGGAATGCCGTGCGCACCTCGTGCAGCAACGGCGTGGCAAGCAGGGTGTCGCCCGCACCCGCCAGGGAGATGGCGAGGATACGGCGCGGCGCGGCATGCGGACTCACGGGGCGCGCCTCCCGCGGACCAGCCGCAGCGTGATGCCGAGCAACACGCAGAGGGCGGCGGAATTTCCGACGGCGAGGAGGCCGATCATCGCAAAGGCATCGCCCTTCCCGCCGAACCAGAGGGCCGCCATGTAGCCCGCGGCGACCGGCGCCAACCACAGGAGGGACTTCGCCGCGTGGCGCGCCCAGACATACTGCGCGAGCACCATCGTCATGGCCAGCGGCACCGCCGCCCAGCAATAGGCGCGCAGCATCTGCTCGTAGACGGCCCCCTCAACGCCGTACATGATCATGAGCGCAAGCCCCGGAAGGACCGTCACGCCCGTGGCAAGCCCCACCGCCAGCGCGAGGGCAATGCCCACCGGCGCCAGCAGGGTCTTCAGGTCCGCCGACACCACGGCGCGCGGGAACATCGCCAGCACGATGGGCATCGGAAGAAACAGCACGGTGCGCGCGAGCATTGAGGCCTTGCCGTAGCACGCGAACACCGGCCCGTCCAGCATCCGCGACATCAGGATGATGTCCGCGTTCATGAAGACATAGAGGAGCAACTGCCCCGCTGCCACCGGCCAGAAGAACGCGCTGAAAGGTCGGAGATCCAGCGGCAGCGATGGCTGCGTGCCCAGACTGCGGCGAACCGGAACCAACCCGACCGCCAGACCGGCGATGACGCTGGCCGCGAATACGCCCAGCATAGCGGTTGCCCCGCCGCCGGCCAGGCACACGGGAACCGCAAGCCCCAAACGGACGATACCCGGGGCCAGACCGGCTGCCGCCATCCAGCCGAACCGCCGTGCACCCTGCAGCGCGCCGGTCACCACGGGTGTGTACATGCTGACAAGCGCAATCAGCCCAAGCCAGAGCAGGGAGCCCGTCGAAGCCGAGGGCAGCACCGTCCGCAGCACGGGACTGACCGCGGCCCAGAGGCAGATGCCGATGACCCCACCGATGGTCACGACGCGGATCACCGACCGGAACAGGCGCGCCCACAGGTCCTGCGCATTCGCATGGCAGTACTCCGAGGCATAGCGCGCCACCGCGACCTGGAGCGCCGCGGAAGGAACCATAATGATCCAGAGGAGGCCCAGCATGGACACGAAGGCGGCGTAGTCGACCGGCTGCATCCAGCGGCCCGACACCATGTGCACGCCCATGAACAGGACGCCGGCGAGGCCGTTGCTGACGACCATGATGCCGGCGTCGCGCGCGAACGACATGTCGAGCCGTTTCATCATGCCCGGTTCATTCCGCGGCGTGGCCGGGTCCGCCGACGGTCAGGCCGAGACCGTCGAGGGCAGTTGCGTGGTGTGCGCCGCCTCGAATCGCAGGATGTCGGCCTCAAGCTGGAGCGTCTGCTGAACCTCATCGAGGCCTTCCAAGAGCGTCTCGCGAACGGTCGGGTCGATCGCGAATCGAAACTCCCGCGGGGCGGAGCCGCCGATCGAAACCGTCTGTCGCTCAAGATCCACGGTCGCCTGCAGGCCGGGAGACGCGGCGACCGCAGTCACGATCGCGTCGATCTCCGCCTCCGACAGCTCCACCGTCAGAAGGCCGTTCTTGACCGAGTTATTGCAGAAGATGTCGGCGAACGCCGGAACCCGGGTCTCGCCGCGCATCTGCCACGGGGCGATAACGACCCGGAAGCCATACTGCCGCACCGCCCACACCGCGTGTTCGCGGCTGGACCCGCATCCGAAGTTGTTGCGCGTCACCAGTACCGACGCCCCGGCGAACCGCGGCGCGTTGAGTTCAAACGCGGGATCCGGCGAGCCATCCGCCACATAGCGCCAATCGAAGAACAACGCAGGCCCGAAGCCGGTCCGCTTGATCGATTTCAGAAACTGCTTCGGAATGATCTGGTCCGTATCGACGTTCGCCCGGTCGAGTACGGCCACCAACCCGCCATGCTTCACAAACGGTTCCATAGACCCTCGCTCAAATCCTGTAGGGGATCCGAATCCCCGGTTCGTTCTCGGGAAAATCCCGCGTATTCCGCGTCACAGGAAATCAATGACGATGTTGGTGTCCAGCACCGCGTTCACAGTCGTCCCAATCGGCACGCATCCGCCGCTGATAGTCCACCCCGTCGATCCCCCGCCCCTTCCAGAGGCCGAAGCCGATCAGCGGCCCGCCGCCGGAACTCCGGCGCGACAGGAACTCGCCGACCGCCCGGCGCACGGCCTCCGCCCGGGAGATCCTCTGGTCGCCACACAGCCGGCCCAACTCCCGAATCTGGTCCGCGGGCAGATCCACGATCGTTCTCATTGCGTCATCATCCGACGATATCGCCGCAGGGTCAAGCTGCCCGCCCCTCACGCCCAGGTTCGGATGTCGACAAAGCGCCCGGCCACCGCGGCGGCGGCCGCCATGGCGGGACCTACCAGGTGAGTGCGGCCGCCCTTCCCCTGCCGTCCCTCGAAGTTACGGTTGGACGTCGCCGCGCACCGCTCGCCCTCGGCCAGTTTGTCCGGGTTCATCGCCAGGCACATGCTGCAGCCTGGCAAGCGCCAGTCGAAGCCGGCGGCCTTGAAGATGCGGTCCAGCCCCTCGGCCTCTGCCTGGCGCCGGACCTGGCCCGATCCGGGCACGACCATCGCGCGGACCTTGGGCGCGACCGTCCGGCCCTTGATGGCCGCAGCAGCCTCGCGCAGATCCTCGATGCGGCCGTTGGTGCAGCTTCCGATGAACACAACGTCGACCGGAACGTCGGTGAGACGTGTGCCGGCCGTCAGCCCCATGTAGGCCAGCGCCTTCTCCGCGTCCGACCGGCTGTAGCCCGCCACGTGATCAGGATCCGGCACGGCGGCGTCCACGTCGATCACCATGCCCGGGCTGGTGCCCCACGTGATCTGCGGAGCGATGGCGCCGACGTCGATGGTCAGTTCGCGGTCGTACGACGCCCCGGTGTCGCTCGGCAGCATCCTCCACCGCGCGATCGCCGCGTCCAACTGCGCACCGCGCGGCGCAAAGGGCCGGTCGCCGGACGCGATGTACTGGAAGGTCGTGTCGTCGGGCGCGATCAGCCCCGCCCGCGCGCCGGCCTCGATGCTCATGTTGCAGACGGTCATGCGGCCTTCCATCGAGAGCGCGCGGATCGCCGTCCCGGCGTATTCCAAGACGAACCCGGTTCCGCCCGCGGCGCCGATGATGCCGATCAGTTTGAGAATCATATCCTTCGCGGTCACGCCCGGCTTCAGGGAGCCGGTGTATTCGACACGGAAGGTGCGCGAGGTCTTCTGGCGAAGCGTCTGGGTGGCCAGCACGTGCTCGACCTCGGAGGTCCCGATGCCAAACGCCAGCGCACCGAACGCCCCGTGCGTCGCCGTGTGCGAATCACCGCAGACGATCGTCGTTCCTGGCAGCGTGATGCCCAGTTCCGGGCCGATGATGTGGACGACACCGTTGTTGCCGTCCTTCAGCCCGTACAACCGGATGCCGAACTCGCGGCAGTTCGCGTCGAGCGTCTCGATCTGCTCCTTCGCGATCGGGTCGCGGATCGTGTCCACATCGTCCGTCGGCACATTGTGATCCATCGTCGCGAACGTCTGCGCCGGCCGGCGGACCTTGCGCCCCGCCATGCGCAGGGCCTCGAAGGCCTGCGGGCTCGTCACTTCGTGGACCAGCTGCCGGTCGATGTACAGCAGCGTCGACCCGTCCGGCAGGCTCCGGACGACATGCGAGTCCCATATCTTCTGGTAAATCGTCTTGCTCATAGACGTTCCATTCTACGGTCCGCCGCCCCGGCAAGCAAGACGGCTCTGGGGCTTACCGGGGCCGGATTCCCGGATCCAGGGGGCGGGTTGTATTCGCCGGCCCGGTTTGCTATGCCGGTCCCACGCCCGCGGGCGGACATCAAACCGGAGAAATACCACCATGCGATCCAATCGTGAACTGGCGACGGTACTGGGCATCGCGGCCGCGCTGGCCCTGGCGGCGAACGCCGGCCCCGCGGCGGACGACGGCTTCACGCCCATCTTCGACGGCACGAGCTTCTCAGGCTGGCGCGCGGCGGACATGAGTTTCTGGTCGATCGAGGACGGCGCCCTGACTGCACGGATCAAGCCGGGCCGCCCCCTCCCCGCCAACCTGTACCTGATCTGGAAGGGCGGAGAGCTTGCAGATTTCGAGCTGAAACTGGTCCACCGCGTCTCCGGCTCCCCGAAGATCAACTGTGGCTTCCAGTTCCGCAGCCGCGAACTGCCGAATCACGACCTCCTGGGCTACCAGGTGGACAACAACCTCGA
This sequence comes from uncultured Verrucomicrobiota bacterium, assembly GCA_964423465.1. GTDB lineage: Bacteria > Verrucomicrobiota > Kiritimatiellia > PWTM01 > PWTM01 > VGWF01. The sequence goes on along the minus strand of CAYRFK010000075.1, from coordinate 6,508 downwards.
CACGCCGTGGCTGGTGCGGCTGTACGAGGAGCACGGCCGCCACGCGCTCGCGTGGCGCGGCGAGCGATCGGTGATCGATGAGGAGGGCCGAATCGCCAGGGAACCGCTCGCCGGGGCGCAGGGCGACGCCGGGTTCAAATTGGAGGAATGGCACGAGTACCACCTGATATGCGACGGGCCGAAGCTGTCGCTGCGGATCAATGGGAAGCCTGTCGCGGAGGTGACGGATCGCGATCCGGTCCACTTCGCCCCGCAGGGCATCCTCGCGATGCAACTGCACACCGGGCCGCCCACCGTCGCTCAGTTCAAGGACATCCGGCTCAGGATTCTCCGGCCGGCCGGCGTCCGGACGCCCCCCCGCGTGACGCCCGCCGCAGACGCCCCCCCTCTCGCGGACAAGACGCTGGTCGCGTGGGTTGCTCCGTCGAACCTAACCCAGAAGGGCGGAAGCGTCCTGACGATCGACGACCGCCAGTCGCACTTCGACGGCATCGTCTTCGGCGAGCGGGCACCGGCCCGCTGGATGGCAGGCAGCGACCACCACCGGCGCACGGAACTTGCCCAGGACGGATGGACTCGCGAATACGCCGACCCCGCCACGCTGGTCCAGATAGCCCTCGCGTACCGCGGCACCGAGGTCGCTGCATACCGCAACGGAACCCTGTATTCCCGGCACACCATCAAGGAGCCCCTCCGCTTCGGGCCGGACAGCGTCGTCCTCGCCGGCGCGCGCCATCTCGGCAACCGCGACGTCTTCGCTGGCGCGGTGGAGGAACTCCGCATCTACGACTGCGCGCTGTCCCCGGAGCAGATCGCCGCCCTCAAGCCCGGTGAACCTTCGGATCCGAAGCCTTGGGCATGGTGGACCTTTGACGACGACGCCTGCGCGGACCGGGCCGGGCGGTTTGCGGCAGCGCGCCTGTTGGATGGCGCCCGTGTCGATCATGGCCGTCTGCTCCTCGACGGCCGGCGCGCCACGTTTGCCGCCGCGCAGTCCGAGGACGGTCTCAATGCCGTCAGCCCGCCGGCCCTGCCGCCCTCGCTTGCCTTCCGCCCCCGGCTGCCCGAGGACATCGCGACCGTACGCCGCTTCCGCAACCACCTGCTCTCCGACCCCCACCGGCCGGTGTACCATTTCGTCATCCCCGAGGACTACGCCAGTCCGTTCGACCCCAACGGCGCGATCTTCTGGCGTGGACGCTACCACCTTTTCTACATCTACCAGGAGAACCGGGTCCATTGCTTCGGCCATGTCTCCAGCGTCGACATGGTCCACTGGCGGCAGCATCCGACGCCGCTCTTCCCGGCCGAAGGCACCCCCGACCGCGGCATGTTCAGCGGGAACTGCTTCATCAACCGGCGCGGCGAGGCGACGATGCTCTTCCACGGCGTGGGCGCGGGCAATTGCATCGCGACAAGCCGCGATGACAACCTCGACCGGTGGACCCGGCTGCCGTCGAACCCGATCATCCCGATCCCCACGAACGGCGCACCCTATGCCTCGTGGGATCCGCACGGCTGGGTCGAGGGCGACGTCTACTACGGGCTCTTCGGCGGCAACCCGGGCAGCGGCAAGCCCCCCGCGACCTTCAAGGCCGCGGAACTCGACGACTGGCGCTATGTGGGCCCGTTCCTGCACCACGAGATGCCCGATGTCGCGGCCGATGAGGACATCTCGTGCCCGGACTTCTTCACCCTCGGAGGCAAGCGCGTGCTCGTCTGCATCGCCCACAACCGCGGCACGCGCTACTACGTCGGCGAGTGGAAAGACGAGCAATTTGTGCCCGAGATCCACGAGCGGATGAGCTGGGTGGACAACCTCTACTTCGCCCCCGAGTCGCTCGAGACGCCGGACGGCCGGCGCGTGCTGTGGGCGTGGATCTTCGACCAGCGCAGCCCCGGGACGCGGCGCGACAGCGGCTGGTCCGGCGAGATGGCCCTGCCGCGCGAACTGACGCTCGGCGACGACAACCGGCTGCGAATGCGCCCGCTCGAGGAACTGAAGCGGCTCCGCTGCAATCCTCAAACGGCAAAGGATATCGCGATCGCACCCGACAAGGAGGTCCTGCTGCCTGGAATCGCCGGCGATACGATCGAGTTGGAGGCGGTGATGGAGACCGGGGATGCCACGCAAACAGGCCTGAAGATCCGCCGCTCCCCCGACCGGGAGGAGGAGACGCTCGTCTACTATGACGCCACGGATCGGAAACTGAAGATCGACACGCGGAAGTCGAGCCTTGCCGAGGGCACAAAGACGGTCGAGGCCGCGCCCTTCGTCCTCAAGCCCGGCGAGGCGCTGACCCTCCGGATCTTCGTGGACCGCTCCATCGTCGAGGTCTTCGCCAACGACCGGCAGGCCGTCGTGCGCCGCGTCTATCCGCAACGCGCCGACAGCATGGGCGTCTCCGTCTTCGCCACCGGCGGGGCGGCGCGGGCGCGGCAGGTGAGCGCGTGGCGGATGGCTGCAAGCAACCCCTATTAGCGGGGACGGCGGAGCGGCGCAGGGGTCAGGCGGAAGGCTGCGCGCTGCGGAGCCAGGCATCGAAGGCCCGGCTGAGACGTTCGCGATCCGGTCCGGGAAGGCCGTCCGGATCATAGACGAGGCGGTAGGCCAGCGGGACGGTTTCCTGGAGCGCGGCCACGGACACGGGTACGTCCGGCGCGATGCGGACGAGCCACCGGGCGGGCGTCTCGGCCGGGTGCCGGCCATGCCCCATTCCGGCCAGCCGCGCCTCGATACCGACCCACGGTGATGCAGGCAACTCCGGGCCTCCGGTCGGGGCGACTCCTCGCGACGGGGTCGGAGGTACCGGCCGGCGGCGGAAGAGAAGGCGTCGGCCGAGCCACAGCATCAGCGCGCCGAGGATGCCGGCCATCCACCGAAGATCCTGCCGCAGGGCGTTCCATCGCGCGGCGAGGCCGAACGACACGCGCGACCAGAAGTCGCCCAGCGCGGTCCATTCCGAATCGTCCGCCTCCGACGCCGCAATCCAATCCGGAGGCGTCGTGTCCAGGTCCCGCCACCGTCCGTCGAAGAAAACCATGCACCACGCATGCGCGTGGCGCTCGCGGACGATGAACTCGCCGCGGCGATGCGTTTCGTTGAGCCCGTAGCCGGTCACGTACCGCGCCGGCACGCCGGCCTCGCGCAGCAACAGCACGGTTGCGGTGGCGAAATACTCGCAATGCCCCGCCCTCGACGTGCGCAGAAAATGCGCGATAGGCGTCAGGTCCCTGCCGGTGCCATCCGGAGGCGACTTGAGGCGCGTCGTGTAGCGGAAGCCGCGCGCAAGGAAGGCGGCCACCGACTGGATCACTTCGTCCGCCGGCTGACCGCGGACGCCGAGCCGATCGACGATCTCGCGCACCGCGGCGCGCTCCTCGGCCGGGATCGGCCCGAGGTCCCCGGACTCCGGTCCCGCGCGAACGCCATCACCCTCCCCCGCCTCGACTCTGTAGGTCACGAAGGCCGGCGCGCCCTCGGCACGGAGGGTGCCGAAGCGGCAGGAGACCACCAGGTCCGCCGGGAGCCCGGCCACCGCCAGCACGCCGCGGGGAACCGGAACGGGGCCGGTGCCGTCGTGGATCCGGCCCTCGACGGACATCACCGATCGGACCGCACCGTTGGTCTCGACAACCCATCGACCGCCACCCTCGTCCCGGGCGCTTCGCGTTCGCAGATCGGCGCCGGACCAGATGCCGAGACGGTAGGCCCGGTAGACGTTCTCCCGCAGGCGGTCCGGCGCGTCGCCCTGCCCGATGCGGACGCGCAGGAGCACGCGACCGGAAAACCTCAGGTCGCCGACGCGGCCGATGGAGGTGCGGCAACTGAGCGTGTCCGACTCCATCAGTCCGGCCGTCCATTCCGACACCACGCCCTCGATCGTCTTCTGCAGAGCCCGCATGCCGGTGTGGGTGACATGACCTGCCATGGCGACCGCACCATAGACCGCCACCGACAGGACCGCCATGCCCACGCCGCGTCGCGGACGGATCTGGGCGAGCGCGCACCCGACCAGCGCCACGGCCCCCGCATAGAATCCCGGTCGTCCGCCGGCGGCGGCGCCGAGCAGGCAGAGTCCCCAGCCGGGCCACGTAATGTCCAGTCCGGCTCCCGGCTTCGACCGCTCCCTCACACGCTTGCGAGCGAACCATGCGAAGGCCGCGAACTCGATGCGCTCCTGCGGACCGAACCACTGCGCGGCAAGCATCGGAAGGTAGATCACAGGGATCCACTGGACGAAGGCGTACCGCCGGTCGATCTCGTGCTGTGAGAACATCAGGATCGCCGTCGCCAGCACGGCGATGCCGGAGAGATCCCAGATCCGCTCGTAGTCGTCCGAATCGAGGCTCCACCGCAGCGGCCGCCGGCGCGCAGCCTCGACGGAGATCGCAAGCACCGCGCCAAGCACCAGGTGATCGGTCTGCCAGCCCCAGAAAAGCCATGCCGCGCCGAAGAATCCGAAACAGGGTCTCATGGCGCCGCGAGCCCCTCCGCAATCCGGCCGCACTCGAGAAACCGCAGGCTGACACCGGCCGGGACTGGCCACTCTCCGTCCCCACCTGACAGCGCACCGGCCCTGCGGATCACATAGACCCGCACCGGCACGCCCAGCGCCGCGATCGCCCCGACCATCTCCCGTCGCGGGGTGTCCAAGGCGGTCAGCACGCAAATGGCGCCCGAGACCTCCGCCGCATGCGCGAGGACCAGCCGGCCGAGCGCGTCGAACGGACGGTCCTCGCATCGCCCGACGGCCGCCAGGATGCCCAGCATCTGCTCCGTGTGCGCCAGGCCGCGGCCGGCGGTAAAGCAGTAAGCCTGCGGGCCGACGAAAAAAAGATCCAGCAGTGAATCCTGCTCCGGCAGCGTGCAGGCAAACGAGGCCGCGACCGAGACCGCCTCCTCGAACACGTCCTCACGATCGTCGCCCGCGAAGGTGTCGAGAATCAGTGCGTGCCGAACGAAGAACTCGTTCTGGAACTCCTTGACGATCGGCCGCCCCGCCCTTGCCCAGCTCCGCCAGTGGATATGGCGCGGCGGATCGCCGGGCCGGTAGTCGCGCAGCGACACGAACTCGCCCGACTCGCCGACGGACGATGCAAGGGCGACGCCGCCGCGCTGGAATCGTGCATGGCGTCCCGGCAGGCCGGGCTTGGTGACCGGGTATCGGCGCGGCAGCACCAGCAGGCGGTCGGCCGCCGCAGCCTGACGCACCCCGTGGAACAGGCCGAAGATGTCCGGCGCACCGACAGAGACGGACGAGAACACGATCACACCCCGTCGAAGCGGCATCATGACCATGTCGAGTTCCGCCCGTGCGCCCCCCGCCAGGGCATCAATCCGCGCCTCCCCGCCGTCGGCGCGCCGACGGCGGTCAACCAGCCACGCCCAGCGGTGAAAGGCGTAGAAGCGGTCGAACCGGTTCCGCCGCGCCTCGTGCGGCTCGCGCCGACGGATGAACTCCTCCGCGGACGGTCGTGGATCCGGCCAGCGCTCGCGAAGGACCAGCCCCGCCCATCGCCGCGACGTCGGATTGCGCACCTCCATGCGGTAGCGGAGCGGCACGCCCACGGTGGCGTGGCGCGGCAGACGGCGTGTCACCGCGATCCGCGGCCGGGCGAAGATGGCCGACACGGCGGCGGCGAGCACGAGCAGCGCGAGCAGCGCAAAGACCTGATGCGCCAGCGTGACGCCGGTGTCGACCCCGATGACGGCCGAAGCGAGAAGCCCGCCGAGCGCAAGGGCCCCCGGCGGCGCAACGTGCATCCGCATCCACGCGTCCGCGGCGTGAAACAGCCGGTAGTTCCGGTGCTGGCGACGCAAGAACCGATCACTCACGACCGTCTCCCGGGCCCCGCCGTCACGCGGGCACCGGCGTGCGCCGGACAATCTCCTCCACCACCGACGCGGCCGTGAGCCCCGCGAACTTCGACTGCGGGTCAAGGACCAGGCGATGTGCGATCACCGACACCGCGAGTTCCTGCACGGGCTCCGGCGAAACGAAGTCGAGCCCGTCGAAAAGCGCCAGCGCCTGGCTCATCCGCACCAGCGTCAGCGAGGCGCGCACGCTGGCGCCGAGTTGGACGCCGTCGGTGGAGCGGGTCGCCGAGACGAGGTCGATGGCGTAGCGCCGGATCGGCTCGCCGACGCGCACGGCCCGCACCGCGGCCTGTAGCGCATCGATCTCCTCCAGCGTCGCGCAGGGCGCCACGGATTCGACCGGAGAGGCCAGTGCGTGGTCGGCCAGAATCGCGGACTCGTCCTCCGGCGTCGGATACCCCAGCCGGAACTGCATCGCAAAGCGATCCATCTGCGCCTCGGGCAGCGGATAGGTGCCGCGGAACTCGATGGGATTCTGCGTGGCGACGACGAAGAACATCTTCGACAGGCCGCGCCGCTCACCGTCGACGCTCACCTGCCCCTCGGCCATCGCCTCGAGCAGCGCCGACTGCGTGCGCGGCGAGGCGCGATTGATCTCGTCGGCCAGCAGGATGTCGGTGAACACCG
>CAYRFK010000074.1:0-19867 GCA_964423465.1 uncultured Verrucomicrobiota bacterium | reverse complement strand
GGGCAGTGCAGGGGGCGGTCGCGGCCGGCGCAGCGGACCACGCAGTCGCCGCCGATCCGCGAATGGACCGTGGCGGCGGTGAGCCGTCCGCCCTGCCACGCGAGATCGACCGTGAACCCGCCGCGGGCGCAGAGGCCGCGGACCGACCCCGCGGGCCACGCGGCGGGGAGCGCGGGAAGAAGATCGAGGACGGGCACCGCGGAGCCGCCGGGGCCGGGCGCGGTCTCGTGGCTCTGCAGCAGCATCTCGGCGACCCCGGCACAGCCGCCGAAGTTTCCGTCGATCTGGAACGGCGGACACGAGTCGAGCATGCTCGGAAGGGTCGACTTCGCGATCAGATCCCTCAGCATGAGGTGCGCATGATCGCCGTCGCGCAGGCGCGCCCAGAAGTTCACCTTCCACGCCTTGCTCCAGCCGGTGCCGCCGTCGCCGCGCAGTTCGAGTGTCCGTCGCGCGGCCGCGGCGAGGTCGGGCGTGCCGGACGGCGTGATCAGCCCCGCGGGATGGAGCGAGTAGAGATGGGAGACGTGCCGGTGCTGCGGGTCGGACTCGCCGAATTCCTCCTGCCATTCCAGGATCTGGCCCTTGGATCCGACCTGCAGCGGACGCAGCTTCGCAAGACGCGCCCCGAGGTGGCGGCGGAAGTCCGCGTCGACGCCGAGAATCTCCGCGGCGCGCATCGCGTTGACGAACGCATCGCGCACGATGCCGAGGTCCATGCCCGTGCCGGTGGCGACGCTCGCACGCTTCTTCGCGCCGGCGGCGTCGGCATAGACGAACGAGTTCTCGGGCGAGGTGCTGACGGGCGTCGTCAGCCGCCCCTGCGCATCCTCGACCAGCCACGCGTCGAGGAATTCCGCGGCGCCCCTGAGCAACGGATAGGCCTCGTCCTTCAGGAACACGCGGTCGCCGGTGAATGCGTAGTGCTCCCAGAGGTGCCGGACGAGCCAGGCCCCGCCCATGGGCCAGAAGGACACCACAGCGGCGTTGTCGACCGGTTGGGCACAACGCCAGAGCGTCGTATTGTGGTGCGCCACCCAGCCGGGCCGGCCGTACATGTCGCGCGCGACGCGGGCGCCGTCGACCGACAACTCGCGCACCATCCGCAGCAGCGGCTCGGCGCACTCGGAGAGGTTGCACAGCTCCGCCGGCCAGTAGTTCATCTCCGTGTTGATGTTCACCGTGAACTGGCTCGCCCACGGCGGAATGACCTCGGCGTTCCAGATGCCCTGCAGGTTGAGAGGCTGCGAACCCGGCCGCGAGCCGGCGATCATCAGGTAGCGGCCGAACTGGAAGTACTGCGCCGCAAGGGCCGCATCGGCGCCGTCGCCGGCCCTGCGGATGCGCTCGTCGGTCGGCAGCGCCGCCCGGTCCGCCGGCGCAGGGCCGAGATCGAGCGCCACGCGGCCGAAGAGCGCGCCATGATCGTCGACGTGGCGTCGGAGCAGTTCGGTGAAGGGCCGGGCGCTGGCGGTCCGCAGGCGCTCCCCGGCCAGCGCGGCCGGGTCGGCCCCGTCGCGCGACGGGCTCCGGTCGAAGCCGTTGTAGCTCGTCGCGGTGACGAGCCGCAGCACCACCGAATCCGCGCCGCGCACGGCCAGCGCGTCGCCGTCCGCGGTGACCGTCCCGCCGGCAGCCTCGACCGCGAGGCAGGCCTCGAACCGCATGCCGCGGCCCTGGATGTTCGTGCCGTACAGCACGGGCGCCGCCCATGGATGGCGTTTGCCGTCACGGTTCCACAACTCGGGGTACTTCCACGTGTCGCCCTTCTTCTCGACCCAGTCGAGCGTGCGCCGCAGCACGAGACCGGGCCCCTGCCCCGCCATGCGCAATCTGCCGGCCGATGCATCCGGCGTCGCGACCGCGGTCGGGTGCGGCGAGGTCAGCCGGGCGCGGAACGACAGCATCCCCGGCTTGTCGCAGCCGAGGCGCATCACGATCGCGCGGTCGGGGTGGCTCGCGAAGATCTCGCGGGTGAACGTGGCGCCGTCCTGCGCATAGGCGACGGTCACGACCCCGCGGGCGAGGTCGAGTTCGCGGCGGTAGGCCGTCACGGCGTTCGTCCGGCCGAAGTCGAGAAACAGGTCGCCGAGCGGCTGGTAGCAGGCCCACGCACGGCCGAGCCAGTTGCTGGTGATGAAGTCGTCGGCTTCCGAGAACCGCCGTTGCGCGATCAGGTTCGTCACGTGGCCGAACGTCCGCGGCACGTCGAGCGGAAGGGTCCGGTAGCCGGGCTCGTCCGAGACCAGCGTGTCGTCGTTGAGCGCGAGGTGCTCGCTCGCGGGACCGCCGAAGACCATCGCGCCGAGCCCGCCGTTTCCGACCGGCATTGCGTCGGTCCATTTCACGGCGGGCTTCGTGTACCACAGCGCGGACGTCGCTTCGGCCGCGCCCGTCGCGAAGGGCACAAGGAAGGTCAGGGCGATCGTTCGTCGTACGGAGGTTTTCATCGTCGGTCTCCCCTTTCGTCAGCCGGCTGCGGCCGCGACGGAGCGCGGCCCTCCAGTGCCGGATCACCGCCGGCGCGGGTTGCGGTCCAGATGTCGACCACTCCGAAGAAGTACGAGCGGCGGACCGGATCGCGGAAGCCGGCGGCGAGGAAGCCCTCCCGCATGCCGCGGCGCGCCGGATAGTGCTGCAGCGTCTCGGCGATGTAGGTGTAGACGCGCAGGCTGCGGTGGAAGAACAGGCCGGTGAGGGCGCCCCAGATGCGGAGCAGCATCAGCAGGAAGGCGTACGCGGCGGCCGAGTCCGGACGGCCGAAGTCGAGGAACGACGCGGTGCCGCCGGGCCGCAGAATACGCGCCACCTCGGCGAGGCCCGCGCCGACACCGGGCCCGAGCCGGAGCGCGTAGGCGCCGGTGACGATGTCCGCCGAGGCTTCGGGCAGGCCGGTGGACGCGAGATCCGCGCACCGGAACTCGATGCGATCCGCGCCGGGGCGCCGCCTCGCCTGCTCCAGCATCGCCTCGGTCAGGTCGACGCCGGTGACGCCGCCCGCCGGATAGCGCGCCGCCAGCAGCATCGTGAGGTCGCCCGTGCCGCACGCGAGGTCGACGCAGACCGGCGCGGCGAGGTCCGGCAGCCGCCCGATCATGGCGCGCTTCCAGCCCGCGTCGCGGCCGAACGAGATCCACGGATTCAGCCGGTCGTAGTCCGGCGCCAGCCGCGTAAACAACGCCCGGTTGAACGCCCGGCGTCTGCCTGCGTCCGCCGCACTCGACCGCATCGGAAGATCGACGTCCAGTGACATATGAAAGCACCAACCACGAATCCCGCGGATTGCACGGATGAAGGCCGGAGGATACGGGAACCCCCCGCCCCCGCCAAGGAGGTTGAGAGCCCTGCGCCCGATCAGGACTGGCCAAGCGGAATCGCAGGCTTCATAGTGATCTCCTGGGGAATGACATGGAGCATCGGAGCATGAGGAGGATGTCCCCGTGACCCGCACGCAACGACGCGCGGTGCTTGCCGCTGTTGCGGTTTTCGTCGCCGCCCCCTTCCTTCTGGCCGGAGGACTCGCCGTCTTCCGCGCCATCCACTCGCCCTGGCCCGAGCCCGTCCCCGGCGTCCGCCTGGAACCGCGCGTCCCCTTCCTCGCCCCCGGCGACCCCGTGCCGACGAACGATGCGTTCCATGCCCTCATGTCATTTTCGAGTCTCCTATTCGACATGAAGGGACCCCGCGTCTGGCCGACTGCCGAGTGGCGACGCTTCGAAGCGGGGGGAATCGCCTCGGGCCCTTTTCCCGGCCTGGAGCGTTTCGCGAATCACGTGTCCAACCGGTGGCAGCATTGGGACCTAGCAGCGGACATGCCTCGAGGTCGGGCCCCGGAGCCTGACGGCGCCTACGGCGGGGGCGCCCACCTTCTGGGCAGTTGCTTTCTGCCCTTGCGCATCGGCGGACTTGCTGTGTCGAACCAATGGAGTGAGGTTCTATCGGCATGCCGCTCGGGACTTCGCAACAGCCGCCACATTCGCACAGGCCAGACCCTTGTGCATCACTTCAGCGGCATGCGGATCGGCTCCGAAGCCGTTCGAAGCATCGAGCGCTGCATGTGCCTGCATGACGTTCCTGACGGCGCGTTGGATGGGTTCGCTCCTATGCTGGCCGAGCACGACATGGATCGTCCGCCTTTGGCCGAGGCGATCCGCAGCGAACTGCACTATGCGCTCAGGTGCGCACGTGACGTGTACCGGCTCCCCGAGGATGAATGGTACTTCACAATGGCGGACCACGGCCACGAGTTGCTGCGATGCACAGTCGGACGCATGGCCTTGCGAATCGCGGGCAGTACGCCCGAACGGTCGCGCCGCCACTTGATGGCCACCTACTCGCATCTGATTCTGAGCATGGAACGGCCGGACTTTGGACGGCACGATCCGGCATGTCGTCTCGTATGGACCCCCGAATCCATCTTCGCTCAGGAACCCCCGCTGAGCGGGGAATTCCTGGTGGACGACCCCATCGGTGCGGAGATGACGCTATTTCTCACTCCTAGCGTGTGGATTCTTGCCCTAAAGGCGCACACGGAGGACGCCCTCCTCCGCGGCGTGCGGACGCTGGTGGCGATCGAGAGGTTCCGGCGGGCGAGCGGCGGGGCGGCGCCGGAGTCGCTCGGCGCGCTGGTGCCGGCCTGGCTGCCGGCCGTGCCCGCGGACCCGTTTGATCCCAACGGCGGGCCGCTGCGCTACGTGCCGGGGCGCGCGCCGATGCTGCTGTACAGCGTCGGAACGAACGGGGTGGACGACACCGCGCGGGCGCCGGACGGCGCGCCGTCGACGAACGACATGCACTTCGGCCGGGCCTATCTTGACCAGCTCCGGGCCTTCTTGGCGAACACGAACGCCGCAGACCGGTAGAGGGCTTGCGACCGGAATGGTCGAGTTCCCCTGTTGCTTTTCCGGCTCCGTCGCGCGTTCATGGAAGGGCGGCATCCGCGACCACCGATCGCGGCTACGGAAGCCCTGAGGAATTTCGCGCTCCGGGTTGTTTCCAAAATGCACACATCGTGATATGTTCCGCCCGTGAAGCCGTTCGATTGGAGCGATGAGAAGAACCGGTGGTTGAAACGCGAACGAAGCATTGCGTTCGAGGATATCGTCTTCCATATGGCGCGAGGCGGACTGCTCGATACGGTCGAGCATCCGAATCAGAAGCGGTATCCCGGGCAGAAGGTCTTCATTGTCAACGTGGAGGGTTATGCCTGCCTGGTGCCATTCGTGGAGGATGACCATGCGATCTTCCTCAAGACGGTGATTCCCAGCCGCAAGATGACCCGAAAGTACCTGGGGGACGATTGAGATGAAACTGACGCCCGAGGAGAAGAATCTGCTCGAATCCGTCGAACGCGGGGAGTGGAAGCGCATTCCGGACTTTCCGAAGGAAGCCGCACGCTACCGTGAGGCGGCCCGCGCGACGTTGAGGAAGGACAAGCGCGTCAACATCCGGATGGCGGAGCGCGACCTTGTCCGCTTCCAGAAAACCGCCGTTCGCGAGGGACTTCCCTACCAGACGCTCATCTCCAGCATCCTGCACAAGTACATCAACGGCCGGCTCGTGGAGAGGGCCGGGTGAGCCGATGCCCCGCACGCAACGACGCGCGGGGCTTGCCGTTGTTCCGGTCATCGTCGTTGCGCCGCTCCTTCTCGTCGTCGGGCTGGCCGTCTTCCGCGCCGTCGACGAACGACATGCATTTCGGCCGGACCTATCTCGAGCAGCTCCGGACTTTCCTGACGAACACGAACACCGCAAGCGGGTAGAAGACCGTCGCCGGTCTTTCCCCTTCGCGGGCGCATCTCCGGGTCATCTTGGTTGCGGGGATCCAACGTTCGGCCGGGCCGGCGGCCCGGCCCTACCATCGATCCCATGAGAACGGCAAGGTAGGGCTGGGCGGCTCGCCCGGCCGAACGGAAAGCCCGCGCCGGCCTGCTTCGTCCCCACTTCTACGGCACCGGAAACCGGGCGGTCAGGGCCAACACGGCTTCGCGGACGCGGGCGAGGGCGGCTTCGTCGGCGGGGGCGGCGACGACATCGAGGATGCAGCGGCCGATCGTCTTCATCTCCTCTTCCTTCATGCCGCGCGTGGTGACGGCGGGCGTGCCGACGCGGACACCGGAGGTGACGAACGGGCTCTTGGTATCGAACGGGATGGCGTTCTTGTTGACCGTGATGCAGGCCTTGTCGAGGGCCAGCGCGGTCTCCTTGCCGGTCAGGCCGGCCGAGGTGACATCGACGAGCATCAGGTGGTTGTCGGTGCCGCCGGACACGATGCGCAGGCCGCCCGCGGCGAGGACGCCGGCGAGGACGGACGCGTTCTTCACGATCTGCGCGGCGTAGTCCTTGAACGAAGGCTTGAGCGCCTCGCCGAGGCACACGGCCTTGCCCGCGATGATGTGCATCAGCGGACCGCCCTGGATGCCCGGGAAGACCTGCTTGTCGATGTCTGCCGCATACTTCTCCCGGCAGAGGATCAGCCCGCCGCGCGGGCCGCGCAGCGTCTTGTGCGTCGTGGTGGTGACGACGTCGCAGTACGGCACGGGGCTCGGGTGGACGCCGCCCGCGACGAGGCCGGCGATGTGGGCCATGTCGACCATCAGCAGCGCGCCGACCTGGTCGGCGATGGCACGCAGGCGCGGGAAGTCGATGATGCGCGGGTAGGCGCTCGCGCCGGCGCAGATCATCTTCGGCTTGTGCTCGAGGGCGAGTTTCTCAAGGGCGTCGTAGTCGATCCGCTCGCCGTCGCGCGCGACGCCGTAGGGCACGACGTTGAAGAAGCGCCCGGAGAAATTCATCTTGTGGCCGTGCGTCAGGTGGCCGCCGTCGGCGAGGCTCATCGCCATCAGCGTGTCGCCCGGCTGGAGCAGCGCGAAGTAGACGGCCATGTTGGCGCCGCTGCCGCAGTGCGGCTGGACGTTCGCATGCTCGGCGCCGAAGAGGGCCTTCGCCCGCTCGATCGCGAGGCGCTCGGCCTCGTCGACATGCTCGCATCCGCCGTACCAGCGCTTGCCGGGATAGCCCTCGGCGTACTTGTTCGTCAGCACCGAGCCGGCGGCCTCGCGGACGGCCTGGCTGGTATAGTTCTCAGAGGCGATGAGTTCGAGGTTCTCGCGCTGGCGGCGTCCCTCGGCGAGGATCGCGGCGTAGAGCGCGGGATCGGTCACGGCGACGGCGCCGAGCGCGCCGGCTTCGCCCTCGACGAGGCCCATCTTGCCGACGCGCCGCTCGTGGCGGCCGCCCTCGAAGGAGGCGCCGAGCCATGCGTCGAGGATCGCGGAGGCCTCGTCCTTCGACACGATCGCCCCGCCGAGCGCGAGGACGTTCGCGTTGTTGTGCCGGCGGGCCATCTCGGCCATGCGCGGCGAGGTGCAGAGCGCGGCGCGGACGCCAGGAACCTTGTTGGCGGTCATGGACACGCCGAGGCCGGTGGTGCAGACGAGGATGCCCTGGTCTGCGGCGCCGGTGGCGACGCGGCGTGCGACCTCGGCGGCGTAGTCGGTGTAGTCCACCGACTCCTTCGAGTTCGTGCCGACATCCTCCACCTCGACGCCCTTGGTCTTCAAGAGGGCGAGGATCTCCTGTTTCCGTTCGAATCCGCCGTGGTCCGCGCCGATGACGATCTTCATGGGTCCTCCGTGGGTCGCTGCCGCCGCCGTTGCCGTGCCGCCGTCCGCCGCCGCCTCCGCCCGCAGGGCGAGCAGAAGGTCGGCGATGGCGCTGTCGATGTCGTTCCGCACACGCCGGTAGACGAAGACCGACTGGCCGATCGGGTCGGGGATGTCCCCTTCCCCGTCGCCGGTCCGGTACGACGCCAGCAGGCGCGCCTTGCCCGCCGCCTTGGGAAACTGTGCCTGGAAATGCCTCAGATGGCCCGCGGTCATGACGAGGATGAGGTCCGCCGCCTCCGCCATGGTGCGGGTGAGACCGCGGCTGCGATGCGGGGAGAGGTCCGCACCGGCCTCGCGCATGACCGTGATCGCCTCGTCGCTCGCCGGCCAGCCGTCCGCCGCCGCCAGCCCGGCCGACTCCGCCTGCCACGACGCGCCGGCGCCGGCCCGGAGGCGGAACAGGTGCTCCGCCATCGGGCTGCGGCAGGAATTGCCCGTGCACACGAACAGCACGGTCTTCGTCTGGGGCGCTGTGGTCATCGTCATCCGGCCGCTTCGGCGGCAAGGCGCGGGAGTCTACCGCCCGGCCGGCGCCAAGGCAATCCCGGGCGCATCCCGGGCGCATCTCAGACCGTTCCGAAGACGCTCGCGTGGGCTTCCCGTTCGGCCGGGCCAACGGCCCGGCCCCACCTGCCGTACCTGTGGGATCCGTGGTAGGGCCGGGCCGCTGGCCCGGCTGTTCGCGGGATCCCCGCAGCAACAGAACCCCGGAGAAGCGCCCGGCAATCCCGGGGACTTTTTCCTGTACGATGGCCTGCGGCTCTGCTACCAGAATGTCGACAGTATCATCGTGCGGCCGTTCGCGGAGCGCGGAGGCGGCCGGAGGAGAAACGGATGAAGCGCAAGATCCTGATCGTTGTCGGAATCCTGGTCCTGGCGGGGCTGGCCGTGCCGGTTCTCAACCTCATTCTCGGGGCGCCGGTGAAGCCGGAGTACGCCGCGCTTCCGACGGCCACGCCGGAGGCCGCGAAGGCCCGCGACGCGATGGGTCCGAAGTGCCTCATGTGCCATTGCGAGAATCCCGCGCTGCCCTTCTACGCGAAACTTCCGGTCGCCAGCTCGATGATCGGAACCCACATCGAGGCGGGCACCGGCATCTTCAATCTGGAGAAGCTCGTGGCCGCGGGCGGGAAGGACGAGATCGCCCTCGCCAAGCTGGAGAAGTCGATCGAACTGGACACGATGCCGATCCTGCCCTTCATGCTGGCCCACTGGGACGGCGCCCTCACAGCCGCGGAGAAGGCCGACATCCTTGCGTGGGTGAAGCAGGTCCGGGTGGCATCCTTCAGTTCCGGTCTCGCCTCCGAGGCCTTCGCCGCCCACCCCGTGCAGCCGATCCCGGCGCAGTGGCCGGAGGTGCTGGACGTGAAGAAAGTGGCCCTCGGCAACCGCCTGTACCACGACAAGCGGCTTTCGGGCGACGACACGATCTCCTGCGCGAGCTGCCACGACCTGGCCAAGGGCGGCACGGACCAGGCGAAGTTCTCCACCGGCGTCCGCAAGCAACTCGGCGGCATCAACGCGCCGACCGTGTTCAACGCGGCCTACAACGTCCTTCAGTTCTGGGACGGCCGCGCAAAGGATCTGGCCGACCAGGCCGGCGGCCCCCCGCTGAATCCGGTGGAGATGGACGGCAACTGGCCGCAGATCACGGGCAAACTGGGCGGCGATGCAGCCCTGACTGCGAGCTACCGGGACATCTACGGAACGGAAACCTGGTCCTCCACGAACATCCAGAACGCCATCGCCGAGTTCGAGAAGACGCTCCTCACGCCCGGCTCCGCGCTCGACCTGTACCTGATGGGCGACAAGGGCGCCCTCACGGCGGCCGAGGCGGAGGGCCACGACCTCTTCCTCCGCCACAGCTGCGCCACCTGCCACGCCGGCGAGTCGATGGGCGGCCGGTCCTTCGAGAAGCCCGTCGATGCCGCGGCCTTCTACAAGGCGCGCGGACGGGCGCCGGGCAAGGACGACGACGGCCGCTTCGCCTTCACGAAGATCGAGGCGGACCGCTACAAGATGAAGGTGCCGTCCCTGCGCAATCTCGAATTGACGTTCCCCTACCTGCACGACGGCTCAACGAAGGACCTCAAGGAGGTCGTCGTCCTCATGCATGGCCACTTCGTGCCGCCGCTCAACCGGAAGCCGATGTCGGATGCCGACGCCGAGAAGATCGTGGCCATGCTGCGCAAGACCACCGGGACGATGAACGTCCGGCCCCTGTAGCCAAGGCCCCTTGTCATGCAGCCGCCCCGCGATGGCGGCTGTTGAAACTTCAGCCGTTACATCCGGAAGATCTGGTGTCGAACAGGAGATCCGTCATGCGCATAGAACATTTCGCCCTGCAGATTGCCGACCCCCTCGCCGCCTCGGCGTGGTATTGCACGCACCTTGGATTCCAGATCCGGCGCGCGGGCGGGCCGCCCGCCCACACCCACTTTCTCGCCGACGCCTCGGGCAGCGTGCTGATCGAGATCTACAACAACCCGACGATTGCGACGCCGGACTACGGGTCGATGAACCCGCTGTTTCTGCACCTGGCGTTTGAATCGGACGCGATCGAGGCCGACCGTGACCGCCTCGTCGCCGCCGGCGCAAAGCTGTTGGAGGACGTCACCACGATCGCGACCGGCGACAAGATCCTCATGCTCCGCGATCCGTGGGGCCTCGCCCTCCAGGTCGTCTCGCGCAGGCAGCGAATGCTGTAGCGGCGGTCGCTCCCGGACGCAAAGAAGCCTCCGGCGGGGAGAGCCGGAGGCTTCACGGTGCGCTAACGGAGGTAAGTCCTAGTTGCTTGCGGGCCCGCGCCGGCGGCGAATCGCACCCAGAAGGAGTCCGGCCACGCCGATCAGAGCCGCACTGCCGGGCTCGGGGATGACGGCGAACTGGGTGGCGTCGAGAGAGCCGAATACGGCGCCGTCGTCATTGCCCGTCCAGTTGGCGGAGTTATGGACCTCGGCTTTGAACTCCGAGACCGTCATGCCCGTGCGGGCCCCGGTGTACTGGGCGTTGTCGATGTGCGCGATGCTGAAACTCTGGTAACTCCCGTTCAGCGCGCTGGGAAGGAACGAGGTGCCCGAACTGGTCGCATCGGCGTCCCAACCCGCCGTGCCGTTGAAGTCAAGACCGTACAGTAGCGTGCCGCTGTAGGCTGAACCCGGCTTGACCGTGTCGTTGGCGGTCGGAAACGCGGTGGTGCCCGCGAAGATTTGGTCGCCACCGTTGGCGAGGCCGCTCAGGGCGCCCGACACCGTACCCGTGGTGGCGGAACCCGGCGCAACCGCAGTGACGATTCTCACCACTGTTCCGACCGCAATGCCGCCGGCCGGCGCAGTCCAGGACATGACGTTCTCCGAATCGCGAAGCGTCCCGTCGCTGAAGAAGCCATGGTCGGCGAAGTAGAGCGAGGTCCCCGCGGCAAGATCCGTCCACGTGACGAACGACAGCGCATCATCGGCATCCGAGCGGAATCCAATGATGGAGATATCCCCCGCCGTAAGATCCGCCCGCGCGGCCGAAGCTGAGATCAGCGCCGCTGCCAGAACCGTCAGAAGTCGTTTCATCGTTCCTGCCCCCGGTGCCTCCGATGAATGCATCGGCGGGCACGCGGGGCAGGTTGCCTCCGTCCGACAACGATCGGATGCGTCTGCCATTAGGAATCCGCGAGGCCGGCCGGACAGGCGCCGCTACGCCCGTCGCCGCTCGGTCAGCCGCTGGCTGGCGGCGACGAGAACGAAGGTGACGACGAGCAGGAGGGTCGACAGGGCGTTGATCAGAGGCGGGGATCCGAACTTGATCATGCTGTAGATGCGGATCGGCAGGGTCGTCGAACCCGGCCCTGCGACGAAGAATGAGATCACGAAGTCGTCAATCGACAGCGTGAAGGCCAGCAGACCGCCCGCCGCAATGCCCGGCGCCAGCAGCGGCAGCAGCACCTTCCAGGTCGTCGTCCACCACCCCGCCCCGAGATCCTGGGCCGCCTCGATGATCGAGAAGTCGAAGTCCTGAAGACGCGCCAGCACCACCATCGCTACGTAGCTCGTGCAGAAGGTCACGTGGGCCAGGAAGATCGTGAACAGCCCCAATTCGGCGCCCACGGCGACGAAGAAGAGCAGCAGGCTG
Source organism: uncultured Verrucomicrobiota bacterium (assembly GCA_964423465.1). GTDB lineage: Bacteria > Verrucomicrobiota > Kiritimatiellia > PWTM01 > PWTM01 > VGWF01. The sequence goes on along the minus strand of CAYRFK010000074.1, from coordinate 8,078 downwards.
ATGCCCATCAGGATCTCGGGCACCACGAGCGGCGTGTAGATCAGCGAGTAGTGGATGCGCTGCAACCGGCTCTTGCCGTACCGGTGCAGGGCGAAGGCCGCGGTCGTACCGAGGACCACCGAGCCCGCCGTCGCGCCCACCGCCACCAGCAGCGTGTTCTTGAGCGCCAGCCAGATGTCGCGCTGGGTGAAGAGCTTCGCGTACCACTTCAGCGTCCATCCGTCCCATGTCCCCCCGAACCGCGAGGCGTTGAACGAATTGACAACCAGCACGAGAATCGGAAGGTAGAAAAAGAGCAGGACGGCCAACATCGTGTAGAGAGGCACGCGGCTGCGGTTCATCAGCCGGCCTCCTCGATGATCGGCTGCCGTCCCTTGCGCCCCTGCAGCCCGAGAATGGCGATCATGGGGGCCAGGACGGCGAGCGTCAGGAACGTCGAAAGGGCGCTCGCGTGCGGCAGATTGCGGTCGCCGAAGGTCCGCTGGGCAATCTTATTGCCGATCATCTCGGCGTTGGGGCCGCCGACAACATCGGGGATCACGTACGAGCCGAGCGCCGGGATGAACACGACGAGGACCGCCGTCATGACGCCGCGCCGGATGCCGGGCAGGAACACGCTCCAGAAGGCACGCAGCGGCGTCGCGCCAAGATCGCGGGCGGCCTCGACGAGCCGGAAGTCGAACTTCTCCGCCGCGGCGTAGATCGGCAGGATGGCGAACGGGAGGAACGTGTAGACCATCACGAGCAGCACGGAACCGGCGTTGTACAGCAGGGTCGTGGCTGGATCGACGACATGCAGTGCGACCAGAACGCGCTTGAGCGGGCCCTCGGGGTGAAGCAGCACCTTCCAGGCAAAAATGCGAATCAGGAAACTGGTCCAGAACGGCACGATGACCAGCAGCAGGAGCATCCGCCGCCACCTCGGGGCTGCGCGCGCGATGCAATAACCGGACGGCACCGCCATGACGATGCACAGCACCATCGTCACCGCACTGAGCCACAGCGTGCGCCAGATGATCGCCGGATAGTTCGGGTTCGAGAGGCTGCGCATCGTGTCGAGCGTCCATCCCGCCCCGATCCCGCCGTAGGAACTGACCGGCTTGAACGCGATCGCAAACACGATGAAGGTCGGGATCACGAAGAGGAGACCGAGCCACACGAGCGACGGAAGGCTGACAAGCCACTCGACGCGCTGGACAGGGGGGGGCGGCGCACCGGCGCGGCCGGCTGGTTTCGCGCCATCCTTCATGCCTGGCCCTGAGACTCGCCGACCTTCTCCGGGGGCGTCTCCATCAACTGCTCGTCCGCCTCGCGGTACCGCTCCAGCATGAAGCCGTCGTCGGCGTGCCAGGAAAGCCACACGTCGTCGTGCCAACGCAGCGGCCTCTCGTCGAGCAGGAAGCGGTGGTGCTGGCGGTGGACGGCGATGCGGTAGTCCTGCACACGCACCCAGTACTTCGTGGAATGGCCGAGATAGATCACATCCTCGACCGTGCCCTTCACGACCGTGTGCTTCCAGTCCAGCTCCGGCTTCTCGCGCCAGATGCGGAACTTCTCGGGCCGGATGCTGATGAAGACCGGAACGCCGTCCACGAGTTGCTTGTCGTTGAAGCAGACCACCGTCGGGAAGCCCTCGATCTCGAGGCGGCTGTACTCGCCCTCGATGATCTCGTCCACCTCGCCCTCGAAAAAGTTGGTGTCGCCGATGAACGCGGCGACGAAGCTGCTGCGCGGGGCCTCGTAGATCTCCGCCGGGGTGCCGATCTGCTCGATCTTGCCGTGGTCCATCACGGCGATGCGGTCGCTGAGGCTCATGGCCTCGCCCTGATCGTGCGTGACATAAAGAAACGTGATGCCGACCTGGTCGTGGATGAGGTCGAGTTCGATGAGCATCCGCTGGCGGAGCTTGAGGTCGAGCGCCGCAAGCGGCTCGTCGAGCAGCAGCACCTGCGGCTTGTTGATCAGCGCGCGGGCGATCGCAACGCGCTGCTTCTGTCCGCCGCTGAGCTGCTCCGGCTTCTTCCACGCCTGGTCGGAGAGCTGGATGAGCTTCAGCATCTTCTCGACGTCCTCGGCGATCTCCTTCCGGGGGCGCTTCGCAATGCGCGGGCCGAAGGCGATGTTGTCCCAGACGGACAGGTGCGGGAACAGCGCGTAGCTCTGGAAGATCGTGTTGACCTTCCGCTCGTTGGCCGGCAGCGCCGTGATGTCCTGCCCGTCCACCAGGACGCGGCCGGTGTCCGGCTTTTCGAAGCCGGCAAGCATGCGCAGCAGCGTGGTCTTTCCGCAACCGCTGGGTCCGAGGAGCGAGAAGAACTCGCCCTTCTTCACCGACAGCGACACGCCGTCCACCGCCCGAATGTCGCCGTAATGTCTCGAAACGTTGTCGAACTCCAGGAACTCGCCCAACGGGGCCTCCTGCCGCCGCAACCGCGGCCGCGCGGCCATTATGCGCGAAGCGCCCCGCGGCGCAAGGACGGACCGCAGCCAGGGATGAGTGATGAACGATGAGTGATACGTGGCGGACGTTCCGTCTTCCGTTTTCCGTTTTCCGTCTCCGCTTGCTATTCTGCCCCCATGAAGCGCACCGTCGCCGTCCTCGCCGTGTCCCTCCTCGCCGCCTCCACACCGCGCGCGGCGACGCCGCCCAACGTGCTGGTGATCCTGACGGACGACCAGCGTTGGGATGCGATGTCTCTCGCCGGAAACCCGCACCTGAAGACCCCGAACATGGACCGCATCGGGCGCGAGGGCGTCCACTTCCGGAACGCCTTCTGCACGACCTCGCTCTGCTCGCCGAGCCGCGCCAGCCTCCTGAGCGGCCTCTACGCCCACGGCCACGGCGTCGTGAACAACTTCACCGACTACCCGCACGCCCTCGCCTCGTTCCCGCGGGCGCTGCAGACCGCGGGCTACGCCACCGCCTACATCGGCAAGTGGCACATGGGCGAGGACGACGACTCGCCGCGCCCCGGCTTCGACTGGTTCGTCACGCACAAGGGCCAGGGAAAATACTGGGACACCGAGTTCAACCTCAATGGCGCCGGCCGCCAGGTCGTCACCGGCTACTACACGCGCGTCGTCACCGACATGGCCCTTGAGTGGCTCGACCGCCCCCGCGGCAGCAAACCCTGGATGCTGATGCTCGGACACAAGGCGCCGCACAGCTTCTACACGCCCGAGCCGCGCTTCTCGAACGCGTTCGCAAACGTCGCCGTCCCCTACCCCGATTCCGCGTTTCACCTCGACGGCAAGCCCGACTGGATCCGCCAGCGCATGCCGACATGGCACGGGATCTACGGTCCGCTGTTCGACTGGCGCAAGAAGTTCCCCGACACGAGCCCGGAGGCCGTGAAGGATTTCGAAGCCATGACCCGCGCCTACTGGGGCACGCTGCTCTCGGTCGACGAGAGCGTCGGGCGGCTCCTCGCCGCCCTCGAACGGCGCGGCGAACTGGACCGCACCGTCGTCGTCTTCCTCGGCGACAACGGCCTCCTCAACGGCGAGCACGGCATGGTCGACAAGCGCACCGCCCACGAACCGAGCCTCCGCATCCCACTCGTCGTCCGCTATCCCGGCCTTGTTCCGCCCGACCGGCCGAAGGCGGTCGACGCGCAGGTTCTGACGATCGACCTAGCCCCCAGCCTGCTCGAACTTTGCGGCACGCCGCCACTGCCCGGCATCCACGGGCGGTCGTGGGTGAAGCTCGTCCGCGAGGGCGACCCCGCATGGCGCATCTCGTGGTTCTACGAGTACAACTACGAGAAGCAGTTCCCCTACACGCCCAACGTTCGCGCCCTGCGCACCGACCGCTGGAAGTACATCCGCTACCCGCACGGCGACGGCGGCCCCGACCGCCACAAGGCCGAACTCTACGACCTCGCCTCCGACCCGCTCGAACTCCGCAATCTGTCCGGCGACCCCGCCCACGCCGGGACTGTGGCCTCGCTGCGCGCCGAGCTGGAGGCGCGCATGCGCGAGTCCGGCCTCGATCCCGCGAAGGACCCGATGCCGCTCGACGAGGGCATCGGCTCCGCGCTGCCGGACGCGAAGATCCGATAGCGTATGGGTAACAGACAGGATTTCATGAACTCGCTTCTTCGGTCGGTCGCTGTGGTGTGCGCAGGCGCCGCCATGGCTCGTGCGGTGTCGGTGCGCGAATCGGCGCGCGAGGTGCCGGTGGCGGCGGAGGCGGACGTGCTGGTCGTCGGCGGAGGCTGCGGCGCCGTGGCCGCCGCGATCGCCGCCGCTCAGGGCGGCGCAAAAGTCTTTCTCGCCGCGCCGCGGACCTACCTCGGCGACGACATGACGGCGACGCTCCGGCTCTGGCTCGAGCCGGGCGAGACGCCGGAATCGCCGCTGGCGAAGGCGATCTTCCTCGGCGCGACAAACGACGCGCGGGCGCACCCCGACTGCCTCTCGCTGAGTTACTCGACCGACGTCCCCTCCGGCGGCGCCCATCCGGACACGACGCCGCCGCGGCGGCTGACCGACGGCGCATGGCGCTCCGCGGCAGGCGACAGCGTCCAGTACGCCGGCGACGTGACCGTCACCGCCGACCTGCGGGCGCCGCGCGCGCTGGCCTCGGCGCGCCTCATGGCGTTCAGCCGCTCCGCCTCCAAGATCGGCGTGAGTCGCGTGGCCGTATCCCTGAGCGACGACGGCAAAACCTGGCGCCAGGCCGCGACAATCACAGCGCCCGCCTCGTCGGGCGCCGGAGACGATGCGGCCCTCGACGACTGCCAGACCTGGTCCGCGACCGTCACGGGCACCGCGCGCCACGTCCGCTTCGCCGTGACGAAGGCTGACGGCGCCCGTCGCGTACTGCTCGGCGAGATCGAGGTCGTCGCAGCCCCGACCGCCGCGCCGCCCGGCAACTCCATACCGCCGCCGCGGCCAATGCACGTGAAACGGACGCTCGACGAGGCGCTGCTCCGTGCGGGGGTGACGTTCCTCTACGGCTGCCAGCCGACGCATGTCCTCCGCGACGCCACCGGCCGCCCCTGCGGCATCGCGATGGCCAACCGCGCCGGACGGCAGACCGTGATCGCAAAGACCGTCGTCGACGCGACCGACCGCGCCCTCGTCGCCCGCCTCGCCGGCGCAGAATTCCGCTCCTACCCCGCCGGCCTCCACGAGTTCCGCCGCGTCGTCATCGGCGGAGAGCCTCGCAACGGCGCCAGCCTCGCGTGCCGCGAGATCCATCCGCCGTTCTCCGAACGAGCCCCCGATTATGCGGGCGGCACCAACGTCGCGTACCGGGTCTTCGAGTACACACTGCGCCTCCCGATGGCGGACGACACGCCCGCATCGTGGGCGGCGGCAGATCAGACGGCGCGCACGCTGACCTACGACCCGGCCCAGCAGTTCACGTCGGACGTTCTCTTCCAGATCCCGCCCGACGCGCTGCACGGACGCGGCGCTGGCGAACCGCTCGGCGCCTTCCGGCCGCGGGGCGTCGACGGCCTGTACGTGCTCGGTGGCTGCGCGGACGTCCCGCGCAACGATGCCGCCCGGCTCTTGCGTCCGCTCGCGCTGATCGACGCCGGCACGCGGATCGGCACCGCCGCCGCCGCAGAGGCGAAGGACCTGCCCGCACCCGTGAAGCCCCGCGTCGCAGCGGCCCCGACGCCGGGCGACGCCGTCCCCGGCGAGGTCCGCGAGCTGCTGTCCGGCGTGCGCCCGCTCGACACGCCGGCGACGATCCCGCAGGAGGCCGGCGCGCTGCCGGTCTGGGGCGACTACGACGTCGTGGTGGTCGGCGGCGGAACGGCCGGCGGCCCCGCGGGCATCGGCGCGGCGCGGCAGGACGCGCGGACGCTCGTCGTCGAGTCGCTTTCCGGCCTCGGCGGTGTCGGCACGCTGGGCACGATCGCCGTGTACTGCTCCGGCAACCGCGTCGGATTCACCGCCTCGTTCACCAACGAGCCACAGCCGTGGAAGAACGGGGGGCATGTCTGGAGCATCGAACAGAAGGCGGAATGGCTGCGCGGCGAGATCCTGCGGACCGGCGGCGACGTCTGGTTCGGTGCGACCGGCTGCGGCGCTCTGACCGAGGACCGTCGCGTCACCGGCGTCGTGCTCGCCACGCCGCAGGGCCGCGGGGTCGTGCGCGCAAAGACCGTCGTCGACGCCACCGGGAACTCCGACATCGCGGCCGCGGCGGGCGCGGACTGCCTGACGACCGACGCCTCCGACTTCGGCATGCAGGGCACAGGCCTGCCGCCACGCCTCCTGGGGGTCAACCTCATCAACACCGACTACACGCTGACGGACGAGTCCGACCTGACCGGCGTCTGGCATCTCTACATTTTCGCAAAGCGCAAGTTCCCCAACGCCTTCGATCTCGGCCAGCTCATCGACACGCGCGAGCGGCGGCGCATCGTCGGCGACCACGTCCTCACGGTGATCGACCAGCTCGCCTCGCGCACGTTCCCGGACACCATCGTCCAAGCGCGCGGCGGCGGGTTCGACACGCACGGCTACGTCGTCGACCCGTTCCTGCACCTCTGGCCCACCCCGTTCCCCAGCGGCGGGCTGAACGAGAACATCCCCTACCGCAGCCTGCTGCCGAAGGGCTGGGACGGCATCCTCGTCGCGGGCCTCGGCATCAGCGCGCACCGCGACGCGGTCCCGCTGATCCGCATGCAGCCGGACATCCAGAATGGCGGATACGCGGCCGGTGTCGCCGCCGCAATGGCGGTGAAGGCCGGCGTCACCGCCCGCACGATCGACGTCGGCGCGCTGCAGCGCCACCTCGTCGCGATGGGCGGGCTGACGAGCAATGTGTTGACGGACGCCGATTCGGTCCCCGCCTCTCCCGCGAGGCTCGCGGCCGCCGTCCGCGGTGCTGCGACGAACATGCTTGAGGGCGCGGTGGTCTTTGCGAATGCAGAGGCCGCCCTGCCGCTGCTTCGCGAGGCGTTCGCCGCGTCCGCCGGCGAGTCCCGGGTCCAGTACGCCGCGATACTCGCAATGCTCGGCGACCGGACGGGCTTCGACGATCTGCTCAAGCACGTGCGCGCCACGCCGTGGGACGCCGGCTGGCAGCACCGCGGGTCGGGCAACGTGAGCCGGCTCGACGGCCGCATCATCGCGCTCGGCCACTCGGACGACCGCCGCGCCGTGCCGGCGATCATCGAGAAGCTTCGCCAGCTCGAACCCGGAAGCGACTTCTCGCACTTCCGCGCGACCGCGCTCGCGCTCGAGTTGCTCGGCGACCCCGAGGCGGCGCCGGCGCTGGCCGACGCGCTTGAGATGCCCGGCGTCGCGGGCCACGCCCACGACACGCTCGAGCGCGCAATCCACTTCGAGATCGAGGAGCGCCACAACACCATCCAGACGCGGCACGATTCACTGCGCGAGCTGATGCTCGCCCGCGCGCTCCACCGCTGCGGCGATCTCGACGGCATCGGTGCGAAGACCCTACGCGCCTACGCAAACGACCTGCGCGGCCCCATCGCCCGCCACGTCCGCGCCGTCCTCGCCACGGACCGCACGCCGTAGGGCCCCGGGACCAAGGGCCGGCGGGTCAATCCGCAAGCGTGGCCGCGGGCCCTGCGCGGCGCAGGGCATCGCGGCGGCGGGCCTCTTCGACCAGGGTCACGGTTGGGGTCCACTCCCGGTGCAGAAGGGCCTCGAAACGGCGCAGGGCCGCATGGGGCGGGAGAAGGCGGGACCCGCGCCGGATCGGTCCGACCGCGTTCTGATACTCCCAGAGGAGGTCGATATAGTCGGTCCGCCGTTCACGGGGAATCACGACGGGCGGATAGCCTCCGCGAAGCACGGGCAGGTTGGCAATGAGCCGGGCCACGCGCCCGTTGCCGTCGAAGAAGGGGTGGATGCGGACGAAGCTCATGTGCGCCCGCGCATAGGCGCGCACCGCATCGGCCGGTTTCGAGACATCGGCCGGACTGCCGTTGAAGGAAGCCAGCCATCTTTCCATCAGGCGCGGGACATCGGATGGGGCGGCGTATTCCATGTAGACGCTCCTGCCGTCGATCACCCCGGTGGTGCCGTTGAAATCCTGCTTCCACGCCCCCACCGGCCTGAGGACATCGACCTCCGTCTTGTCCATC
>CAYRFK010000073.1:6590-19947 GCA_964423465.1 uncultured Verrucomicrobiota bacterium | reverse complement strand
GGGTGGTACGTGCCTCATCCACCCCCGCCGGCCAGACCCCGGTCTGCTGCTGGCGCCGGCTGCGCTCCGCATAGAGTCCCTTCGCCGCTGCGGATCCATCCGTGCTCCGATCGGCCGCCGGACCATCAGCGGCCGGTTCTGGCGCGTGTCTGTTACGGTGGCTTTCGCACGCCAACACCTCCGATTCCTGCCACGGTAGCCGCGCGGAAGACCTCCTGCAACTCCTGCGACTCCCATCGTCCTTCCGGACAGACGACAGACCAATGTCCGCCGCCATTCCCCTGTCCCCATCACATCATGTCTGCCGCGATTTCCCTGTCCCCGGACAGACAGGACGGACAGTCATGATAATTTAGTAGTCCTTAGTTTCAGTTTGACACCCTCCGTCGTCGCTTCCTATCTTTTGCGCAGTCAACGCGGAATTGGGAGATACGATCATGAGGATTATCACAGCATTCACCCTCGCGCTGGCTTGCTCCGCGATCGCGATCGTCCGTCCGCCGACGGCCTCCGCCGAGCCGGTGTGGGACGGTCCGCTTTCCGATGTCCCGATGACCGGGGTGAAGCTCGACGGCTTCTGGCGGCAGCAGGTCAAGCTGCTGACGGAGAAGTGGATCCCCCACTGCGTGCGTCAGATGGAGACCGGCGGCGAGGGACAGGAGCTACTGAACCTGATCGCAACGGGCAGGGCGCTGCGCGGGGAGGAGCCGGGGCCGTACCGCGGGGCGCCATGGAGCGACGCCTACATCTACAACACGATGGAGGCGATCTGCCTGGCCCTCGAGGTGGCGCCCGACGGCGATCCCGAACTGGCCGCGGCACAGGCGTTCCTTCGGGCGAAGGTCGGGGAGTGGATCCCGATCATCCTCGCGACGCAGCAGCCGGACGGCTACATCCACTCGTTCCATGTGCTAAAGAAGAAGCCGCGCTTCACGGCCATCGGCGACCACGAGTTCTATGTGATGGGCTACTTCTTTGAGATGGGCATCGCCCACCACCGGCTGACCGGCGGGAAGGACCGTCGGCTCTACGACGCGGCGCGCAAGTGCGCGGACCTCTTGTGCAACACCTTCGGTCCGGCGCCGAAGCGCACGTGGAAGAACGGGCATCCCGGACTCGAGTACGCGCTGTGCCGGCTCGGCGAGTACGTGGACGCCGTCGAGGGCGGCGGAAAGGGCGCCCGATACGTCGCGCTCGCCCGGCATTTCCTCGACCAGCAGCACACGATCGATCCTAACCCCTACAACCAGTCGGAACGGCCCGCCGTCGAGATGTCCGACGCCGACGGTCACGCCGTCCGCGCCACCTACTTCTACACGGCCATGACCGACATCGCCCTCCTGCAAAGCGACGCCGCCTACCGCGCCGCTGTCGACCGCCTGTGGGCCAGCGCCATCGACCGCAAGCACTACCTCACCGGCGGCGTGGGCGCATCGCACAAGGGTGAGGCGTTCGCCGGCGACTACGAACTGCCGAACAACGGCTACTGCGAGTCATGCGCCGGCTGCGGCTTGGCCTTCTGGGCCGACCGCATGAACCGGCTGCACGCAGACGCCGCCTTCTGCGACGTGCAGGAGCGGGTGCTCTACAACAACCTGCTGGGCTCCCTCGAACAGACCGGCACCAACTTCTACTATCAGAATCCACTGACCTCCAAGCTTGCCCGCTACTCGTGGCATGTCTGTCCCTGCTGCGTCGGCAACATCCCGCGGGCTCTGATCGCCATCAAGGACCAGACGTATTCCGTGAACGGACCGCGCGACACGCTGTTCGTGAACCACTACGTCGCCAGCGAGGGCGACGCGGGTAGGGTCGGCGGGGCGGCGCTCCGCATCGCACAGTCAACCCAATACCCGTGGGAGGGCCGCGTGGAATTCCTGCTGACCCCGGACGCGCCAGCCGCCTTCACCTTGGCGCTGCGCATCCCCAACCGCACGGAGAGCCGGCTGTACCACGTCGAGCCGGACACGAACCGCTCGTTCGAACTGAAGGTCAACGGCGAGACCCTGAAGCCAGAGGTGAAGAACGGCTACGCGCGGGTGCATCGACCTTGGAAGGCTGGCGACCGCGTGATCCTCGAGTTGCCGATGGACGTCCAGCGCGTGCGCTGCGACGAGCGGGTCGAGGCGAACCGCGGACGCGTGGCGGTTCAGCGCGGACCGATCGTCTACAATTTCGAGGACGTGGACAACCCAAGGCCGGTGCGGTCCGCCGTCCTCGATAAGAGTGCCAGCCTCAAAGCGGTCTGGCAGAGCGACATGCTGGGCGGCGTCATGGTCCTCAAGGCCGGCGGGCTGACCGGCGTTCCCAACTTCGCCCGCCTGAACCGCGGCGGCGCGTCGCAAGTCTGGATGATCGAGGACCGCACGAAGGCGGGCGCCGCGGCCACGCCGGCCGCAATGGCGGACCTGACGGTCTCCTTCGCCCGACCGAACATGGACCCCTCGGCCGCCAACGACGGGCGCGCGCCCGGCGACGGAAAGGACCGCGCGGACGGGCATTTCGACTTCTGGCCTCACAGGGGCACGGCGGAATGGCTGCAGTACGAGTTCGAGGAACCCATGGAGATCCGGTCCTGCAGGATCTGGTGGTTCGACGACACCGGCCGCGGCGGCTGCCGCATCCCCGCCTCCTGGCGCCTGCTGCGTCGGACGGAGGGTGGCCAGTGGGAGCCGGTCAAGGGCGTGGCCACCTATCCCGTCGCCAAGGACAAGCCTTCCGACATCACGTTCGACGTGGTCACGACCCGGGCGCTGCGCCTCGAGGTCCAACTCCAGAAGGACGCCTCCGCCGGCGTGCACGAGTGGTCGGTACAGTAACCGGCAGAGACGAGACAGGGGACAGAGAAGCTCAGATCCTTTCACCGTGGACCCATCCCTTCTCTGTCCCCTCGCAGTCGTCCTTCACCGCCCATGGTCTCTGTCCCCTCTCTCCGTGGACCGCCTTGGACGCGCCGGGAAGCAAAGGTGGGCCACGGGGCCGGATATTGGCTTAATATGTTGATTGTAAAGTATTTGAGAAAGAAGGTTTTCCGGTTGCCCGCCGCCATACGGGCGTGATAATGTGGTGTGTTTTGCGGGAAATCGGGGGACGTCTTTCCCGGCTGCTTGTGCAGCGGTTTGGCGTCCGGGAAAGGGAACAGAGAACCATGGCAAAGAAAACCGAAACCAAGGCCCATTCGGACAAGGCTCCGAAGGGTGCGGGCGACGAGCAGGCGGCACTGGCGAAGATGTATGAGGACACGCTCCGTGATTTTGCGGAGAGCTCCATCGTCACCGGCCGCGTGATCGAGGTCCGTCCGAACGAAGTGCTGGTCGATATCGGCTACAAGTCCGAGGGCACCCTGCCCGCCTCGGAATTCCGGGGCGACACGTCGCAGGTGCAGCCTGGCGACCAGTTCGAGGTCCTGATCGAGAGTCTTGAGGATGACGACGGCATGGTCATCCTGAGCAAGACCCGGGCCGAGCAGCAACGCAAGTGGGAGAACGTGGTCAACAACTGCACCGAGGGAAGCACGATCCCCGGCGAGGTCAAGGGACGCGTCAAGGGCGGTCTGATCATCGACATCGGCGTCGACGCCTTCCTTCCCGGTTCGCAGGTGGACATCACCCCCGTGCGCAACCCCGACGAGTTGGTCGGGCAGACGCTCGAGTTCAAGATCATCAAGATCAACAAGGAACGCCGCAACGTCGTCCTCTCGCGCCGCGAGCTCATGGAAGACCGCCGCCGCGAGGCACGCCGCGAACTGCTCCGCGACATCCGGGCGGGCCAGGTGCGCAAGGGACTGGTCAAGAACATCACCGAGTTTGGTGCGTTCATCGACCTGCAGGGCATGGACGGTCTCCTCCACATCACGGACATGTCGTGGGGCCGCCTGAACCATCCGTCCGAGCTCGTGAGCGTCGGACAGGAGCTCGAGGTCGTCGTTCTCGACGTCGACCTGGAGAAGGAGCGCATCTCGCTGGGCCTGAAGCAGCGCAGCGGTAATCCGTGGGACGGCATCGAAGGCCGCTACCCGGTCAATTCCCGCATCCACGGCAAGGTCGTCAGCCTGGTCCCGTACGGCGCGTTCGTCGAGATCGAGCCGGGCGTCGAAGGCCTGGTGCATGTCTCCGAGATGTCGTGGACGAAGCGCGTGGCGAAGGCCTCCGACGTCCTCAACGTCGGCGATGAGGTCGATGCGATCGTGCTGGCGGTGAACGCCGAAGAGCAGAAGATCTCGCTCGGCATCCGCCAGACCGAGGCGAATCCTTGGGATACGGTCCTGGACCGCTACCCGATCGGCTCGCGCGTGAAGGGCAAGGTCCGCAACTTCACGACCTACGGCGCCTTCGTCGAGATCGAGGCGGGGATGGACGGCATGATCCACGTGTCCGACATGTCGTGGACGCGCAAGGTCAACCACCCGTCGGAGGTCCTGAAGAAGGGCGACGAGGTCGAGTGCGTCGTGCTGGAGGTCGATCCGACCCAGCAGCGCATCAGCCTGGGCCTGAAGCAGGCGCAGACGGATCCGTGGAGCGGCATCCAGTCCCGGTTCCGCATCGGCCAGATGGTGAAGGGCAAGATCTCGAAGGTCGCGTCGTTCGGCGCATTCGTCGAACTGGCGGAAGGCATCGACGGTCTCGTCCACATCAGCCAGATCAGCGACGAGCGGGTCCAGAAGGTCCGCGACGTGCTGCAGCCCGGCCAGGAGGTCGAGGCCCGCGTCATCAAGATCGACTCCGTGGACCGCAAGATCGGCCTGAGCATCAAGGCCGCCCAGGTGCCGGAGGAGAGCTTCGTGGTCAGCGAGGAGATGTTGCAGGGTCTGCGCCCCGGCGAGGACCTTGTGGACATCGCCAGCGCGCTCGACGAGGCGTTCGGTGCGGCGGGTGGAGCCGGGGAGGAATGGCACCCCGGACAGAAGAAGCCCGAAGAGACCTGATCGCGTCCGCGACCGTCCCCCCCGGTCCATCCGGGCCGGGGGGGACGGGTCTCCGGCGCGTTCCGACCCGCGAGGTGGTTCATGCACCCGGACGTTGGCCGGCAGATGGCGGTGTTGTCCCGCCGGCTCGTCGATTTCGTAGCTCCCGCCGAACTTGAGGTCCGGCTTGACCGCGCCCTCGCGGAGGGCCGGCCCCTTCGAATCAAGTACGGCGCGGACCCGTCGGCTCCCGATCTTCATCTCGGGCATGTCGTCGGCCTCAACAAGCTCCGCGAGTTTCAGGACCTCGGCCACACCGTCGTCTTCATCATCGGCGACTTCACCGGGATGATCGGCGATCCCTCCGGCCGCTCGCAGACGCGCAAGCCCCTTTCCGCCGAGCAGGTGCAGCTGAACGCCAAGTCCTACCAGGAGCAGGTGTTCAAGGTCCTGCGCCCGGACCGCATCGAGGTCCGGTTCAACTCCGAATGGCTCTCGCCGGTCACCTTCGCGGACGTCATCCGCCTCGCGGCGCGCGTCACGGTGGCCCAGATGCTGGCACGCGATGATTTCGCCAAGCGCCACGCCGCCAACCAGCCAATCTCGATGGTCGAGTTCCTCTACCCGCTGGTCCAGGCCTACGACTCCGTCATGGTGAAGGCGGACGTCGAACTCGGCGGCACCGACCAGCTATTCAACCTCCTCCTCGGCCGCGAACTCCAGAAGTCGTTCAGCCAGGATCCGCAGATTGTGATGACGCTGCCGCTCCTCGAGGGGCTGGACGGCGTCCACAAGATGAGCAAGAGCCTCGGCAACTACGTCGGCGTGTCCGAGGCGCCGCGCGAGATTTTCGGCAAGATGATGTCGGTCAGCGACGAGTTGATGTGGCGCTACTTCCCGCTCGTGCTCTGCACGCCGGAGGATGAGGTCGAGGCCTTGCGCCGCGGCATCGCCGAGGGCCGGCAGGGGCCGCGGAAGGTGAAGGACGACCTCGCCAGGGCGGTGGTCGCGCGCTTCCACGGCGCGGAGGCCGGCCAGGCGGCGTCGGACGAGTTTGCGCGCGTGTTCTCGAAGGGACAGCTCCCCGACGACATGCCCGAGGTCGAGATCCCGGCGGCGGAGCGCGAGACGGGCGTCAAGCTCTTCGCCCTGCTGGCGAAGGCGGGACTGGCGCAGAGCACCAGCGAGGCGCGCCGGCTGATCCAGCAGGGCGCGGTCCATATCGGCGACGAGAAGGTCACCGACCCCAACGCCATCGTGAAGCCGGCGTCGGGCACGGTAATCCGGGCGGGGAAGCGGGGATTTGCCAGAATTCAGTGAGCTTCGAATTCCAAGTCTCACGATTGCATCGGACGGTACGGGGTCAGAGAATCTGAAACTCCTTTGTGGAGGTGTTCATGAACACGGTCTTGATCGGCGCCCAGTGGGGCGATGAGGGCAAGGGTAAGGTCATCGACGTCCTGACGGACCGGGCCGACTGGGTCGTCCGCTACCAGGGCGGCAACAACGCCGGGCACACCGTCGAGATCGGCGGCACGCGCTACGTGCTGCACCTGGTGCCCTCGGGCATCTTCCGCGAGAAGACGAAGTGCGTGATCGGAAACGGCCTCGTCGTCGATCCGGCGGGCCTCCTCGCCGAGATCGCCGAGGTGCGCGAAGCCGGCTTCGGCGTCGAGGGCCGCCTCTTCCTTGGCGACCGCGCCCATCTCGTGCTGCCGTACCACAAGGCCCTGGATGCGGGCCGCGAGCGGACGCTGTCCGACGGCGAACGCATCGGCACGACCCAGCGCGGCATCGGGCCGGCCTACGTCGACAAGGCGCAGCGCACGGGCCTGCGCGCCGGCGCCATGTGCCTGCCGAACTACCCGGACATGGTGCGCGCGCGCGTCGAGGACGCCAACACGCGGCTCGCGCACCAGGGGCAGCCGGTGCTGGATGTCGCGGACGTGGTCGCCCGCGCCGTGGCAGACGCGAAGGAACTGGCGCCGCTCGTCGCGGACACCGTCGACCTCCTGCACGGCGCGACGGCCCGCGGCGAATCGATCCTGTTCGAGGGCGCGCAGGGCACGATGCTCGACATCGATTTCGGCACGTATCCGTTTGTGACGTCGTCGAACGCGACCTCCGGCGGCGCCTGCACAGGAAGCGGCGTGCCGCCGAACCGGATCGACAAGGTCATCGGGGTGCTCAAGGCCTACACGACGCGCGTCGGCGAGGGGCCGTTCCCGACCGAACTGCTCGACGCAACCGGGGAGCAGCTCCGGGCCATCGGCCGGGAGTTCGGCGCCACCACGGGCCGGCCGCGGCGCTGCGGCTGGTTCGACGCGGTCGTCGCCCGCTACTCCGCCCGCGTCAACGGTATCGACGTCTGGGCGCTGACGAAGCTCGATGTGCTGGACGGTTTCGACACGATCCGCATCTGTACCTCTTACGAGGCCGACGGCCGACGCTACGAGACCGTGCCGGCCGATGCGGGCGTGCTGGCGCGCTGCCGGCCGGTCTACGAGGAACACCCGGGTTGGAAGACGGTGCTGCGCGGCGCGGCGGGCATGGCCGACCTGCCCGCGGCCGCCCGCGCCTACGTCGCGCGAATCGAGGCGCTGACCGGCGTGCCCGTGGAGATCCTCTCCGTCGGCCCCGGCCGCGAGAACACGATCCAGATCCCGCCCGGGAACGCCCGCGGATGACCTCCGCCGCCCCCGCCGGTCCGCGGCACGTGGCCATCATCATGGATGGCAACGGCCGCTGGGCGCGCCGGAAGGGGCTCCCGCGCATCCGCGGCCACGAGGCGGGAGCCGAGTCGATCTCGGCAGCGCTGCGCGCGTGCCGCGACCTGGGCATCCAGTATCTGACCCTCTACGCGTTCAGCGTGGAGAACTGGGTCCGCCCGAAAGCCGAGGTGGCGGCCCTCATGGCCCTGCTGCGGCGCTTCCTCCGCGCGCGGGAGAAGGAACTGCATGCGAACCGCACGCGGTTGCACGCGATCGGACGGCTCGGCGACCTTCCGGCCCCCGCGCGAAAGGAACTGCAGCGCGTCATGGATTCCACCGCGCAGTTCACCGAGCGTCACCTGGTGCTGGCCCTCAGCTACGGCGGCCGGGCGGAGATCGCGGATGCCGCGCGACGGATCGCGGAGCGCGTGAAGGCCGGCGAACTGGACCCCGCAGCGGTGGACGAGGCGACGGTGGCGGCGAGTCTTTACGCGCCGGACATCCCCGACCCCGACCTGATGATCCGGACAAGCGGCGAGATCCGCCTGAGCAATTTCCTGCCCTGGCAGCTCTCCTACGCCGAGTTCTACTTCACCCCCACCCTCTGGCCCGATTTCCGCGAGGCCGACCTCGCGGCCGCGGTCGAGGAATACCGCCGCCGGCACCGGCGGTTTGGAGACATCGGCTGATGTTGCGCGATCGCGTCCGCAACGGAGTGCTGCTCATCCTGGCGCTGGGCGGGGCCATGATCTTCGCCCGCGGCTGGGGCGCGCTCGCCGTGTTGCTCGCCATCGCCGCGGTCGGCCATCGCGAATTCTACATGCTGCTCGACACGGCCCGGATCCCGAATTTCAAGATCCTCGGCACCCTGGCGGGCTGCGGGCTGATCGCGGCAACGTGGTTCTCCTTCCTCCACCCCGGCCCGGCGGGCGCGGAGGGCGGATTCACGCTGGCGCTGTTCGTGGCCTTCCTGGCCGTGTTCGCCCGCCAGTTCCACCAGAAGAACAACGCGCGCCCGCTGGACACGATGGCCGGGACCCTGCTGGGCATGGTCTACATCGGCTTCCTGTTCTCGTTCTTCGCCCGTCTCCTGCTGGCGTGGGGTTCCAACCCGGACGGACGGCTGCTGGTCCTCTACATGATCGTCATCGTGAAGGCCTGCGACACCGGCGCCTACTTCACCGGCTGCCGGTTCGGCCGCCACAAGCTGATCCCCCGCATCTCCCCGGCGAAAAGCTGGGAAGGATGCGTCGGCGGGGTGGCGGCGGCGGTCGCCGTCAGCCTGGTCTTCACACTCGTCCTCGGCGGACGCGTGGGCCCGGTGTTCATCCCCGCCGGACACGCAATCCTGATCGGTCTCGGCCTCGGCGTGGTGGGCATTCTCGGCGACCTCGCCGAGTCGCTGCTCAAGCGCGCCGCCGGGGTCAAGGACTCCGGGGCGATCCTGCCCGGACTGGGCGGACTTCTCGATGTGATTGACAGCCTGTTGCCCGCCGCCCCCATGCTGTACTTTTATGCGCGCCATGTGCTGGAGCCCGTCGCTCCGGTCCTGATGCGCTGAGGACAAACCCGTGATCGATTTCATCGTGACGCTGGCCACCGTTCTTCTGCTGTTCGGCGCGACGATCTTTGTCCACGAACTCGGCCACTTCCTCGTCGCCCGCTGGTGCGGCATGGTCGTCGAGACGTTCTCGATCGGCTTCGGCCCTGCGCTCTGGAAGCGCAAGGTCGGCGACGTCACCTACAAGATCGGCGTCCTCCCTTTCGGCGGCTACGTCGCGCTGCCACAGATGGACCCCTCCGGCGATGACGCCCCGGCGGACTCCACGGAGCCTCCGCGCGCTCCCGTACCGCCCGCCTCGCCCTGGAAGCGCATCGCCGTCGCGGCGGCCGGCGCGGTCTTCAACCTTGTGTTTGCCCTTATCATCGCGTTCGCCGTCCACATGACCGCCGGATCCGACAACGGCGGCCGGGCCGCCGCCATCGGCTACATCGACACGAACAGCACCGCGTACGCGAAGGGGGTGCGGGCGGGCGACCGCATTCAGACCGTCAACGGGCGGGCCGTGACCTCGTGGGACGACGTGATCATCAACAGCGCCCTGGCCGACGAGGTCGTCCTCGGCCTCCGCGACGCCGCCGGCGCCGAGCGGACCCTCACCGTGCCGACCGAGCCGATCCCCGGGGGCGGCCGAACCATCCACGGCATCGGCAAACACTCCTCCTGCCTCATCATCGGGGTCACGCCGGGCGACCCGGCCGACCGCGGCGGCCTCCAGCGGCGCGATATCATCGTCGCGTTCAACGGCGAGCCCGTGCACAGCGTCGACCAGTTGATCGATTCGATCCGCAGCCACGGGGACAAGGACGTCACCCTCGCCGTCCAGCGCGGGGAGCAGCACCTGGACCTGACCGTCCGCCCGCAGTGGAACCCTGCCCTCAAGCGCGTCATGATCGGGATCGAATTCAACCGGTTCGACCTGTCGATGAAGCCGCTCGACCAGATGTGGGCCTGGGCCTCACCGGTGTTCCGCATCCTCAAGGCCTTCGCGACGCCGAAGGAGAGCCGCCATGCCGTCGACGCCGTGGGCGGACCGGTCTACATCTTCAAGATGTACTGGATGGCCGCGCAGACCGGCTTCCTGCTCGCCCTCTGGCTCACCGGCATGCTCAACGTCAACCTTGCGATCCTGAACCTGCTGCCCATCCCGGTTCTCGACGGCGGCCACATCACCTTCGCGCTATGGGAGGGCCTGACGCGCCGGGCGCCGGGACCCAAAGTGACGGGCTGGGCGCACCGTGTGTTCGCGATCCTGCTGATCACGCTCTTCGTGCTGATCACCGCCCGCGACATCAAGCGCCTGGTGTTCGGCAGCGGGAAGCCGGCGGCGGCTCCGGACGCCGCCGCCACCACGAACGCGGTGCCGCAGGCGCCATAGGACGAGGTGTCGTACGACTTCGTCGTACTCCTTGTCGTCCAGAGCCGGGATCCAAGTGCCAGGTTTCAGGTGCGGGGTGTTGGTATTGGCTTTGAATCCGACTTCGATGTTCGGTGTTCGATGTTGGATGTTGGATGTTCCTTGGCGCTATCCCACCGGCGTCCTCATCTCCTCGTTGCCCCGGATGTCCTCCGCCAACAGTCGGTTGAGGGCGGCTTGGACGGGGCCGGGGCGGCCGGAGCCTACGGGGCGGCCGTCGAATTGCACCACGGCGGTCACATCGGGCGTCGTTCCGAACACCAGGATCTCGGACGCAGATTCCAGCGCGGCGCGGGGGATGTCCGCCGTCTCGACACCCGACAGCACCCCTTCGCGCACGGCCGCGGGCGCGACGGCGCGGACGCGCTGCACGGTGATGCCGTCGAGGATCCGGCCGGACCGCGGCACTTGGAGCACGCGGCCGGGCGTGACGATGCCGAGGTTCTCCGTCGCTCCCTCCGCCAGGAAGCCGCGCTCGTCGAAGACGACGGGGAAGTCCGCCCCCGCGGCTTGGGCCGCGGCCTTCATCAGCGCATTCGGAAGGTAGTTGCAGGTCTTGATCGTCGCCAGAAACCCCGGCTTGATCGGAACATCCACAGACACGGCCTTCGCGCCCTCCGGATGCGCCTCCATGAACGGGGGCGGCAGCCGGTAGGCGATCACATACAGTCCGGGCTCCGGGCACTCGGCGGGGCTGATGCCAAATCCGCCGGGACCGCGGGACGCCAGCACACGAAGGAGGCAATCGCGCCGGCCGCCGGCGCGGATCGTCTCCAGCACGATGTTCCGTACGGCCTCCGGCGGCCACGGCAGGCGCAGCGCGATGCGCTCCGCCGACGCGGCGAGACGCGCCATGTGCGGGCCGAGGCCGTAGATGGAGCCGTCAACGCACTTGAGGGTCTCGAAGACGCCGTCGCCGCGGTGGACGACGTGGTCGTCCGCCGGAACCGTCATCTCGACGGGGTCCGTGACGATGCCGCCGAGCACGCTCGAGAACATCGCGTAGTAGTGGTCATGGTACGGCCGTCGCGCCGGCCTCGGCACCGCGCCAACCGGAAAAATGGGAATCGTCATGATGGCGGCGATCATAGCGCCGCGCCGCCCGGAGCGGGAGTCCAAACCGGGTTCAGGCGGGAAGGCGGGAAGACGGAATCGGGGAGTCGGGAGCGGGAAGGAGCACCCCCTCCCATCTCCCTTCTTCCGTCTTCCGTTTTCCGTCTTCCGTTTCCGTCCCCCGGCCCCGCTTGACCAGGGGGGACGGACGGCGTACAAAGTTAGCTTCGACTAACTCCAAAGCCATGCCTAAACGACCCGACACCGCCCGGCGGCCGCTGAGTGCCAGCCAGGAGGACTACCTGGAGGCGATCCTGCATCTTGCGGGCGCCGCGGGCGCCGCGCGCACGAGCGACATCGCGGACCGGCTCCGGGTCCGCCGGTCGAGCGTGACGGTGGCGGTGCGCCAGCTTGCGGCCCGGGGGCTTGTGGAGCATTCCGCCTACGGGCTGACCTCGCTGACCTGTACAGGACGGGCGGCGGCGCGCGGGGTCGCCGGGCGGCACCGGACGCTGCGTGATTTTCTGGAGACGATCCTGGGGATTCCACCGGCACAGGCCGAGCGGACCGCATGCGCGATGGAGCACGGCGCTCCGCCGGAATTGCCGCGGCGGCTGGCCTCGGTCACCGAGATCCTCCGTGCTCGGCCGAGCCTTCTCCGGCGGATTCGCGGGGCGCGGACGCCGACCGGGAGGCGGGCATGACGGCGACGAAGACTGCGGCGGCGCACGGGGCGACGGCCCTGTCCAGCTGCGTTTCGGGCCGCGAGGTCCGTCTGGCCGGCATCCGGGCCGGCCGCGAACTGCGCGCGCGCCTGGCGGCGATGGGGCTTGTGCCGGGCATCCGGCTGAGGGTCATCCGCCAGGAGGGCCGCGGGCCGATGGTCGTGGCCCTTCGCCACATGCGCCTGGCGATCGGGCGCGGCATGGCCGAGCGGATGGATATCGAGCCGTGGAGCCCGTCATGAGCCGGCGCCTCCGGGTCGCGCTGGCGGGCAATCCGAACGCCGGCAAGACGACGCTTTTCAACCTGCTCACGGGCTCGCGCCAGCACGTGGCGAACTACCCAGGGGTGACGGTTGAGGCCCGGGAGGGCGTGCTGCGCCACCGGGACTTCGAGATCATCGTCACAGACCTGCCCGGCACCTACAGCCTGACGTCCTACACCGAGGAGGAGCGGGTGGCGCGCCACCACCTGGCGGACGAGCCGCCGGACCTGGTCGTGCATGTCATCGACGCATCCAACCTGGAGCGGAATCTCTATCTCGCGGTCCAGATCATGGAACTCGGGCTTCCGCTCGTGCTTGCGTTCAACATGAGCGATCTGGCCCGCGCCCGGGGCCTCGAGTTCGACCTGCCCCGCCTGTCCACGCTGCTGGGAGCGCCGATCGTGACGACGATCGGGCACAAGGGACAGGGCATCCGCGAACTGTGCGATGCAATGGTCGACGCTGCCACCGCCGCCGCCCCGCCGCGCGGGGTGACGATTCATTACGGACCGGATATCGAGCCCGCCATCGACGCCGTGGCCACCGCCCTCCGGACGCATGCGGGCACGGAGACCGGCGGGCGGGAGCGATGGATCGCCTTGAAGCTTCTTGAGAACGACCGCGATCTCCGCGCCCGGTTCGCCGCGCCGGCATTTGCGGCGGAGCTCGACGCACGGCAGAAACACCTCCAGGCCATCGGCGGGGATGTGCCCGAGATGCTCAT
>CAYRFK010000073.1:0-6490 GCA_964423465.1 uncultured Verrucomicrobiota bacterium | reverse complement strand
GCGGAGATCCTGCTGTCCCTTGTGACCGACGGCATCTTCGGCGGCGTCGGCGGGGTGGTCGCCTTCCTGCCGAACATCGTGCTGCTGTTCGCCTCGATCTCGATCCTCGAGGACTCGGGCTACATGGCGCGGGCGGCGTTCCTGATGGACCGGCTGATGCAGCGAATCGGCCTCCATGGACGCAGCTTCATCCCGCTGCTGGTCGGATTCGGATGCACCGTGCCCGCCATCCTGGCCACGCGGACGCTGGAGTCGCGGCGGGACCGGCTGACGACGATGCTCGTCCTCCCCCTCATGTCCTGCGGCGCGCGCCTGCCGATCTACACACTGCTCATCCCTGCCTTCTTCCCCGAGCCGGCCCGCGCCCCCATCCTCTGGATGCTCTACCTGATTGGCATCGGACTGGCCGTCGTCGGGGCGATGACTCTCCGGCGAACCGTCTTCCGGGGCGAGGCGGAACCGCTCGTCATGGAGCTTCCGCCGTACCGCGCGCCGACCGCCCGCGGCGTCGTCACGCACATGGTGGAGCGGGGATGGATGTACCTCCGCAAGGCCGGCACGGTGATCCTGGCCATCTCGGTGGTACTCTGGGCCCTGACGACATTCCCCCGCCTGCCGGAATCCGCCGCGGCCGGACTGTCCGCCGACGACGCCCGGTCGGCCGCGCTGACGCATTCGACCGCCGGGAGGATCGGACACTTCATCGAGCCGGCCCTGAAGCCGATGGGGTTCGACTGGCGCGTCGGAACGGCCATGATCGGGGCATTTGCGGCCAAGGAGGTCTTCGTCGCGCAGCTTGGCATCGTGTTCGCCGTCGGCAGCACCGACGCCGACATCGCGTCGCTCCGGGCGCGTCTCCAGAAGGCCTACACGCCCCTCCAAGGATTCTGCATGATGCTCTTCATGCTGGTCGGGACGCCCTGCATGGCCACCGTGGCCGTGACCCGCCGTGAAAGCGGTTCCTGGAAATGGGCGGTCCTCCAGTTCGGCGTTCTCACCGCCGTCGCCTGCGTCCTGACACTGCTGGCCTTTCAGGCCGGCCGGTTGTTGGGGCTGTAGGCCCTCCGGTTCTTCCGCGGCTGCTGAACCTTCGACCAAACGCCCTCCCCCCCTGCCGATTCTCGGGTGGCTTCTCGCGCGCAATCCCCGCGCCAAAGCAAAACGCCCCGCCGGATGGCGGGGCGTTTTGCCTTGGCGTTGTGACTTCCTTACGGAGCCAGCACGCGATTGGTCAGGATGCTTCCATCGATCGCGCCGCGCGCAAAGGCGTTGGTGAAGGCGACGAACTTCAGGTCGTTGCCGGTGAGCTTCATCCCGGCCGCGCCCTTGTAGATGACCACGAAGCCCTTGGTGCCGTACGGCTTCATGTCTTCGATCTTGTCGGCGAGCCCGGTGCCAGGGCGGGGTGTCATCGGCTCGCCGATGGTGCTCATGGAGAGGTTCTTGGTCCAGAGAATCGGCGCCGTCTCGGGATAGCTCTCCGAAACGTCCGCGACCATGCGCCACGCATGATTCGTACCCGTGAACGAGCCGCCGCGGACCGAGTCACTGGGGATCACGCCCGGCGCCGCGAAGAACGAGCCCTGTACGGACAGGGTTTCGGACGTGACCAAGTTCACGAAGAAGTCGGCGCAATCCTTGAACACATTGTTGGACACGACGGTCGTCGCTCCGTACTTGGGATAGGACAGAGACCGCGTATAGAGGCTTCCGCTCTCCTGAACAAGAAACGAGGTGATGATCTGCTTGCCGTTGTTCATCGACCCGGTAAGCTGGGCCTTCAGAATCGCACTGCTGATCGTGGGAACCAGCATGCCCATGAGGATGCCGATGATCGCAATAACCACGAGCATCTCGACCAAGGTGAATCCGCGCCGAATCCTGCGCCACATTGCCTTCATGTCCGATTCCTTTCGATGATGCCCGCCGGACACTCCGGCAAGCCGCGCCTCTTCCAACGCCATTTGCACCTAGGATGCCGCTGGAAGCCCTGTGGGTCAAGCTGTTTCCGACATCTCTTCATCCCCGAGATTCGCGGCGTATGGCGGCATGAATGCCGGGCTGAATGCCGGGCTTGCCGCGCCGGGCGGCCCCGTGCCACACTTCGCACTTTCCGTCCTCGGAGTCACGCATGAATCGACGATCCATCCTTCGGCTGGTGGTCCCCGCGGCGGTGATGGCCCTCGCGGCGGCGCGCGGCGTGGAAACACCCGCGGACGATCTCCGCGCCCTGGCCTCCCGGCAGCGGCAGCTGGCCAATGCCCTTGACCTCGCGCGCACCGATGCCCAGCGGCAGATCCTTCGCGCCGAACTTGGTCCCGTCAACCACGCCCTCCTTCTCGACCCGCGTTCGACCGACGGCAAGACCGCCTATGTCGTAAGAAGCGGCGATTCGCTGGCCCGCATCGCCAAGCAGCACGGCGTCACCGTCGAACTGCTCCGGGCCTGCAACGGCATGACGCGCGATACGATCTCCGTCGGGCGGACGCTCCTGATCCCGGCCGGGACGATCTCGCTGCACGTCGACAAGTCGGACAACGTGCTGACCGTGTTCCGCGACGGGAAGTTCTTTCGTGAATTCCGCGTCGCCACCGGGCGCGACAACCGTACACCGGTCGGGGAGTTCACCATCACGGACCGCGTCGAGAAGCCGACATGGTGGCGGCCGGCCGACAACAAGCCCATTCCCTACGGCGACCCCGAGCACGAACTCGGCACGCACTGGCTGGCTTGGAGCATCCGCGGGTTCGGCATCCACGGCACGATCCGGCCCGAGAGCATCGGCACGCAGGCGAGCCTCGGATGCGTACGCATGCTCAACGAGGAGGTCGTGCAGGTCTTCGCCTTGGCGCCGTCCGGAACACTGGTCACGGTGCAGGACTGACGTCCCGGGTCAGCTCTTCTTCCAGCGCTTCAGCTGCGGCAGGTGTTTCGCCATCAGCTCGCGGGCGGCCGGCTCGGACATGATCTTCTGCCCGACCATCTCCTTGACACATTTCTCGAGCATCTGCTCCATCGTGATGCGCGGCGCGGTGAACTGCCCGCGGTCGTAGCAGTGGATGCAGTACTCCATCGACGGCGCCCCGCCGGCCTCCGTGCCGAGCAGTTCCGGCCGGTCCATCGGCATCGCACAACTCTGGCAGAAAGGCCCCCGGGGCCCCATTCCGCACCCGGCCGCCACAACCAGAAGCACGCCGGCCAGCCATCGGATCATGGTCCTCATGTAGAGATCTCCCGCGCCGAGACTGCACCGGACGCCGCGACGGCGCAAGCCCGATGGGCCGGCTGGCCTGTGCCTCACACCGTCTTCCGCGAGGGACCGAACCAGAGACGCGCGCCAAGGGCGAGAAGGGCGGCCAGGGCGGCGAGGATCGCTGCGGAGGCCATGGCCCCGCTCCACGGGCCGCCGGCGGCGCGGAACGTCACGAGCATCTCGGCGCCGGGCTTGATCTGGAGGTCGCGGCGGAAGACGAGCCGGCGGCCCTGCACGGGCACCGTGATGCGGATCGGCCGGATCTCGGCGCCGGCGGCCTGTTGCTGCTCGATCAGCTTCTCGGCGACAAGCCCCAGGCTCTCGCTTTCCTTCGCGCCGAGGCTGGCCTCGATCTTGCGTGCGTAGTCGGCGCTCCAGTTGCCGTCGTTGAACCCGCGCAACTGCTCGCGGCCGGACTCGTCGACCGCGTTGTTCGCGGCCTTGAGCGCGTTGCGGCGGTTGGCGAGCACGACCACCGCCTGCTGTTTGGCGAGGTTGCGGAACTGAATCCGCGCGTCCTCGTTGAGATCCTGCTGGCCCTGCGAGTAGGCGACGGCCGCCTCGAACGCCTGCCGGGCCTCGACCGTCTGCCCGTTGCGCCACAGCTCGGCGCCCTGCTCGAGCACCTGCACGGCCATGCCGTTGTTGTCGGCGATCAGCTTCTTGTTCATCCGGTCATAATCCTCGGGCCGGAACGCGACCGCCTCGACCGTGCCGCCCGGCGTCGGGACCAGCGTCCCGCCGAAGTCCAGGTAGCGGTACTGCGGCGGCAGGTAGAGCTCCCACTCGATGTCCGCCAGCGGCAGGTTGAACGCCGGCCCACGGACCTCGCGCCGCGCCCACAGGCCGCCGGCGCCGCCACGGTGGCCGTAGATCACGTCAACCGTCGCCGCCCCGGTTCCGCCGCGCTCGAGCGGAATCATGTGCCGGCCGTTCTCGAAGAGCGGCGACGCCGCGCGGCCGTTGAGGAACACGCTCCACACCTCGCCGCCCTCGGGCACGGTCATCTCGAGGAAGCGCAGCGTGCCGGGATCGAGCGACAGCACCGCGCGCGTCACCATCTGGCCGTCGTCGGACACGACCGACGTCAGCCGCGCCGATCGCACCCGGCCGGGCAGCACCTCCGCCGCCGCGTGGCGCTGGATCGAGAGCGGCAGCGGTGACGACAGGTCGGTCGCCCGGTAGCACAGCACCGCGCCGGACAGATCCCCCGCCCCGAACGACGCCGGGATCCCGCGCGGATCCTCGGCGCGCAGCCCCGGCGGCACGTCGCCGGGCTTCACCTGCAGCCGGCCACCCGCGAAGATTACGATCCACGCCTTCTCCGCGTCGACGCCCACGGCGCGCAGCGGCAGTACGGCCACGCCGTTCGTCGACGGGTCGAACGCGTCCTGGAACGTCACGTCGAGCGCGTAGTCGGTCTCGATCTTTCCGTGCAACTCGACCTCCCACAGGCCCTTCGCGGCATCGGTCTCCTGCACCCGCGCGATGTTGCGACCCGCGATCATCAGCGGCAGCCCGGGGCGCGGCGCCTGCAGCTTGAAGAGCTTCACGCCAGCGTGCTCGATGCCGTAGCGGACATGCGCGCGGACGCGCATCAAGCCCTCGGAGACGTCGACGCGGTGGACGAGGTCGCTCTTGACCACGGGCTGCAGCACCTCGGTCTTGAGCGTCACCGTCCAGTCGGGCCGCAGCAGCCGGAACGCCGCGCAGCCGGGCTGCTGGATGCCCAGATCGCGCGGGTTGACCTCCGTCACGCCGTCGCGCGAGGCCGTCACGAACCGCAGCCCGCGCTCGCCGCTGACGACGAGCGTGCCCGCGTGCTTCGCAGAGCCGTCGACCGCCAGGCGCGGCACGCGCAGCTCGGGCTCGACGCGCTTCTCGGCGCGGCTGAGGACGAGGTTCAGCGCGGTGTCGCCCAGCACCTGGCGCGAAAAGTTCACCATCACACCTCGCACGGCGCCGTCGCGGATCTCGTCCCAGTGGCTGACATCCTTGCCGGTGAGCGAGTCAACGTCGAATCCCTCCGGCACTGCAACCTTCACCGAGAACAGCCCGGCGCGGGAGATCTGCACTGCGAGCTTCGAGGTCAGCACGACGCGCTCGTCGGACACATCCACCTGTGCCTCCTCCGTCACGCGGACCTCCGCCAGCACGCGCACGGCCGACACCTTCGCCGACGCGGGGAGCTGGTGATACCGGTAGGCCCGCTTGACCTCCGGCGCGTTGCCCGGCGCGGCCCCCTTGAGCGCGGCCTGCGCAACGTCGGCCGGGAAGTCGGACACGTTCATCACGCTCATCCCCGGCGTCTCCCCGGGCGAAACCTGGACCTCCGGCGTCGCCGCCACCGCGAGCGTTCCGCGCTGGCGCGCCGCGCCGATAATCTCCGGCTCGCGCAGGTCGGCCTCGTAGGGCAGCCCCTCGAACGCACGCTGCGCGATGACGGTGAGCGTGCAGGACCCGGCTGCCGGCTTCTCGAGCAGCGCGTCGACGATGCGCGTCGCCGGATCGAACCGCCACGTGCCGAGGCCGGCACCCGTGACCGCCGTCACGCTGACGCCCTCGGGCATCTTGAGCTGCAACGCCTGCAACTCGCCCTGCGCGATCTGGTAGCGGATCGAGTGCGTGATGCCCGCCAGCCCCGGCTGGAGCAGCGCGCAGGTGTTGATCTCGGCGAAGAAGACGGCCTTTTCGGTCTCCGTCTTCCGCTGCCGCGGCCGCCACGTGACGGTCATCGCGCTGGCGGGCCCCGCGACCAGCCGCGTGGCGATGCCCCCGCCCTCGTCGCGGCTCTCCAGCCACACGGCCTGCGGCGACTCGACCTCCCAGCCGGCGGTCGGCAGCTTCAGGGCCACACCGTTCTCGACGCTGTCCGGCAGCCACAGGTCCACGCGCCACGCGCCGTCCTTCTCCGTCACCGGCACGAGATTGGTCACCGAGATGCGGTACTCGCCCGCGCGGTCGATCGTCAGCATCACGCCCGCCTCCGATGAAACGAGCCGGAGGTTCGACGACCCCAGGTCGGCGCCGGTCAGCACGCGGGGCGCGGGCAGGACCAGCAGGTTGGTCGCCGTCGCCGCCTTGAACGACAGCGTCATCGCGATGCGCGCGTTGCGGGGCTCCGGCTGCGCAACATCCGGCGCTTCGACCGCCACCTCGACGCGGCGCACCAGGGCCGCCGCCGGTTCCGGAGGCGGCGCGGGCGCCGCCGGCGGCGGCGCATCGGCGAACGCGGAT
>CAYRFK010000072.1:0-19975 GCA_964423465.1 uncultured Verrucomicrobiota bacterium | reverse complement strand
CGCCGCACCCCGGCGAGCCGCCGCTGCACGGCGGCGTCGGAGACGGGCGCGACCCCGTCGCCCCACCAGGCGTGGAAGAGGAAGGCGTCGGCGTAGGAGGCGACGTACATGCCCGGCAGCGACGGGAAGAAGTACTCCTGCGGCAGAAGCGTCCGCCCCGTGCGCGCCTGCATCCGGCGGAGCGTGTCGAGGGAGGCCCGCTCGAAGTACGCCGCCTCGGCGTCGCTGTGCAGGACGTTCATGATCGCATGCACCATCGGTGTGAGCCGGTGGAGCTCCCAGTCCTGCCCGTCCGGAAAATGCATGCGCCCGTCGGGATGCGAGAAGAACTTGAGCAGCTCGTAGACCGGCTTCGTGTTGAAGTCGAGCGCCTCCGGCGCCGGGCGGCCGGCCCACCGGTAGGCAAGATGCGCGATCTGGTTGAGCGTGATCGTGCCCATGTAGGACGGGTGCACGCGGTCGTGGTTCTCCATCGTGTAGTCGGGATGCACGTTGGCGCCGAGCTTCCAGTCGCGCAGCGGGCGGCCGTCGACGACCCGGTCGGACGCCGCGTCCGCCGCGGTCAGGAACGACGAGAGATGCCACCGCACCGCCGCCTCGTGACGCGCCGCCGCGCGCGGGTGGTCCGGGAACATGCAGGCGGCCAGCGAGACGACGCTCGCGTTCCATGCGTTCTCCTCGGCCTTCGTGTCGCGCAGGATCTGGAACGGCGGTGGGGTGCCGATGAAACGGTCGGCCTCGTGCCCGACCATCGCCTCCACCTGCGCGCGGAGGTCCGCGTCGAGCCGGTCCCAGACGATCCACGCCGCCATCCCCGCGTACTGCGCCCACAGGGCCGACTGCCACTGGTCCTTCCACTTCTTCCCGTCGCTGGCCGTCAGCGGCCCGGCATCATGCGTGGCCGCGACGAAGCGCAGCAGTGCGACGATGTCCGCCATCGCGGCCTCGCGCTCCGCGGCATCGGGCGACCAGCGCGCCACGGCCGCGAAGCCGGACATCGGCTGCGCGTTGGGCCGGATGCCGTGCTCCGT
Source organism: uncultured Verrucomicrobiota bacterium (assembly GCA_964423465.1). Classification (GTDB taxonomy): domain Bacteria; phylum Verrucomicrobiota; class Kiritimatiellia; order PWTM01; family PWTM01; genus VGWF01. The sequence goes on along the minus strand of CAYRFK010000072.1, from coordinate 18,944 downwards.
GTGACGGCCATCGGTGACCAGTCGCGCCCGCGGATCCTTGTCCCACGTCTTCAGGTCGGTGCGGAACGCCGCCACCTCCCGCCGCAACAGATCCATCCACGCCCGCGCCATCTCCCCGCCCGCATGCGGCGGCTCCGGCACCCGCGGCACCGTCCCGCCCCGCACCGATCCCGCCGCGCACACCAGACCCGTCACAACCAATCCAACGCCCCGCCATTTCATATCAGCCCCTCACGAGTGTTGAGTGTCCGAGTGTCGAGTGTCTGTCCCCTCCTGATCGTAATCGTACTCGTAATCGTAATCGCCGCCCCGCGTTTGGCTTCGGGGACCTGTCGAACGGCCGGCGGGGCCGCCGGCCCTCCCGGGGCGAGTGACCGGGAGGGTCCGCGGCCTCGCGGACCGCGGGCAGGGGGACAGAGACGCCCTCGGGAAAGGGGCGAGGGTCGAGGGAAGACAGCGGCAAGTGTCGAGTGGCAAGTGACTGGTCGGAGCCCAGCGGAATTGGCTGTTGGCTGTTGGGCGTTGGTTGTTGGATGTTGGATGCTGAGTCCGCCCTCCTGGCCTTCGGCGCCTGCCCTGCGTAGCCCCTGGCGAAGCAGGGTTCGGTGTTGGATGTTCGATGTTCGGTGTTCATCGCGCAGCCTCGATCAGCACCATCGTCGCGGCGGGCGTTCCGAGGGTGAGGGTGAAGGCGCCGGACGCGGCGGCCACCGGGATGACGGCATCGGTCGGTGCTCCGGCGGCGGTGAGGGCGCGGGCGCAGAGCGATTTCGCGGCGAGGCCGCGCAGCGTGACGGTTCCGGTGACCGGCTCGATGAGCACGGGGCCGCGGCCCCAGCCGGGGATCGCGCGGCGCTTCTCGTCCCACTGCATATCCGTGTTACCGCACCAGCCGGTGGCGGCCAGAAGCAGTCGCGACGACTGCGCGACCGGCTTGCCGTCGAGCGGCACGAGCATCAGCGAGCAGAAGTCGTTCTTCACGTCGGCAGCGAGGTGCTTCGTCGAGCGCCCGCCCGCGCGGACGTGGCCGATCAGGGCCTGCGCGCCGGCAGCATCGACGGTTACGAAGCCCTTCTGTTGGTCGGCGCCTGTCCATGCGAGCTCGCCGGTGTCGGCGACGATCTCTCCAAGCGGCGCGGCGGACGGAAAGGCGGTCGCGGGGCCGCCGTCGAAGCGGAAGCGGGTGGCGTGGACGAGCGGCGTCGAGCGCTCGAACCCGGGCGTGAAGAAGGGCCGTTCTTTGTTCTTGTCCATCCGGAGCGCATCGATCATCTGCTCGCGCGTGTATGACCGCACGACGGTCTGTTTCGCCGGCGCAATGCCGCCCTGGTGCCACAGCGCGCCGCAGGCGATGAGGTTCGCGATCTTCACGGGGTCGGGCGGGATCGTGAAGAAACCGCGCGGCGGGACGCCGCCGTCCTTCGACGGCTTCCCGTTGTCCCATGTGAACCAGTAGATGCCGTCCCAGTCGTGGAACATCGCGTAGGCGGTGAGGATCGGGAAGCCCTCGCAGGCGGTCTCGTGCGGGAACGGGTGGTTGACCTCGGAGATCGTGTAGGCGCGGCCGGCGACGGGCGTGCGGGCGAACTGGGTGACGGTCGAGTCGAGAGGATCGTTCACCATAGGGGTGTTCTTGCAGGAGGGGATGGCGCCCTTGATGTCCGGGTGCTGCCAGTAGCCGTGGCCGTCGATCCAGTCGAACATCGCGTTGGCCTCGATGTGGGCGTAGGCCGCGTAGCCGTCGTTGTGATCCGACGTGCCGACGATGGCCGCCTTCACGCCGAGTTCGTCCTTCAGCAGCCGCTTCATGCCGGCGAAGAAGCGGTGTTCGATGTCGATGTAGAACTCCGCCTCGGCGCGGAAGCGCGCGGCGGAGGCCATGCCGAACTCCGGCGGCGCAAGGCGCGGGATGCGGCCCTCCGGCCCGGCCCCGGCCTCGGCGCGGATCGCGGCGACGGCATCCGCGGGGCGGTTCTTCGCGAGCCACGCGTTGAAGAGGTCCGTCAGCTCCTCCGCGTACGAGACGGGGATCGGCGACCAGGTGTCGGCCTTCTCGGCGTCCTTGCCGACGAGCCGTCCGCCAACCCAGCCCTCGAGGACGGAGTTCTCGTTCACGATTTCGACGGTGGCGACACCCGGCTCGTGGCGGTATTCGGCGCCGGTGTACGGGTTGGAATGCGTCAGGAGTTGGCGGGCGAACTCGTGCTGCAGCTCGATCAGGCGCGGGTTGAAATAGGTGCAGGACTTTCCGTAGCCAAGCTTGTCCGCGTCGCGCACGCCGTCACCGGGCTTGAAGCGCCGGCCGACGTTGAGGTTGAGGTTCGCGTAGATGCCGCGCTTCTTGAGCTCGGCGACGAGGTGGTCGAGCCGGTCGAGCGCGTCGGGGCTGAGCTGCCGCGTATCGTTCCGCGTCTTGTCGAACATGACGCTCCAGCCGGAGTCCATGTGGTGGAAGCGGACGCAGTTGACGCCCATCCGCGCGAGCTGGTCGGCGAGGGCGACGGCATCGGCCCTCTCCGGGAAACAGGCGGGGCCGCAGATGTTGACGCCCCAGATGCGGAAGCGGGTGCCGTCGGGCTTCATGAGGTGGCCGTCCGCGGCGCGGAGGAACCCGCCCTTCCCCGCCGGCGCGTCGAGATGGCGGCTGAGGTCCGCCGCCGACTGACCGTGGGTGGACCAGTCCATCGGAAAGGCCTGCTTCGGCACCTCCGCCGCGGCGGTGACGGCGAGGATGACGGCGGACACACCTGCGGCTCGAAACATCATGACGGGTCTCCTTCGGCTTCGGCGCCCGGCCCCAGCCTAGTCCACGTCCGGCGCGCCGGGCAAGCCACGCCCGGGCGCTTCCCCAGGGCAGACGCATCTTCCGTGATCCACGATCGTGTCACTTTCCGTGGGATTCCTCCGTGGCGCCCGAATCCGTCGGGCGCAACGCTGAACTCTGGACGCAAGGTGGCGCCGGTCAGATACCGGCGCTACGACCGATCATCGAGGAGATCGAGTCGCAACAGATGGCGCCGCATGGAGATGCGTTCCATGCCGTGGTAGCCTGAAAGATGCGTCTGCCCTGGGGCGCTTCCCGGGCCGAATTGCGCCGGAAGTGCCTTTTGTGCTATGTTCCGGCCCATCATCACGTTCACTCACATGCGCACTTCTATACATGTTGTCTGGGTGTTGGTCCTGGCGGCGGCGGGCGGCTGGGCGGCGGACATCGATTTCGAGACGCTGAAGGGGCAGGCGAAGGTGCTGGCGGCGCATCCGTACAAGGATCACCGCCGGGAGGTGCCGCGCCGTCTGAAGGCTCTGTCCTACGACGACATGCAGAGCGTCGTCTTCAACCAGAAGAAGGCCGTGTGGCGCATGGAGCGCCTGCCCTTCCAGCTGAACTTCTTCCATCCCGGCTACATCCAGCAGGACCAGGTGGAGATCCGGCTGGTGGACGGCGACCACGTGAGGCCCGTTCCGTTCTCGCAGGACTTCTTCGAATACGGGGAGCGCGTGAAGCTGGGCAGGCTGGACACGGAGGAGGTCCGGTTCGCCGGATTCCGGATCCTGCATCCCCTCAACCGTCCCGACCGGATGGACGAACTGGCGGTCTTCCAGGGTGCGACCTACTTCCGGGCCCTTCCCGCGGGCCTGCGCTACGGGCTCTCGGCGCGCGCGATCGCGGTGAACACGGCGGGCAGCGGACCGGAGGAATTCCCGCGGTTCCGGGACTTCTGGGTCTACCGCCCCGGGCCGAACGACGCGAAGATCCGGGTGCTCGGCCTGTTCGACTCGCCGTCGGTCGCCGGGGCGTGCGATTTCACGATCCAGCCCGGCACGTCGACGGTGATGGAGACCCGCATCTGCCTCTTCGCGCGCACGAATATCGCGAGCTACGGCATTGCGCCGCTGACGAGCATGTTCCTGCACGGTGAGAACTCGGAGACGCGCTTCGGCGATTTCCGGCCGGAGGTGCACGACTCCGACGGCATCCTCATCCGTAACGGCGCCGGCGAATGGCTGTGGCGTCCGCTCTCCAACGGACGGCAGCTCACGGTCGCCTCGTTCTCCGACCGCAACCCGCGCGGGTTCGGCCTGCTGCAGCGCGACCGGCGCTACGAGAGCTACGAGGATCTCGAGGCGATGTATCACGCGCGTCCGTCGGCGTGGGTCGAGCCGGTCGGCGACTGGGGCGCCGGGGCGGTGCGGCTCGTGGAGATCCCATCCGAGGAGGAGATCCACGACAACGTCGTCGCGTTCTGGGCGCCGGCGCGCACGCTGGCGGCCGGCGACGCGGCGGACTTCAGCTACCGGCTGCACTGGAGCGACGACGAGCCGGCCCGGACGCCGGCGGGGCGGACGGTCTCCACGCGCATCGGCCTCCTTCGCGACCTTGCGACGCACCAGGTCAAGGCGGCCCGCAAGTACGTCCTCGACTTCACGCGCACGCCCGGCGGAAAGCCGGAGACCAAGCCGCCGGAGGGCGTCGTGACAGCCCAGGGCGGCCGCGTCGCCGATGTCGTCGTCATGGAGAACCCCTGCGCCGGCACCTGGCGGTTGTTCTTCCACATCTGGCCGGAGAAGCCCGGCGCGCCCGTGGAGATGAGGGCCTTCCTCCGCCAGGGCGGGCAACCTCTCACTGAAACGTGGACCTCCCTCTGGATTCCATAAGTCTCCCGCCCTGGGATCCCGCGCAGGCGGATGAGCGCGACGAGGCCTTCGAGAAGGTCGAGAACTACCTTCGCGCGTGCCGCGTCGCGAGCCGCCTGCACCGCGCGAGGCTTGCCGCGTTCCTGATCCACCGCGCGATCGCGCGGCGGCAGGCGGGCGAGGCCGGTGCGCTGGCCTCGATCGCGATCCAGGAGGCGCGCTCGGCGATGGAGACCTGGATCCGCGGCGCGCTTGGCGCCGCGCCCGGGGCGCCGGTCGCCTCGGATGCCCGGTCGTTCCTCGCGCTGTACCTGTGCGACGGCTATTTCCGCTGGCCGAATGCGATCCTGAGCGGGCAGGTGCCCCGGGAGTTCTCCGACGCGCTCCGGGCGGGCGTCGTGCGCACCGGCCCGGAACTCCAGGTGAGCAGCATGGTGCCGCGCGCCATCGACTACGGCCTGCTGCCGGAACTGGCGGGCGACGCGATGGAGAAGCTCGAGACGGCACCCCTGCTGAAGGCGGCGATCGTCTGGCTGCTGATCCTCGCCGGCCTCGTCGGGCTCTTCATCCGCACGCGGGGCATCGCGCTGCCGTGAACGCCATCCCCCTCGACATGTTCGGCCCCGGCTACCGGCTGGCCCGCCGCCAGGTGGTCTTCTTCTCGCTCGTGCTCGCACTGACCTCGACCGCGACCTGGGTCATGGCGGACATCCTCTGGCGCGGCGGACTCTCCAGCGCGGAGGCGGCGCTGCTGGCGCTGTTCGCCGTGCTGTTCGGGATGCTGTCGCTCGGGGTCGTCCAGTCCTGCATCGGCTTCCTCGTCCTCCTCCGCCGCCGCGACCCGCACCTGATCACGCACGCGCCGGGCGGGGCGGCGCCGGACGCGGCGGAGCTGCCGGCCACCGCGATCGTCGTGCCGATCTTCAACGAGGATGTGAGCCGCGTCTACGAGGGACTGCGCGCGATCTACCTCTCGCTCGCGCGCACCGGCTGTCTGCCGCGGTTCGACGTCTTCATCCTCAGCGACTCCAACGATCCGAACAAGTGGATCGAGGAGGAGGTCGCCTGGATCGACCTCTGCAAGCAGCTCAAGGGGTTCGGCCGGATCTTCTACCGCAAGCGCAATGTCGCGCTGAACAAGAAGAGCGGCAACGTCAGCGATTTCTGCCGCCGCTGGGGCAGCCGCTACCGCTACATGGTCGTGCTTGATGCGGACAGCCTCATGGACGGCCGCACGCTGGTGCGCCTCGTGCGGCTGATGGAGGCCAACCCGCGCGCGGGCATCATTCAGACCGCCCCCTCGATGATCCGCGGCGGCACGCGCTACGCGCGCATGCTGCAGTTCGTCCACCAGCTCTACGGCCCGCTCTTCCTCGCCGGCCTCAACTACTGGCAGGGCGGCACCGGAAACTTCTGGGGGCACAACGCGATCATCCGCGTGGCGCCGTTCATGGAGCACTGCGGGCTGCCGTCGCTGGCCGGATCCTTCCGCGTGCTGCGCGCGCGCTTCATGAGCCACGACTATGTCGAGGCCGCGCTGATGCGCAAGGCGGGCTTCCAGGTGTGGCTGGCCTACGATCTCGAGGGATCCTACGAGAACCCGCCGCCGACACTGCTCGACGCCGCACGGCGCGACCGCCGCTGGTGCCGCGGCAATCTGCAGCACGCGTGGCTGCTGGCGGCAAAGGGCCTGCACGCCGTCAATCGCCTGCACCTGCTGCTGGGCATCCTGTCCTACCTCTCGTCGCCGCTGTGGCTGGTGATGATCGCGCTGAGCCTCCACCAGGCGCGCGCGGAGTGGCTCGCGCCGGTGAGGCGCTACGACCACGACGTCGGTCTTTCTTCGTTCCTCGACATCGGCGGCGCGCGGCTGGCGCTGATCCTGTTCGCGGTGACGGTGGCCATGCTGACGCTGCCCAAGGTGCTGGCGTGGCTGCTGGCGCTCTTCGACTGGCGGCGGCGCATCGCGTTCGGCGGGGCGGCGCGGATGACCGCGGGCGTCCTCGTCGAACACGTGCTTTCCGCCCTTCTGGCACCGGTCCACATGCTCTTCAATACGTCGTCGGTCGTGCAGATCCTGCTCGGCCGCGAGGTGCGGTGGGGCGCGCAGCGGCGCGACGCCGACGGGCCCGACCTGCGCGAGGCGCTGCTGACGCACCTGCCGCACACGCTGCTTGGCGCGCTGCTGGGCTGGGCGGCGTGGCGCATCAGCCCGGCGCTGTTCGCGTGGATGAGCCCGGTCGTCGCGGGGCTCGTGCTCTCGATCCCCCTCTCCCTCTGGCTCGGCGGCACGGCGCGGCGCCCCCTGCTCTTCTTCACGCCGCACGAGAGCGTCCCGCCGCTGATCGTCTCCCACCTCGAGAAGAACCTTGAGGCCGTCCGCCGGCGCCTGCCCCCGCCCGGCTGGCTCCGCCCGTTCAACGGCCTCATGCAGGCCGTCCTGGACCCCTACATCAATGCGGCGCACTGCGCACTGCTGCGCCAGAAGCGCCAGTTGAAGCACCCCGTGACCGTCTACCTCTCGCAGCTGGCCACCCGGCTGCTGAAACTCGGCCCCGAGGCCCTCGGCCGCCGCGAGCAGATGGCGCTGCTGATGCATGCCCAGGTGATGGACGAACTCCACGACCGGGTCTGGAACACCCCCGAGGCCGAGCTCGCCCCGTGGTGGCGGATCGCCATGCGCCACTACAACAGCCTCACCGCCCGCCCCGCCACGCCGTTGTACCGGTGAGCGGGGCAGAAAACGCGGGGTTGCCGCGGGGTTCGGCGGCGGCCATAATGGGCGGACGCATCGTGAGAATTCAACAAATCATAGGCTGGACGGCGGTGGGGCTGGCGACGGCGCTGGGGGTTCCGGGCATGGCGGCGACAGCCCGGCGGACGCCGGTGGTCGAGGCGGTGGAGAAAGCCCTCCCGTCGGTCGTGAACATCGGCACGGAGCAGCTCGTTCAGGTGGTCCGCAGCGATCCCTTCCAGCGGTTCCGGGGCGAACTGTTCGACCGGATGTTCGGCGAGCTGGTCCAGCAGGCGACTCCCCAGGGCTACCAGGTGAAACATTCGCTGGGCTCGGGGGTGCTGATTGACTCGTCGGGTTACATCCTGACCAATTTTCATGTGATCGAGCGGGCGACGGCAATCCGGGTGACGCTGGTGGACGGGCGGCCGTTCACGGCGCGGCTGGTGGCGGGCGACGAACTGAACGACCTGGCCCTGATCAAGATCGATCCGCCCCACCCCCTGGCCGCGATCCGCTTCGCCCGGGACGGCGACTTGCTGCTGGGGGAATCCGTGATCGCTCTGGGCAATCCATTCGGGCTGGCGCATTCGGTGACGGTCGGCGTCCTTTCGGCCAGGAACCGCGAGGCGAAGGTTGGCGGCCAGACGCTGTTCCGCGACATCCTCCAGACCGACGCCGCGGTGAACCCCGGCAGTTCGGGCGGACCGCTGATCAACGTCGACGGCGAGCTGATCGGCGTGAACGTGTCGATCCACCAGGAAGGCCAGAACATCGGGTTCGCCGTGCCGGTGAACCGGGCGCGGGCGCTGCTGACGTCGTGGCTCTCGCCGCGCGCGCTGGGACGGCTGTGGACGGGCGTCGACCTCTCGGAGCGCGACGGGCGGCTCCTCGTGATCGGGGTCCAGACCGGCGGGCCGGCGGACGCGTCCGGGCTGAAGCCGGGCGACGCCGTGATCGGCGTCAACGGGCTGGCGGTGTCCACCCTTCTGGATTATCACCGCGCGCTTCTCGGCCTGGGCGCGGGCGACGAGGTCCGCATGGCCTGCGAGCGCGCCGGCGAGGCGGCGCTCGCGACCTTCCGGCTCACCGCCATCCCGAAGCCCGACGGCGCGGTTCTGGCCGGCGCGCGGTTCGGCCTGCAGCTTGCGGAGCCTGACGCGGCGGACCCGGTCCGCGGCGGCCTGGTGGTAAAGTCCGTGCAGCCCGGAGGGCCGGCCGCGCTGGCGGGCATTCAGCCGGGGATGCGGCTGACCCGCATCGCCGGGCAGGGCGTGGCCTCGCTGGACGATGTCGGCCTGCTGCTCGAACCGATGGCGCGGAGCAACCGCGTGGCGGTCTCGGTGGCGGCCATCGAGCGCGGCGAGGGGTTTCTGATCGCGCGGACGGCCACGACGGAATTGACGGCAAACTAGCATGGTGCGGATCGAAAACGTGACGAAGCGGTTCGGCGGCATCACCGCCGTGGACGACCTTTCCTTCGAGGTCGCCCGCGGCGAGGTGGTCGGCGTGCTCGGGCCGAACGGCGCGGGCAAGACGACGACGCTGCGCATGATCGCCGGCTTCCTCCGTCCGACGGGCGGCACCATCACGGTCGGCGGTCGGTCGGTCCAGGACGAGCCGATGGAGGTGCGCCGCCGCATCGGCTACCTGCCCGAGCATGCGGCGCTGTATCCCGAGATGCGCGTGGCCGAGTATCTCCGCTACCGGGCGGCGCTCAAGGGCGTGCCGGTCCGCCGGGTCCGCCGCCGCGTCAACGAATCCGCCGACCTCTGCGGCATCGGCCCCGTGCTGAACCGCATCATCGGCCGGCTGTCCAAAGGCTACCGCCAGCGGGTGGCGCTGGCCGACGCGCTGGTGCACGAGCCCGAGCTGCTGATCCTCGACGAGCCGACCCTGGGTCTCGATCCCAGCCAGATCCGGCAGGCGCGGGACCTCGTCCGCGGCCTGGCCGAGCGGCACACCGTCCTGATCTCGAGCCACATCCTTCCCGAGGTGGAGATGACGTGCGGGCGGGTCATGATCCTGCACCGCGGCCGGCTGCTCGCCTCGGAACCGGTCCAGGCCCTCGCCCGGCGGCTCCACCGCAACGCGCGGATCGTGGCGCAGGTGCAGGCCCCGGCCGACGCCGTACAGGCGGAGCTCTCGCCGCTTGCGGCGGCGGACCGGTTTACGGCGGAGGCGGCGGGCGCGTGGACGGAGGTGCGGTTCGAGGCGGCGGGCGACGAGGACCCGCGCCCGGCCGTCGCGGCCGCGGCCGCGCGGCGCGGCTGGCCCCTCCGCGAACTTCACCGCGAGGAGCAGAGCCTCGAGGAGTTGTTCCTGGCCGTCACCGGGCACACGCCGAAGGAGGGTGGCGCATGAGATCCTTCCTCGTCCTGTGGCGCCGCGAACTGCTGGCCTACGCGCTTTCGCCGACCGCCTACCTCGTCATGGTTCTCTTCCTCGCGGTCACCGGCGCGGGATTCTGGATCCTCACCGCGGCGCTGGCGGCGGGCCCGGGATCGGTTGCGGGGGCGACGGAGCTGCTCGGGTGGGTGTTCCTGCTGACCATGCTCGCGGCGGCGCCGCTGCTGACGATGCGCCTGTTCGCGGAGGAGCACCGGTCGGGGACGTTCGAGACGCTGATGACGGCCCCGGTCCGCGACGCCGAGGTCGTGCTGGCCAAGTACGCCGGCGCCGTCGCGTTCTACGCGGCGATGCTGCTGCCGACGCTGGCCTACGGTCCCCTGCTCCGCTGGCTTGCGGCCGTGCCGCCGCCCGTCGATCCCGCCGCCGTGGCGGGCGTCTACACGGGCGCGCTGCTCGTCGGGTCCTTCCTTCTCGCCATCGGCCTGCTGGCCTCCGCGCTCACGCGTTCGCAGATCGCGGCCGGACTGCTCGCCTTCGCGGCCATCTGCATCTTCCTGCTCGGCGGTCTGCTGCCCTACATCTGGCACACGGCCGCGGCCGACCGTCTCGGCGCATGGCTTTCACCGGTCGCGCACATGGCGGATCTCGCGCGCGGCGTCTTCGACACGCGGCCGTTCGCCTTCTACGCCATCAACACGGCGTGGGTGCTCTTCGCGACGGTGCGGGTGCTGGAATCGAGGCGGTGGCGGTGAACGGCAACGGCATGGCGGATCGGACGGACGCACGCCGCGGCATCGGCCGGCAGCGGCGGCGGTCGCTGGGCGCCGGCGCGGGCGCGGTGCTGGCGCTCGCCCTCTCCGCCTGCGTCGCCGGCATGCTCCACTACCTCGCGCAGCGGCACTACGTTCGGAAGGATCTCAGCCAAGAGCGCTTCTACGCGCTGTCCGATACGAGCCTCCGCCTGATCGAGGGGCTCACGAACGCCGTCGATATCACCGTCGTCTTCCGCAACGGGGACGAGCTCCACGACCTGATGCGCCTGCTGTCCGAGTACCAGGCCGGCTCGACGCGCATCCGCGTCACCCGGTTCGATCCCGACCGCGATATCACGCGGCTCAAGGAGCTGGCGCAGACGCATCCGCTGACGGAGGTCAACGCCGTCATCGTCGAGTCCGGCGGCCGCGCGCGGATCCTCAACGCGGCCGATCTCTCCGAGTTCGAGCGCCGCATCTCCGGCCAGAGCGTCGAGCGCATCCGCCGCGCCTTCCGCGGCGAGCAGGCCCTCACGTCGGCGATCCACGAGGTCTGCCGCACGGGCGCGCCGGTCGTCTACGCGCTGACCGGCCACGGGGAGCGGTCGATCGACGGCACCGAGCGCAACCAGGGGTTCGCCCAGGCCGCCCGCCTGATCCGGCAGGAGGGCATCGAGCTGCGGCCGCTGCTGATCGGCGAGGAAACCGGCGTTCCGCCGGATGCCGACGTCCTGCTCGTCGCCGGCCCGCGCACGCGCGTCCCCCAGCCCGAGATCGATGCGATCCATGCCTTCCTTGAGCGCAACGGGCGCGCGCTCATCCTGCTGGATTCCGGAACCTCGACGGGCTTCGAGGGACTGCTCCGCCGTTGGGGCGTCCGGGTCGGCGAGGACGTCGCCGTCGACGAGGGCCGCGCGCTCAGCGGCGGCCTCGTGATCAGCCGCTTCCTGCGCCATGGGGCCACCGCGGCCATCCGCGACCTGGCCTGCGTGCTGTACGCGCCGCGGTCGGTGGAGCCGGATGCCGGCGTGACGGGCCCGCAGGCTGGCGCCGACCGGCCGCGCGTCACGCGGCTGGCGACGACCAGCGAACGCGGGTGGGCCGAGGCGGACCCCGAACAGCGGCCGCCGAAGTTTGACGAGGGCCGCGACCGCATGGGGCCGGTCACCGTCGCCGCAGCCATTGAGCGGGGGCCTGCGGGGGGCATTGACGTGCGCATCCGGCCCACCCGGATCGCCGTGTTCGGCGATTCCTCGTTTGTCGCCAACGGCGCGGTCGTCAGCGGCAACGGCGACCTGTTCATCGGCGCCCTGAACTGGCTCATCGACCGGCGGGACCGCATCGCCATCCCGTCGCGGGAGATCCGCGACACCCGCATCGACATCACCCGCACCCGGCTGCGCCACCTGGGAACCGCCATCGTGGCCGGCGTGCCGGGGCTTGTGGCCGTCGCCGGCCTCTTCGTCTGGATGCGGCGCAGGGCCTGAGCCACGATGAACGCACGGACCAATCTGATTCTCGTTGCCTGCGCCACCGGACTGGCCGCCTACATTCTGATGGTCGAACGGCGGGGGGCGTCGACCGACGACCGCCTGGACCGCTCCCGCCGCGCCTTCGCCTTCGCCCCGGAGAAGGTCTCCGCCCTGCGCATCGAAACGCCCGCCTTTACGGTGGCGGCCGCGCGCGAGGACGACCGCTGGTGGGTCGTGGAACCGATCCGCGTTCCGGCGGATACCGCGGGCATCGCCCGGATCCTGCACGGACTGGAGTCGGCCGCGAAGGATGCCGTCATCCCCGCGGACGAACTGAAGGGCCGCGGCACGGACCTGCGCGACTACGGCCTCGACCGCCCGAGGGCGAAGCTGATGCTGTCAGGCCCGGATATCGACCTGCGCCTGGAGATCGGAGAGCCCTCCGGGCTTGGCTGCCTGTACGTCCGACAACTTCCGTCCGGCGACATCCTCGCCACCGGAACCAACCTGCTCGCGCACCTGCCCTCGTCGATGTCCGTTCTTCGCAACCGGTCGATCTTCCCGCCGGCTGCCGGCGAGGTGCGGCAGGTGCGGATCCGCAGGCCGGGCGGCTTCCTGCATCTGGCCCGGGGCGACGGGGGGGGATGGCGGATTCTCCAGCCTGTCGCGGGACGCGCCGACCGCGCGGCGGTGACACGGCTGATCGACGGTCTGCTGGCCGCCCGCGTTCTCGAGTTCGTCCAGGACGGAATCTCGGAAGGCGCCGCCTTTGGACTGGATGAGACCGCCCTGGATCTGACCGTCGACTTTGACCGGGAGATGGTTCCGCCGGTGACGCTGCAGCTCGGCCGCGCCCCGGACGGGCAGCCCGGCGCTGTCTTCGCCCGACGGACGGGCGGCGACTCCGTGTTCACGCTTCCCGCCGACATCGCGCGGTTGCTCGCCACGCCGATGGACGACCTGCGCGACCGCCGGCTCGTCCCCATGCTTCCGGAGGATGTGGGCGCCATTGTCATCGAGCGGTCCGACCGCCGGCTCCGCATCGCGTATGACGGGGCCGCGTGGCGGATCACGGAGCCGGTAGCAGCCGGGGCGGAGGAGTCGCGGGTCCGGGCCTTCCTGCAGGAATGGACCGGCACACGAATCGAGGAGTTCGCCGGCCCGTCCACGACGGGCGCCGTCGCCGCCGCCACCCGCATCCTGCTCTACCGCCGCACCGTCGCACCCCCCACCACCAACGCAGTCGAAACGGCGGGCATGACCAACCTTGCGGCCGACGTCGCACTGCATGTGCACGAGACACCGTTCGAAATGACCCCCGTCGATGTGGTGTCCTCCGAGGGCTCCCACGACGTACGGATCAGAACCAAGGCGCCTGGATTCCTCTCGGTCGATCCCCTCCGGTTCCGTGACCGTGCGATCCTGGCGATTCCTCCCCGGGAAGTCGGGGGCCTGATCCTGTCGCGCGGCGGCACGGAACAGCGTGCCGTCCGGGGAATCACGAACGAGTTTTTCACGGCCGAGGGCGATCCGATCCCCCGGACGGCCACCGAGTCAAGACTGACCCATCTGGCTTCGCTTCGCGCCGCGGCCTGGGTCGCGGAGAATCCGTCCGAAATGATCTCGTACGGCCTCGATCCGCCTGCGGCCACCCTGACCGTGACGCTGCGGGGCGAGGGCGGGCTGACCCGGAGCATCCTTTTCGGGCGGACCATCCCCGAGGGCGTCCACGCCTCCGTCCGCGGTCAGGACCTGGTATTCCTACTGGACCCGGCGGTTGCGGAGGTGCTGCAGGCCGACCTGCATGCCCGGCCCGCGTCCAGCCCGCCCGCTCCGGTGACCAACCGCGCGCCGGAGGCCCCGCGGTGAGAGCCCGCCGCCGCGGGCGCGCCGGGCGCTTCCTGAGGCGCGTGGCCTTCCTCCTGATCGCCGTCGTGGCGGCATCGATTGTGTGGCTCGACAGGAAGGGACTCCCCGCGCCGGCGCGCGAACGGCTTCGCGCCGCCATCCGGCGGGCGGGTCTGGATGCGGATTTCACGGGACTGCGCCTCGCCCTCCCCGACGGCGTCGAGGCCTCCGGCGTGCGCCTCTTCCAGGGTCCCGCATCGCGACGGCCCCGCGTCGAGGCCGCCGTCGTCCGCATCCGGCTCCGATGGATGGACCTCCTGCGCCGGAAGCCCTGCCTGGAAGGGCTGGAGGTCCGCGATGGATCGCTCCTCCTCGGCACCGATCTTGAACCGGCCGCAGGCGAGACGATTCGCGAGATCCAGGCCAGCCTTCTCCTCGAAGAAACCACGCTCAGCGTCGGCTCGATGTCGGGCGTGTGGCGCGGTATCACCATCCGCGCGGCGGGCCGCGTCATCCTCGCCCGCGGGCCGGACGGCCGGCTTCAGCCCCCGAACCTCCTTCCGCACGGTCTCCTTCCGGGCGGCGGTGGCGCCCCGTTCGATCCTGAACGACTTCCTCTCGCGTTTCCCGGCGGGGGCCGGATTGAAGCCGGCTTCGATCTGGATGCCGCGGCCCCGGAGCGTGCCACCCTCACCCTTCAGGGGGAAGGTGGCGCCCTGACGTGGAACGGACTGCCCATGGAAGGGTGGTCCCTTTCCGCCCGCCTCAGCGGCGGCCGCATCCAGCTGGAGGACGCCTCCCTGCGCGCCGGAGGCGAGCGGCTCTCCATCACCGCATCCCTTTCCCCGGCCGACCGGACCGCGGAAGTGCGAATCCACGGCTCCGTGCCCGCCACACACGCCGCCCTCATCCCCCTGCCCGCGCGGGCGGACCGCATCCGCACGGGGATCGATCTGCAAAGCATCGACCCGCTGCGTTTCGATGTCACACTGGGCCCAGCTGCCGTGACCTCACTGGTGGACCGCATCCGCGGCCGCGTCAACGTATCGCGGACGGAGTTGATGGGCGTCTGGCTGGAGAATCTCGCCCTCGTCTTCGAACGGGAAGGCCCCGCCCTGCGCATCGTGTCCGCCGACGGCATCGCGGGCCGCGGAGCGGCCGCCGGGCCGTTCCATATGGAAGGCGGCATCGACCTTCCCTCCGGCGACTACCGCGGTAACGCCCGGACCGCGTTCGATCCCCACGCCATGATGCCCTGGCTCGATCCCGCCCAGTCGCTGCACGTCGGCGCAACCCTCTTCCGCTCCGTCCCGCCCGTCTGCACCGCCGAGGTGACCGGCCGGATGGGCGACATCCGGCGCCTCGTTCTGAACGGGGCCGTCACCGCCACGAACTTCGTCTACAACGGAGCCCTGCTGGCCGCCGCCTCGGCCCGCATCCAGGTCAGCAACCAGGTCATGCGGCTCGACGACATCCGTGCCGAGCGCGCCGAGGGTGCGATTGTCGGCTGGATCGAACAGGACTTCATCCGGCGGATGCTCCGATTCGACATCGACAGCTCGATCCACCCCGCCGCCGCCGGCCGGCTGTGCGGCCCGTCACCCCACCGCTTCGTCTCGCACTTCCGGACCGAGGGACCCGCCCGCATCCGCGCGCGCGGCCACGCCGATTACGGTGAACGCCGCGAAAACGATGCGACGTTCGAGATCGAGGCACAGGACGCAGGGATGGGCTGGCTTCTTCTCAACCGGTGCGCCTTCCAGGGCCGCATCCGGGGCCGCCACGTCGAGATCACCAATGTCACCGGCACCGTGTACGGCGGAACCTTCGCAGGGCATGCCGCGCTCGACCTCGCCGACGGCGGCGAGACGCGCACGCGCTACCATGCAATCGGGAACTTCGCCGTCTTCGACTTGCCCTCCGTCCTTCGCGCGCTCACCGATCGCGAGGAACAGACCCATGAGGGGCGGCTCTCCGGAGCCGTCGACCTCACCGGGTTCATCGGCGCCGGCCAGGGACACACCGCCGTTGGATCCGGATCCATCCGTATCGAGGACGGACGCCTCCTCGAGATCCCTCTCTTCGGCGGCTTCTCGCGCCATCTCGGACGCATCATCCCGGGCGTGGCCTTCGCATCGCAAAGCGACTTCTTCGCCGACTTCCGCGTCGCCAACGGCCGCGCCGCTACGGAACAGGCCGAACTGCAGGGCGACATCCTCACCATGCGCGCCCGAGGTTCCTACGGTTTCGACCGGAGCCTCGACTTCGTCGTCGAGGCCAAGCTTCTCCGCGAAGGCCTCGTCGCCGACGTGGTCCGCCTGCTGACACTTCCCGTCACCAAGCTCCTCGAGTTCGATCTCGGAGGCTCGCTCATCGCACCACAGTGGACCCCCCGGAACATGCCGAAGGAACTGATGCCCGCACCCGAAAAGGGTGGAAACGGGGAGCGGAAATGAGGCGGAACGAGGGTTCGAAGGTTCGCAGGTTCAGCCTAGGAAGATCCATTTGACAGGATTACAGGATGTACAGGATTGCGGCGGAGTCTATTACAGAAACCACTTCATCGGGTGAGTGCAGCGAGGGTCTGTCGCAACTCCATCCTGTTGATCCTGTTATCCTGTCCCGCCTGTCTGAACTGCCGAATCCAGGTTCGGAGGTTCGCCCTTCGCGTTCGTTCTCCGGCGTTGGATGTTGGTTGTTGGATGTTCGCTGTTGGCTGTTGACTCCGGACTTCGACGTTCGCTGTTCGGTGTTCGATGTTCGGTGTTCGCCGGAGTCCCCCTCATGAAATCCCCACCCCTCACCGCCGCTTCCTGGACCGTCGTCACGCTCCTGACCGGCGCGGACCGCGCCGAGGCGCTCGCCGAGTGGGCCCGCGAGGCCTCCGGCGTGGAGCCGGTGCAACTGCTCAAGCCGCGCGACACGCGGGCCTGGCTTGATCTCTATTTCGCCGATCCCGTGGCCGCACAGCGGTTCCTGCGTGCATCGGAGTCGCAGCGCCTCGTCCTTGGCCGTTCGGTCCGCATCTGCCGTCCGCGGGACTGGCAGCGATTCTGGCGGAAGCACTTCAAGATGCTCACCGTCGGCGGGCGCCTCCGGATCGTTCCGGAATGGTCGCGCGCCGGCAAACCACCCCGCGGCGTGAAGGATCTGCGCCTGGAACCCGGCCTGAGCTTCGGCACCGGCACCCACTTCACAACGCGCTTCTGCCTCGAGCGACTGGCCGTCCACTGCCGCGACGGACGACCGCGCACGATGCTGGATGCAGGCACGGGGAGCGGCATCCTCGCCATCGCCGCCGTCCGTCTCGGCGCCGGACGGGTTCTCGCAACGGACAACGACGCCCAGGCGGTCGACGCCGCGCGCACGAATGCCCGACGCAATCGGACCGCGGACCGGATCCGGTTCGAGGAGGCCGACATTCTCGCCGGCACGCCGCGCGGACGCTTCGACCTGGTCTGCGCGAATCTGTACGGACCGCTTCTCCTCGAATCGGCCCACGCCCTTGCCCCCGCCACGCGGCATACGCTTCTGCTCAGCGGAATTCGTGAGACCGAGGCGGACGCCGTAGCCGACGCCTACGCGGCCGAAGGGCTGGCAGAGACCGTCCGCGACGGCGACGGCGAGTGGTGCGGGCTGGAGTTCAGCCGGCCGGTGACGCGCCGTAGTCGAGAACGGTGAGACCCGCCAGCGATCCAAAATCCCGCGTGTTGCGCGTGATCAACGGCAACCCCAGGGAGAGGGCGCATGCCGCAATCCAGAGGTCGTTCGGCCCCACAGCCAGCCTGTCCCTGCGGACCGCGGTGTAGAGGTGCGCGTAGCGGCTGACAATCGTGTCCGTGCTGTGCACAACGGCATAGGGGGCCAGAAACAGGGCGAGGGCATCGACATCGTGCCCCGCTGCGGCCCCGCCGCTCAGAAACTCCCCCGCCACGACCCACGGCAGCCCGACCGCCAGATCCTTGCTGCGCCGGGCGAAGTCCATGGCCATACCCGGACGGCGTTGCTCGCGCCAGAGATCGATCAAGAAGGTGGTGTCGGCTAGGAGGTCCATTTGTCCCGCAGCTTCCCGGGGTCGGCGCCCCACGAGACCGCCTCCTCCATCGTCATCATCCTCGCCTCGCTTGCAGCGGGGAGATCCTTCGCGTCCTCGATCATCTGGCCGAGTGTCCCGCGCTTGGGAACGACCGTCATCACAACCTTGGAGAACGAGTCCCCCGGGGAGCGCTTCCAGTCCTTGAGCCGTCCGTATGCCTCATCCGTCAACGTGATGGTCTTCACGGCCACACGATAACACGACCACATGAGTCATGCAATCGTGCATATTCATGCCCGGAAGTCCAGGCAGGCGCGACAGGATGACAGGATCAACAGGATGGAGTTGCGGCAGACCCATGCTGCACTCATCTGACTAAGCCGGAACGATTCAGTTGACCGTGAACTGCAGGGAGTCCATGGCGCCGATAAGGAAGTAGGGAAACTCCAAACTCCAAGGAAGTTGAAAGTGCAAAGGGGGAAGGAAGGAAGACGGAGGGGTTTCAGTTGCTGACGCAGGGTCGTCCTGAAAGGTACCCGTCTTTCACGGGCAGCTTGGGCACTGAGGCCGTCCGGCCTTTCCCCCTTCGCCCCCGTTGGCCTTTCCACTTCCTTGGAGTTTGGAGTTTTTCACTTTCCTCTTCCGGAACGATTCGCCCGCGTAGCGTCCTCAACTTGGGATCCAACTGAATCGTTCCGGCTAAGTCGCCAGTTTCCGCAATGAACTCAATCGCAATCCTGTACATCCTGTAATCCTGTCCAACTGCTCTTCCTGGGTTGAACTCCCCGCAAAACACGAACTCCGGCACCCGGGGCTTCCCGCCCCGGATGCCGGAGTTGTCCGGCGGTCCTTTCGCAACGATCAGCGCCGCGTGCGCCGGCGCATCAGCCATCCGGCGATGCCGAGCAGGCCCATCAGGCCCAGGCTCGCGGGCTCGGGCACGACGGTCAGCGTGATGTCATCCGCGTTGTAGTGGATCTCAAAGTCCGTCCCGCCCACCGTGAATTGCGAACCTTCCGGCTTCCCGTCGAACTCTCCGACGCCCCCAAGCGTTCCGAAGCCGGAAACGATCTCAAACGTGCTCCCGTAGCCGGGCGTGAAGCCGAGCAGGATCT